>CAMERU010000038.1 GCA_945935925.1 uncultured Clostridia bacterium | reverse complement strand
GACGAAAAATCTGACTGCGCAATCGAACGAAAATAATTATGCGGTATTGCCTTAAAAATAACGCATTATCGCCATATTTCAGTAAAATCCGCCGTCAACTCCCAGCACCTGCCCGGTGATAAAGCGATTTTCGGCAAGCGCCCTTACCGCTCTTGCCACCTCTTCGGGTCTGCCGAGCCTGCCGACGGGCGTCTGCTCCGCAAGCTCCGAAAGCTCCTCCGGAGTAAGGTGCGCGCTGTTCATCGGGCTGTCGATAACGCCGGGAGCAACGCAGTTGACCGTAACCCCCGAAAGCCCGACCTCCTTTGCGAGCGCCTTTGTCATGCCGATAACGCCCGCCTTAGCCGCGGAGTAATGCACCTCGCAGGACGCGCCGTGAACTCCCCAAACCGACGAGATATTCACCACCGCGCCGCTCTTGCGCGCTATCATGCCCTTCAGCACCTCCTGCGTGACATTGAAGCAGCCCGTAAGGTCAACCGCAAGCATACGCGCCCAGTCCTCATCGGTTATGTCCCCGAAAAGCTTTATCTGCGATATCCCCGCGTTGTTGACAAGCACGTCGATATGCCCGTAGTTTTTGAGTACCTCGGCGACGGCTGCGTTGACCGACTGCCTGTCCGAAACGTCCATGCGGACGCAGCCGCAGTGCAGCCGCTCCTTCAGCCGCTGTGCCTTATCCGCGCAGGAATTGTAGCTGAACACCACGTCGTCGGTGCGGGAAAATTCCTCCGCGACCGCCGACCCGATAGCGCCCGTTCCGCCTGTTACAAAAATAACGCTCATTTTAATTCAACGGATATTTCGCCGTTTTCGGCGGAGATATTAACGCTCGAAAGCGGCTTTTCCGCGTTGTCGATAATGCCCTCGGCTATCTTGTCCTCGATATCCGAGCGGATAACGCGGCGGATATCCCTGCCGCCGAACTTGCCGCCGTATGCCTTTTTCGCGACCGCGGTGTAAACCTCGTCCGCGATATTCAGCTCAAGCTTCTTTTCCTTGAGCGGATCTCTCAATTCCTCAAGCATGAGCTTCGCGATCCTCGCGTAGGATTCCTCGTTCAGCGGGCTGAACGCCACAACCTCGTCGATACGCGCAAGGAACTCGGGGCGCAGGAAGTCCCGCAGACCCTTCATGGCGCGCTCCTTTGTCATATCCTCGGCGGACTTGCTGAATCCTATGCCGTTTATCCCCGTGTTCTGACCTGCGTTCGAGGTCATTGCGATAACGGTGTTTTCAAAGCTTACGTTCCTGCCGTGGGAGTCGGTTATTTTGCCCTCGTCAAGTATCTGGAGCAGGATATTCATGACGTCGGGGTGAGCCTTTTCTATCTCGTCGAACAGAATGACGGAATAGGGCTTTCTGCGGACGCGCTCGGTGAGCTGCCCCGCCTCGTCATACCCGACATAGCCGGGAGGCGAGCCGATTATCTTGGACACGCTGTGCTTCTCCATATATTCCGACATATCGAGCCGTATAAGCGGGTCTACCGTGTCGAACATTTCCTTTGCGAGCACCTTTACAAGCTCCGTCTTTCCGACACCCGTCGGCCCGACAAAGATGAACGACGCGGGTCTGCGGCGCTCGGTCAGCTGCACGCGGGTGCGCTTTATCGCCTTTGCGACAAGCTCGCACGCCTCGTCCTGACCTATCACCTTTTCCTTGAGGTGCTGCTCAAGGCTGCCAATGCGCTTGTACTCGGTTTCCTGTATCTTGTTTGCGGGGATACCCGTCCATAGCTCGATGACCTTGGAAAGATCCTCAAGCGTGACATTGACGTTCTCCGCCTTGTCCTTTATCCCGGCTATCTTCGCCTCGGTCTGCGCTACCGCCGTCTTTACCTCGGCAAGCTTCTCGTAATCTATCGGCGACGCCTCGGAAAGCTCGCTCTCCTGCTTCTTCTGCTCCTCGAGCGACTTTTTGAGATTTTCATACTCGGTTATGCTCTCGTTTGCAAGGCTGGCGCTCGCGCAGGCTTCGTCCAGCAGGTCTATCGCCTTATCGGGCAGGAAGCGGTCGTTGATGTACCGCTCCGAAAGCACGGCGCACATTCTCGCCACCTCGGAGGACACCTTGACCTTGTGGTGTTTCTCGTAATATTCCTTTATCCCGTCGAGCAGCTCTATGGTTTCGTCAATGGTCGGCTCGTTCACCGTTACAGGCTGGAAGCGGCGCTCCAGCGCGCTGTCCTTTTCGATATGCTTGCGGTACTCCGCGAACGTCGTCGCGCCGATGACCTGCAATTCGCCGCGCGAAAGAGCGGGCTTGAAAATATTCGCCGCGTTCATCGTGCCGTCGGAGTCGCCGCCCGTTCCCACGAGATTATGCACCTCGTCCACGAACAGCATAACGTTACCCGCGTTCTTAACCTCGTCAAGCAGGCTCTTGACGCGGCTCTCGAACTGACCCCTGAACTGCGTTCCCGCGACGAGCGCGGTGAGGTCGAGCAGGTAAAGCTCCTTGCCCTGAAGCCTGAACGGAACGTCCCCGCTCGCAAGCTTCAGCGCGATACCCTCGGCAATGGCGGTCTTGCCGACGCCCGGCTCGCCTATAAGGCAGGGGTTGTTCTTGGTTCTTCGGGAGAGTATCTGGAGAACACGGTAGATCTCCTTTTCCCTGCCGATTATGCGGTCTATCTCGCCGTTCGCGGCGCGCCTTGTGAGGTTGGTGCAGTAGGTTTCAAGGCAGCGGCGCTTCTTGTCGGTCTTTTCCTTTTTGCGGGGCTTCTTGTCGGCGTCCTGCTTTTCCCCGTCGGAGGACGGCTTGCTGTCGCTGCCGCCGAAAAGATTGCGCAGAAAGCTCGGCATTGTTCCCGCGCCGCCGCGCTCGAACATACTGTCGCCCTTGCTTTCCTTCAGTTCATTTTCATCGGCTCCGTCGGGCTCGTCCGCGTCGTCGGAATCGTCGGAATCGTCGTCATGATCTTCCCCGCCGAATGCCCCCAGCCCGAGCTGTGAGAGCAGATCGTTGTCTATCTCGCCGTTTTCCCCGAAAACGGAATCACAGGCGTTCTCGAAATCCTCCTCCGAAATACCCATCTGCTTGAGGTAATCGGTGACCTGCGGGAGCCCGAGCTCCTTTGCGCACTGAAGGCAGAGTCCCTCGTTCTTGCGCTCGGTGCCGCTCATGGTGGAAATGAACATCACCGCAGGCCGCTTTTTGCATCTTGAACACATCATCATTTTCATTCACCTATCTCTCTTTCTTTCTATTTTATGTCAGGAAATTCAGAAATTCAAAATTATACAGCCACTTGAACACATAAGTTGAATTTACCGTCGTTTCGTTGAAGAACATGACGTCGCCGCCCGTGACCGATATGATAAAGCGGAACACAATGCAGATAACGAACACCGTGATAAGCCCCTGCACAAGCCCCGCAGCGCCGCCCAGCAGCGAGTTGACGCTGCCGATGACCGGAACCTTGTTCACCAGCTTCAGCACTCTCGCGATAACGTCAAGGATTATCTGCACCAGAATGAATATCACTATGAAAATGATCGTTTTCACTATCATAGTGAACATCGGCTCGATCATTCCGCCGATCACCGCGTCCTTTGCGGAGGCGGAGGCGTCCGCCATATTGAGAACTACCGTGCGCACCGCGGAGGTGCCGCCGTTTTCTATGTCGCCCGCGAGCGCGTCTATTACGCCCGGCGCCGCCTCGGAAATGGTCTTGGCATAGTCCTCAAAGGAGGAAAAGAAGTCCGAATTTACCGCGTTCACCGCGATATACTGCGCCGCCGCAAGCTTTCCGATACCGTATTTCTCAATGTCGGACATGGTAAATTCCACCGTCTTTGCGTTGAGCGACGTCAGGTCGGCGTTGGGATCCACCCCGAAAACCGAAAGATCAACGTTCTCAATACCCGTTTGGCTGAGATCCAGATCGGACAGATCAACGACAGCCTTTCCCGTACCCTCGTATTTCGGAACATATTCACCCGCGGGAACGCCGGAAATAAGTACCTTGTCAAAATCCACGTCCTCTATCCCGCTCAGCGTTACCGAGCCCATAGTTTCATCAAGCGCGTTGTCCACCGCCTCGGAAATGGGCTTTTCGATAAAGTTATCATAGATAAGCCCCGCTATCGGTCCGCTTAACAGAAGCGCGCAGAAAAACGCAACGAATACCGCCGCGATACCAACGATAACGCTCGCGAAGCCCTTTTTAACTCCCGCGAATATCATTCCGCCGATTACCGCAAGCACGATCATGTCATATATTATTGCAAACTGTGATCCCATATTTATCCTTTCCCGTATCAGAGCTCTTTCTTCTGAACGGTGTTGTAGCCGATGAGATAAGCGCTGCCGTTTATCACCGTGAAATCGGAATAAACATCGTCAAGCTCATATTCCGCCGTTTGTTCCGCGGAGGAGCTGTAAACGCAAAGGCTCGTGCCGCTCAGCACATACAGCTTCCCGTCATATACCCCGAACGCCGTTATATTTCCGGGAGGAAGCGTTCCCTTTTCCTCCAGCCCGCTGCCGTAGAGCACCGCCATATCGCCGTTTGACGCGGTGTCATGGAAAACCAGCGCGCGGATACTGTCGCTCTCGGAGATACCCGAAACCGTCCTGGTGAAAGCCGTCTGCGCGGTCAGCTCGCCGCTGTCCTTGTCGAGCAGCATACTGCCGCCGCTCGTCACAACATATATACCGTCGCGGCAGTATTCGAGCGAGAACGTGATGTCGCTGCCGATGTCCGTCTGCCATATCGCATTTTCGGAGTTATTCAGGTCGAACCTAAGCACGCTTAGTTTAAGCTCGCCGCCGCTCTCGCCTATGACGGAAACGAAAATGCTGTTGTCGTCGTCGGAGAAGCAGACCTGCATCACCTTGTTTTCGGGCGAAGCCCAGCGGAATATCTGCTTTCCCTCGGAGCTGAACACATAAACATAGTTCGCGTACCGCGACGAGGTGGTAACCACCGCGCTGCGCTCCGAGCTGCCCGATACCGCGAAAACGATGCTGTCGTCCAGAGTGTTGCTGTATATCTCCTCCGAGCGGGAATAAAAGCGGAAGCTTTTTCCGTTCTTGTCGTACACCAGCGCCCGCCTTGAATTTACGGACGCGGCGGGGTTCTGAAAGCCGTGCTGAAACCCCGCGATATTCGCGCCGTCGGGGTTATAGGTGTAAAGGTAGGTATCGGTGAGCAGGCAGAAATTGTCCCCGAGGGGATAAAGCTCGTAGCCCGTGCTACCCGGGAGCTCAACGGGAAAGCCGCCCGCTCCGACGTCAAGCGCGGCGTCCTTGAACGGTGAGATTATCGCCGTCCAGTTCGACGCGACCAATATTATAACAAGCCCGATAAGAAGCACCACCGCGAAATTCAGCATGAACCTGCGCTGCTTCTTCTTTTTGCGGAACCTGTTGATATTGTTCCTGTCCTCCATTATAACACCTTCCTTAGCTGTTAGTCAAGGGTCAATAATACACCTCGTTGAGGTACAGCCCCTCGGGCGGGAGCGTTATGCCGCTGAGCGACCTGTCGCCTGTTTCCAGCGCGCGGAGGATATCCTCCTCGGTGCGCCTGCCCTCGCTGATGTAAAGCAGCGTGCCGGTCACTATCCTCACCATATTATACAAAAAGCCGTTCCCGCGTATGCGGAGCTCGCACATTCCGTCCTTTTCCGTCACCGAAACGCCGTAAATCGTCCGCACCGTAGTTTTAACGCGCGCCTTTCCCTCCGCGCGGCAGAAGCCGCCGAAGTCATGCTCGCCCTCAAGCAGGCGCGCCGCGCGCTCCATTGCCGCGATATCCAGCTTGTACGGATAGTGGAACGCGAGGTTCTGCATAAAAACGTCGCGCTGCGGCTTGTTGTTTATCAGGTAGACATATTCCTTTGCCTTTGTGTCATACCGCGCGTGAAAATCCTCGGGCGCGTCCTCGCAGGACAGCACCGCGATATCGGGCGGGAGCAGGGTGTTCATGCCCTTGATAAAGCCCTCGCAGGGTATGCTGCTGTCGATATGGACGTTGAAGCAGAAGTGGCGCGCGTGGACGCCCGTGTCCGTCCGCGAGCAGCCGTATATTACGGGCGGGGGTATTTTCAGCAGCTTACCGAGCGAGCGCTCCACCGTTTCCTGAACGGTCGCCGCGTTGCCCTGCCGCTGAAACCCATGATATGCCGCGCCGTTATACGCTATGAAAACCTTGAGATTTCTCATAAGACCTCCGTTACGGAAGTATGGGGAAGCAGTTTATGACGATCACCGCCGCAAACAGCGCCAGCATTACCACAGCGGCGATATAGTCGCGCGGAGCTGTCTTTAGCTGCCGCAGGCGCGTCCTGCCCTCTCCCCCGTGGTAGCAGCGGCATTCCATTGCCGTCGCAAGCTCGTTCGCACGCTTGAACGCCGAAACGAACAGCGGGATAAGCACCGGAATGAGCGCCTTTGCCTTTTTCATCAGCCCGCCGCTGTCGATCTCCGCGCCGCGCGCTTTCTGCGCCGACATTATCTTGTCCGTTTCCTCGACGAGCGTCGGGATAAAGCGCAGCGCAATAGTCATCATCATCGAAAGCTCGTGCACGGGGAAATGCAGCTTTTTAAGCGGGCCGAGCAGCCTTTCTATCGCGTCGGTCAGCATTATCGGAGAGGTCGTGTAGGTGAGCAGCGACATTCCGACGATAAGCGCGACGATACGCAGCAGCATGAACAGCGCCGTGCGTATTCCCTCGGGGTAGACCTCGATTATCCACCAGTGAAACAGAGGCGTTTCGCCCTTGATAAAGAGCACGTTCAGTATCCCCGTGAATATCATCAGCGGCAGTATCGGCTTTATGCTCTTGAAAATCATGGTGAGCCTTATCCGCGCGAGGATATAGCACACCACCATAAACAGCATTCCCACAAGAATACCGGTGTAGCTCTGCGCCGTGAAAAGTATTACCAGATACAGCATATCCAGCAGCAGCTTTACTCGGCTGTCCAGCCTGTGTATTACCGAGTTACCCGGGAAATACTGTCCGATAGTTATATCCTTTATCATTTGTTCTTTCCTTTAATTATGCCGAGCAGTCTTTCCGCCGCTCTCTGCGTGGTATATATATCGTTTCCGATGTCAATGCCCTTTTCCGCGAGGATATGCGACATTCTTGTTATCTGCGGAACGTCGAGCCCTATCTTGGCGAGCTCGTCGGTACGCTCGAACACCTTGTCCGTGTCGTCATAGCAGAACAGCTTTCCCTTGTTCATAACCAGCACCTTTGTGGCGTACTTCACAATGTCCTCCATTGAATGCGAAACAAGAAGTATCGTCCTGCCCGACTGCTCGTGGTACTGCTTTATCTGCCCGAGTATCTTGTCGCGGCCCTTGGGGTCAAGCCCCGCTGCGGGCTCGTCGAGGATAAGCACCTGCGGCTCCATCGCGAGAACTCCCGCCAGAGCCACCCTGCGCTGCTGCCCTCCCGAAAGCTCGAACGGCGAGCGTTCGAGCAGGTGGACGATATCCATCGCCTGCGCCGCTTCCCGAACGCGCTTTTGTATTTCCTCGTCGGAAAGCCCCATGTTTTTGGGTCCGTATGCGATATCCTTCGCGACGGTTTCCTCGAAAAGCTGATGCTCGGAATACTGGAAAACTAACCCCACCTTAAAGCGGATATCGCGTATGCTTACCTTTTTGTCCCAAATATTAACGCCGTCGACTATGACCTCTCCCGAGGTCGGTCTGATAAGCCCGTTGAGGTGCTGTATCAGCGTGGATTTGCCGCTTCCGGTATGACCGATTATCCCGACAAATTCCCCCCGCTCTATCGCAAGGTCAACATTGTCGACAGCCGTCTTTTCAAACGGCGTCCCGACGCTGTATTTATAGGTCAGCGACTTCACCTGCGCCGCAATGTCCTTTTTTTCCTTCGGCGCTTGATCCGCGCGTTCGGCGCGGGGAGCCGTTTTCGTCACCAGCGGCAGCTTCGCTATCGCCTCGGCGCATTCCTGCTCGAAAATTATTTCCGGGGAAATATCAACGCCGTTTTTCCGCAGCATACAGCACAGCTCCGTCACCTGCGGAACGTCCAGCCCGACAGCGTGCAGCGCGTCCGCCTGCGAGAATATCTTGCGCGGAACGTCGTCCATGATGATCTTCCCGCCGTCCATTACGACCACGCGGTCAGCCTGCGCTGCCTCGTCCATGTAATGGGTTATCAGTATCACGGTGATACCCTTTTCCTTGTTGAGGTATTTCACCGTTTTCATGACCTCGCGCCTGCCCTTTGGATCAAGCATGGCGGTCGGCTCGTCCATGACTATGCAGCGCGGCTGCATGGCGATTATCCCCGCAATGGCGACGCGCTGCTTCTGACCGCCCGAAAGCTGGTGCGGCGACTGCTCGCGGAACTCATACATATCCACCTGCTTCAACGCGTCGTCGACGCGGCGGCGTATCTCCTCGGGCGGAACGCCGAGGTTCTCCGGAGCGAAAGCAACGTCCTCCTCAACGATAGTCGCGACAAGCTGATTATCGGGGTTCTGGAACACCATGCCGACGTTCTGCCGAATGTCGAAAAGGCGCTCCTCGTCCGACGTGTCCATGCCGAGAACGGTGACTTTGCCGCTCGTCGGGGTGAGTATCGCGTTGAAATGCTTCGCAAGCGTTGATTTGCCGCAGCCGTTGTGTCCGAGAACGGCGAGAAACTGCCCCTCGGGCACCGAAAGGCTGACGTTCTTCAACACCTCGGTGCGCTCGGTCACGCTGCCGTCGTCGTCGTGCGCTACATAATCAAAGCACAGATTTTCTACTTCTATAATATTGTTCAAGTTATCTCCTCTGATCTCTCACTTAAACCTGACTATCGCCGTACTTCCGCAGGGCAGCGCCATTCCCGTCTGCTTAACGGGCAGACCTATCTCCTCGGAGATGACGTCGATGTCAAATCTCTGCCCGACAGTCATTTGCAGCAGATAGCTCATGACCGACGCGGAAAGCCCCGTCGTGTAGCTGTTTAGCAGTATGAAAAGCGGCTTGTCCGAAAGGAGCTGCGTCACCATCATCATAAGGTCGTAGATGTTGTCCTCCAGCTTCCACATCTCGCCGTTAGTCCCCCTGCCGTAGCTCGGGGGGTCGAGGATTATCCCGTCGTAGCGCGTTCCGCGGCGTATCTCCCGCGCGATGAATTTCGCGGCGTCGTCCACTATCCAGCGTATCGGCTTGTCGGATAGCCCCGAAAGCTTCGCGTTGGTGCGCGCCCAGTCCACCATGCCCTTTACCGCGTCGCAGTGGCACACGGAAGCGCCCGCCGCCGCGCAGGCAAGCGTTGCTCCGCCCGTATATGCGAACAGGTTAAGCACGTTTATCGGTCGTCCCGCCGCGCGTATCTCGTTCATGCAGTAGTCCCAGTTTACCGCCTGCTCGGGGAACAGCCCCGTGTGCTTGAACCCCGTCGGTTTTACAAGGAAATTAAGCTCTCCGTAGCTTATCTGCCAGCTCTCGGGGAGTTTCCTGCGGTAATCCCACGAGCCGCCGCCCGAGCTTGAGCGGTTGTATTTCGCGTGCGCGGTGTTCCACTCGGGAGCCTCGCCGCGGCACTTCCATATTATCTGCGGATCGGGTCGTATGAGCGTGACGTTTCCCCAGCGCTCCAGCCGCTCTCCGTTGGCGGTGTCGATAAGGCAGTAGTCCTGCCACTTGTCGGATATTCTCATTTCTTCTGTCCTTATTTATCACATATCGTCCAGCGTCTGCTGTCCGTCCTGAAGTATTCCCAAATGCTTATAGGCAAGCGAGGTCGCGACTCTGCCGCGCGGGGTCTTTGCGACAAATCCGAGCTGCATGAGATACGGCTCGCAGACGTCCTCCAGTGTGACTGCCTCCTCGTTGAGCGCGGAAGCAAGCGTCGCCAGCCCGACGGGGCCGCCGTTGTACCCCTTTATCATCATCTCGAGCAACCGCCTGTCAAGGCTGTCCAGCCCGAGCCTGTCTATCTCCAGCTTGCCGAGTGCCATGTCCGCTATCTCGCGCGTTATCTTTCCGTTGCCGAGCACCTCCGCGAAATCGCGAACGCGCTTCAGCAGCCTGTTCGCGATACGGGGCGTTCCGCGCGAGCGCTTCGCTATCTCCATAGCGCCGTCCTTTGCGCAGGGTATCCCGAGTATCACCGCCGAGCGCTGAACTATATCGCACAGCTGCTCATGCGTGTACAGCTCCAGCCGCTGAACAACGCCGAACCTGTCGCGAAGCGGCGCGGAGAGCTGCCCCGAGCGGGTGGTCGCGCCGATGAGCGTGAATTTCGGCAGGTCAATTCGTATAGACCGCGCCGCAGGACCGTTTCCCATAACGATATCGAGCACATAGTCCTCCATCGCGGGATAGAGCACCTCCTCGACCTGCCGCGGCAGGCGGTGTATCTCGTCGATAAACAGCACGTCGTTTGGCTGCAAATTCGTCAGCAGCGCCGCAAGGTCGCCCGCCTTTTCGATAGCGGGTCCCGAGGTGACGCGGATATTGACGCCCATCTCGTTCGCAATGATGCAGGAAAGCGTTGTCTTTCCAAGCCCGGGCGGACCGTACAGCAGCACATGGTCAAGGCACTCGCCGCGCTTCTTCGCCGCCTCGATATATACCGCCATGTTTTCCTTGACCTTGTCCTGACCTATATATTCCGCGAGAGTTCTCGGGCGCAGCGAAAGCTCGACATCGCTGTCCGCCTCATTATAGGACGGCTCGACGATACGCTCCGCAGGGCTGAAATCAAGCTCGTCATTCGACATCTCAAGCATTCTCGTTACCTCTCAAAATCTTCTCTTGTCACACGGCGGTAAAATTCCGCAGGCAGATCCTCTCCCGTTACATTCTCCGCCTGACCGTATTCCAGTATCGCGGTGATACGGGTGTTAAGCTCCTCGGGATCTCTGTAACCGCACAGAATTGCCTTTTGGTAATATTCCTCCGACTTCTCGCTGTCGCCGTGCATTGCGCTGAATATCGCCAATTCCTCATACACCAGCGGGTGGCTCTCGTTTATCGAAACAAGCCTGTCGAGAAGCTCCTGCGCCTTATCGTCCTCGCCGCGTATCATGTGTATCTTTGCCATGCTGTAATAGGGGAACCCGTTGTTCGGGTCGTATTTCATTGCCTGCTCAAAGCAGTACATAGACTTGTCAAGGCTGCCCTCGGAAAAGTATTCCTGCCCCAGCACGCACTGCGCGTCGGGGTTATCGGGCGCCAGCTCCACCGCCTTGCGGTAGCACCACAGCAGCTTTGCGCGGTCCCTTGTTTCCTCATAGATATGCTCCAGCCATTCCACGCAGAAAAGCTGATTCTGCCGAACGTCCGCATGACTGAGCGCCTCGTTAAGCAGCCTTTCCGCCTTAACAACATCGCCCTTCATCAGCGCGATTATTCCCTTGTAGCAGGTGCGGGCGGTCTTGTCGCGCATTACGGCGGAAATTCCGTGCCGCCCGAGCGCGGACAGCGCCGCTTTCCTGATTTTAATATATGGTACAAGGGTGCACTGCACGGCGATCACGGCGGCAGTGCATACCGCCATGAACCCTATCGCCGCCGAAACGCCGAGCGCCATCGAAAGGTCGTCCGACGTGAGCCACATCATCAGAACGCACAGCATGACTCCCGAAAAGCAACCGGCGACTATCATCCACGCGGAATATGCGTTCCCCGAATTTCCGTTCTTGTTCAAATTGCAAATCTCCTTTATCCGAGATTTTTCAGCGCGTATTTGATAAGCTCCTCCACGGACAGCGACGCGTCCGCGCCTTTAAGCGCCTCCTGCGCCTGCACGGGTGCAAAACCGAGCACGGCGAGCGCGTTGAGCGCCTCCTGCACGGCGTTTCCCGCCGCCGCGGGAACAGCTCCCCCCGCAAATTCCTGCGCGGAAACGCGCTGCTCCTTAGCCACCTTGTCCTTCAGCTCAAGCACTATCCTCTGCGCTATCTTCGCGCCGATACCCGGCGAGCGCGTCAGCGTCTTGCTGTCGCCCGTCGCAACGCACAGCGCAAGCTTTGACGGCGTTATGTCCGAAAGGATAGAAAGCGCCGCCTTGGGGCCTACCCCCGAAACAGAGATAAGCTGCCTGAAGCACTGAAGCTCCCCGCTGTCCGCGAAGCCGAACAGGTCGACAGCGTTTTCCGTCATGTGAAGGTAGGTGAAAAGCCTGACCTCGCCGCCGCTGCGGATCTTCGCAAGCGTATTTGCGGTGGTGCGGCAGGCGTAGCCAACCCCGCCGCATTCCACAACGGCAAGCCCCGGCTCCGTATGGACGAGCTCGCCCCGAACACTGTATATCATTTCGTTATTCCTTTCTCCTGTGCTATCCCCGCCAGCCGCGAGCCGCCCGTGTGACCGTGACATATCGCAATGGCGAGCGCGTCTGCGGTGTCGTCGGGCTTGGGGACAGCTTTAAGGCGGAGGATATTCCTTGTCATTTCCTGCATCTGGTGCTTTTCCGCCCTGCCGTAGCCCGTGACCGCGACCTTGACCTGAAGCGGCGTGTATTCATATATGGGGATACCGCGCTGCGCCGCCGCGAGCACAGTCACCCCGCGCGCCTGCGCGACGTCTATTCCCGTGGTGATATTCGTGTTGAAATACAGCTTTTCAATGCTCATGCAGTCGGGCTTGAACAAATCGAGTATGCTGCACATATCGTCGTATATCTCGGCGAGCCGCTTTTCAAAGGGCGTTTCGGGCGCTGTGGTTATCGCGCCGTAATTCACCGTCTTAAACGCAACGTTGTCGTAATCAAGAACGCCGTACCCGACTATCGCGTAGCCCGGGTCTATTCCGAGTATCCTCATCAGGTGTAGCTCTCGTTGTCGGTGATGTATGTGCGGACGCGCAGCGGTATCTGAAGCTCCTCGGATATCTGACGGCACTTTTCTATCTCCTCCTCGGAGATGATGTCGACAACGGTAAAGCCGACGCTATGGCAGATGTTTTTCATGTCAAGCGCGAAATCTATCATTGCGTCGAACGCCTTCTCGCCGAAGCTCGGGCGGGTCACCTCGTTGTAGCGCTTCGCGTCGGGCGCGTTAAGGCTTATCGACACCGCGTCAATTAGCCCCTTGAAGCGGTTTATGTCGAAGTCGGGGTGAATGAGCCTTACAAGCCCGTTGGTGTTAAGGCGTATCCTCATGCCGCTGCGCTGTTTGATATACTCGGCGGTCTTTACAAGTATGTCGGCGCGCACGGTCGGCTCGCCGTAGCCGCAGAATACCGCGTCGGTTATACCCGTCTTGTCGAACGCTTCATAAGCCGCCTTTATCTCCTCGAAATCCGGCTCATGCTCCAGCCAGAGGCTGTCGTTATCATATACGCTGTCGCCGTTGTTGCGGATACAGAAAACGCAGCGGCAGGGGCAGCCGTTGGTTATATTTATATACATTTTGCCTTCAAAATTATAGAATATCGTCATTTGTCAAAACACTCCTAACCTGTATCTTTCTGTAAGCCGTTCCTCGGAAAAGGCGGCTCGGAATGATACTTAATCAGTTTATTATACCACTATACCGCGCATTTGTCAAATGAATTTTGGGACAAATAACGCCATATACGAGAAAAAGCGCGTTTTTACACGCGCTTCAGTCTGTCGAAAAAGCCCTGTCGGGCTTTTCCGACAGGATCTCCGCTGACGCGGAGGTCGGCACGGCTAACGCCCTGCCGAGCCGTCCCGCCTGCGCGCAAAGCCGCTGCGCGGCTTCACACTTGTCGGGACAGAGGTATTTTTGGGGCGGGAAACCCGCCCCAAAAATGTATTTAAAAGCCCGCTGCGCGGGCGAAGCTTAGTTTTTCGACAAGCTGAAAGCGCGTTTTTACACGCGCTTTTTATATATTAATGTGCTGTTATATGCTCTGCTGCTGAGGCTGCTCCTCCTGCGCATTGCTTTCATTGCTTTCCCGTATCTCGTCGATAACGTTGAGGAACAGGTTCTGCACCGTTTTGTTGTAGTCAATGCTTATCGCCAGCAGCTTTTTCTCCTCCGCAAATCCGCCCGCCATCGAACGGTGACCGCCGCCCGTGCCGACGTCCTTCAGCGCGTTCTGCGCGATAACTCCCGCGTTAAGCTCGTCCAGCTCGGAACGCACGGAGAACTTGAAGCCGTTGGCGCGGCGGGAATAAACCACCGCGAAGGTCACAACGTCAAGATTAAGTATGAAATCGGAAATTGTCGCCACAAATGCGTCGGCGCAGTCGAAATTGAGGAACGCGAACGCAACGCCGTTGTAAATGTCGATGTTCCGCATGGAGTCGACGAAGGACTCCAGCTCGTCATACTGTATCGTACCCGATTGAAATCGGCGGATAAGCTGATTGTTGCTCTTAGAGAAAAGAAATTCGTATATCTGAACGTCAAGCTCGGTCACGCCGCGGGTAAAGTCCGCCGTGTCCATTTTCAGCCCGTAAAGCAGCGCCGTCGCGACGTCCTCGGGCATATCTATCTTGTACTGACGGTAGTAATCCGCGATTATTGTCGAACAGCTTCCGACGATACGGATATCCATGTATTTGTAATCGGACTCGCTGAAAATAGGGTGGTGGTCTATACAAGCGACCTCGTTTCCCACAAGGTCACGGATATTCGCGTTGCCCTTCTGCGAGTCGACTGTGATTATGTAGTCGTCCGCCGTCATATCCTTGAGGTCCTTGTCCTCCGTCATGGATATGCCAAATTCCGCAACCATGTTTGCGGTAGCAGTGCGCTCGATAACGCCGTGATGGCATATAGTCGTTGTCATTCCGAACTTACGCAGCAGATATTGCAGCCCGAATGCGCTGGCAATGGCGTCGGGGTCGGGGAAATTATGCGTCTGTATGAATACGCGGTGGCCGCGCAGCAGCGTAATAAGCTCGCTAAGTTTCTGGGACATGGCAGTCTCCTTGATAAACCGTTGATAAAACAGCACCGCATATATGGTGCCGTCGGAAATCGCTGTACACGATATATTATTATTCTATCATATTTTACTTAAAATATCAATAGATTTTACCACTATATGTCACTCCATTTTAAACAAAGCTTTCACCGCTTTTTTATAACTTCTTATAAAAAAGCAGGGGCAGCGCTCCGAGCCGCCCCCTATCGTAACCTAATTTACCTTATCAGTTTAACTATCGGCAAGCGGAAAGGACACCGCTGCCCTGAAAAGATCGCCGTCAATGTCGATTTTCAGTTCGCCACCGCAGGCGAGCGCAAATCCCTGCGCAATGGAAAGCCCCAGCCCCGAGCCGTCTGTGCTGCGCGATTTGTCACCGCGGACGAACCGCTCGGTTATCTCCTCGGCGGTAAATTCCATCGGCGCCGCAGCTATGTTCTTTATGGTCAGAACAGCCCTGCCGCCCGCCTTTTCGAGCGTGAAATATATCCGCGTTCCCTCCATCGAATACTTGAGCGCGTTGTCAAGAAGATTTTGGATTATGCGGTAAATCCGCTTTCCGTCGCTCTTTATGACAACGGGCGGGTCGCATATCCCGCGCCGAACCTCGAACCCCGACGCCGCTATCCTGTCCTCCATATCGGCAAGCGCCTGACTGCAAAGCCTTGAAAGGTCTATCGGCGAGCGCTCGGCGGTCATCTCGCCGCTCGTCGCCTTCGCCAGCTCGAACACATCGGAAACTATGTTTTTCAGCCGCTCCGATTTGCTCTGCAATATTTTCACATAATCCTCCGCCGCGGGCGGGAGCTCCTCCTTGCTCAGCAGGTCGACATAGCTTATTATAGAGGTCAGCGGCGTTTTGAGGTCATGGGAAACGTTTGTCACAAGGTCTATCTTCATGCGCTCCGCCCTGACGCGCTCCTCCATTCCCCTGCGATATTGCTCGCCAAGCTTTTCAAGCCGCTCGCCGCTCTGCCTGAACACCGACCTTTCGTGGTATTCCGCGCAGGACACCGCTTTCCCGAGGTACACGTCCTCTATCTGCCGCTCCAGCACCGAAATATCCCGCGAAATGATGAACTGCGCATAAATGAACAGCACCAGAAATACGCCCTCTATGGATATCAGCAATGCTCCGAAAAACACCGACGGAGCCGAGCCGGAAAACGGATTCCGCACACAAAGCAGGAACAGCAGCGCATTCACCAGCGTTGCCGCGCAGAATACCGCGTTGATGAAAACAATGCGCTTCGAGCCCCTGCTGCTTATAAATTTCCCCGTAAACAGGTCGACAACGAAACGGCACACGCGCTTTACCGTTCTCCACAGGAAATTCAGCAGGCGGTAAATACCGCAGCCGCGGGCGAAAACGCCGTTTCTGCTCCGCGCGCAAAGACACAGCCACATATAAAGCCACAGCACCGCCATGCCCGCCGCGGCAAGTCCACAAATAACCATCATGTATATCCCGTTCGTCCGGGCGTCGGAGCTAAGGCGGGTGAAATTATCCGACACGAAGAACGCCGCCGCGCAAAACGCCGAGATCAGGACCGCCGCAAGGGGTATCTCATAAAACACCGACAGCACGGGATGAAGCGAAGCTTTACCGTCGGGGCTCTCGCCGATGATGCGGCAGAGATAAATGAGTATCGCCGTCCCGAGCACAAGCAGGCAGATATCCGTTATCAGAATGACCCGCATATCATGAACGCCGTTTTCATACCTAAGTGCCAGCGCCGCGCTCTCGCTTTCGCTAAGTCCGACACCTATCTCGGTAATGCCCGCGTCAGACAGTGCTCCCGAAACAACGGCGTCGTCATACATTACCGTCCTTGCGTAAGGAACGCTGTTTTCGTAAAAGCTGCCGTCTTTCATGTTAATGCGGCAGTAGAAGTCCAGCTTGTCGAGCACCGATTTGTATATCGTATTATCTGCCACGGTATCGCTGATATATCCCGACATACCGTATATAGTCAGCGTCAGCTCCTCAACGGCGGCGTTTCCCTTTGTTTTTTCGGGAATAAGCGTCAGCGAAACCCATTCGCCGCTGTCAACATAGTAAACAGGCTCATAAAATCCGTTCGAGGTTTCTATTGCCGCCGAAAACGGCAGCAGGGACAGAATGCGGTGATAATCGGGCAGATATACGAACCGTTCCTCGTCATAAACGAGCAGTCCGTTTTCCTCGTCAAGCTCTATCGCAATGCGCACGACAGGGTTGTCCGGGTCGTACCCGCCGCCGCAGACGTTCACCTCGTACACGGCGGGATCCGTCATTTCTTTGTTGGAATACACATTTCCGTTTTTGTCGGTAAAACTTATCCCGAAAGGAATGCTGTCTGCTATCGCGCGGTAGTCGCACGTCCTTTTTTTCGAGCTAAAGTAAGCGCTGGAGCACTCGCTCGCCGCACTGCTCACTCTGTCGCCGTATTCCGCGCGTTCAAACCCGCCCCTGTCGTCCAGCATAAGCGCCAGACCCTCTTCTACAAAGCTGTCGTTACAGAGTGCCCTGCCGTAGCCCGTCACAACGCCCGCGACCGCCGCGCAGAGGATAAACGCTATGATGAGCACCGCCTTGAACGCGCCGCTCCTGCTAATATTTTTCCATTTTGTAGCCAACGCCCCACACCACCTTTAAATATTTCGGCTCGCGCGGATTA
>CAMERU010000037.1 GCA_945935925.1 uncultured Clostridia bacterium | reverse complement strand
AAAGCCTTGCCGTGTCTTGCCTCGTCCTTTGCCATCTCGTGAACGGTGTCGTGGATAGCGTCGAGGTTGAGAGCCTTTGCCTTCTTTGCGAGGTCAAGCTTGCCTGCTGTCGCGCCGTGCTCAGCCTCAACGCGCTTTGTGAGGTTCTCCTTTGTGGAAGCGGAAACTACCTCGCCGAGCAGCTCTGCGAACTTTGCAGCGTGCTCTGCTTCTTCCCATGCAGCCTTCTCGTAGTAAAGACCAACCTCGGGGTAACCCTCGCGGTGAGCAGCTCTTGCCATTGCAAGGTACATACCTACCTCTGTGCACTCGCCTGTGAAGTTAGCGCGCAGACCCTCAATGATCTCCTCGGGAACACCCTCGAGCTTGCCGACGCCGATCTTGTGCTCGTCAGCGAAAACAAGCTTTGTGCCTGCTTCGTCGATAACGGTGAACTTAGAGCCGGGGATGCCGCACTGAGGGCACTTTTCGGGAGCGGATTCTCCAATGTAAACATAACCGCATACAGGACATACGTACTTCATAATTTTATTCCTCCATATTAATTTTTGAAAAATAGTAATCATTATCGTTTCCGACAAATAAATTATATCACACAGGTTCAGATTTGTCAAGGTGTTTTAAATATTTTTCTCATGTGCGCCGTAAATTTATTATTCGTCAATATGACTAAATAATACATTATAATCTTGATTTTCCGACAGGAAAATGTTATAATATTGTAAAATAGTCCTTTAACAAGGGACGAGCGGGGTTGCAATTTTATGAATAAATCAAACAGACAGAAAAAAGACATTCTTGATATGAATATCGGGAAATCCCTTAAATATAAGCTTGCAGCATATGCCGGCGCGGTTATGCACCTGATATTTCTTATCATATTTATTATTATCGGGCTGAAAATGATGGCGGTCTTCAATGTGTTCAGCGTTGCGCTGTATATTCTTATGGGGATACTGTGCGAGCATACCAATCTTGAAGATCATGCCCTGATATGGATAAACGCGATGTATTTCGAAATAATCATACACTCCATGCTGTGCACAGTCCTGCTCGGCGCAGAAACCTGCTTTTTCCTCTATTCGATGACATCAATTCCCGTCGCGCTTTATTACCTTTTCCTGACCTGCAGCAGCACCGTGTTCAAGCGCGGCGCCATAATTTACCCGCTTATCACAATGACAGCGCTTTCCGCGTCGCTTGTTTTCCTGCGCCGCAGCGCTCCGCTTTTTGTGTTACACCGCCATGTAATTTCGCCCGATATTCTCGAAATAATGCGCTCGGTCAATATCCTGTTCAACCTGCTGCTCATGTTTGCGTTCAGCGGCCTGTTTATTCTTGAGATACGTTCGCTTATCGAGAAGCTGAATGTTACCAACGAACAGCTCATTTACACCGCCACTCATGATCCCCTCACGGGGCTTTACAACCGCAACCGCCTGCGCGGTACACTGGAAAAACTCGACAAATGCGGCGAGCCGTTCTGCATCGTCATGGGAGATATCGACGACTTCAAAAAGGTGAACGATACCTACGGTCATGACTGCGGCGACATTGTGCTGAAGTCTATTGCCGAAATCATCATGAAAAATATCGGCGAGCGCGATATTGCCTGCCGCTGGGGCGGCGAGGAGATGCTTATTATAATGTACGGCGCATATGACGACTGCTACGGCAGGATAAGCAATATCAAGTCGCTGATAAATGCGCTTGTGATAGACCACGAGGACTCGACAGTCAGAGTGTCCATGACATTCGGATTTGCGGCAAGCGGCGAGAACGAAGCGGTCGGCAGCATGAGCGTTGACGCCATGATATCCACCGTGGACAAGCGTTTGTACAAGGGCAAGACAAGCGGCAAGAATGTTATCATCGCCTGAAAATGACGGCATCGGGCAAGCGCCGCCGTTGACCGTAAAAAAGTTGTAATAATTGCCCGAATTTTTCACTTCTCTATTGACTTATTTTTCCGCCGGTGTTATAATAATATTGGGGAAAACAGGATATTCGGGCATATGCCGTTATCCTTTTAAAATACAGATGATATACAGTTAATATTTGTATGCCTCGTTATTTTACGGCGCCCGCAGGGCGGTGCTGTTTCTGACGGGGCATTTTTCGCGGAGGCGCTTCATGGTTTTTTCAGATCTTTTCTTTCTCTACATCTTTATTCCCGCTGTCATGCTGTGCTATTCGCTTGCGCGGTGCGCGGACAGGGCTTATGCCGATAACGCAAGGAACAGCCGCTTTTCAATGCCGAATAATATCTGCCCGTTTTCAAACGGTGTGCTTATCGTTTTTTCGCTGATATTCTACGCATGGGGCGAGCCCGTGTATATCCTGCTGATGCTTGCGAGCGTTGTCATGAACTATGTTGTCGGGCTGTGCATCGGAGAGGGTAAACGACGGTCAAAGGCGGCGCTTGTCGTCGGTATCGTTCTGAATATTGCGGCTATCGGGGTGTTCAAATACGCCGATTTCCTCGTCGGGACGCTGAATTTCTTCGGTCTGCCGCTCAATAAGCCGGGCATCGCGCTTCCTATCGGTATAAGCTTTTACACCTTTCAGTCGATGTCCTACCTCGTCGACGTGTATCGCGGCGACGTAAAGCCTCAGCGGAATTTCATGTCGCTGCTGCTGTACATTTCGATGTTCCCGCAGCTCATAGCGGGACCTATCGTGCGGTATTCAACTATTGCCAAGGAAATAAACCGCCGTCACATATCATTTGACGACATTGCGGAGGGCTCCTTCCGCTTCCTTATCGGTCTGGGAAAAAAGGTCATTCTCGCTAACGAGCTTTCCGAGATATCCTCAAAATTTCTCGATGCCGACCTTTCCACTGTGACGACAGGCGGCGCGTGGCTCGGTATCATAGCATATACATTGCAGATTTACTTCGATTTTTCGGGTTATTCCGACATGGCTATCGGCATGGGGCGCTGCCTCGGATTTCATTTCAACGATAACTTCAACTACCCCTACGTTTCCTGCACGATAACGGAATTCTGGCGCAGGTGGCACATCTCCCTCGGCAGCTTCTTCCGTGATTACGTCTATATCCCGCTCGGAGGCAACCGCAGGCACCAGATGGTAAATATTTTCATCGTATGGTTCTTAACGGGGCTCTGGCACGGCGCAAGCTGGAACTTCGTTATATGGGGTATGTATTTCGGGTTGATAATAGTTATAGAAAAATACACGATACTTAAAGTCCGCGAGCATATCTGGTCGGGTCTGCTGCATATATACAGCCTGTTCCTGATCATTTTCGGCTGGGTCATCTTCTATTTCGACGACTTCACGCGGCTCAAGGATTTCATTGTGGTATTGTTCGGCGGCGGAAATGCGGGCGGCTGGGACCTCGTAACGCAAAACGAGCTTTTCGGGAACCTCTGGCTGATCGTCGCGGCGGTCATATGCTGTCTGCCTGTCGGAAAGATTATCCGAAGCGCATACGACAAGTCTGCGGGCATGGATAGCGCGGGCGCGGAGGCGGCGCTTACCTTCATGAAAACGGCGAGCGCGGTCGCGATACTTATTGTCAGCACGCTGCTGCTTATCGGCAGCACCTCTAACCCCTTCCTTTATCTGAGATTTTAAGGTGATACAATGAAACCTAAATACGAAAAGAAATACAAAGAGCCCCGGGCGACAAAGCGCCGCCGCGCGGCAAACATAGCGTATCTTGTAACGCTCACGCTGGCGTTCGAGGCGATCGGTCTGTCGCTCGTGGTATTCCCGAGAAGCACCGAAAGCATAACCGAAAAGCGCGAGCTTAAAGAATTTCCCGAATTTACCGCCGAGGATTATGTGAGTGGCAAGTACACCGCGGATATTTCCGAGTGGTTCAGCGACACCGTTCCGTTCCGCGACGATCTCACAAATATGTCCACCGCTCTGCGTGAGCTCCGCGGATTCAGGCAGGACGGGATACGCCTGCATAATGTGGGGACAAGTCAGCCCGAAAGCAAGCCCGCTGTCACCACCCCCGCGACAACCACAGCCACGACGCCGAAGCCCGACGAAAGCGAGCCCGATGTCACCGAAACGGTATCCGCGGAAACTGCGACCGCAGAGTCGACCACCGCTTCCGAGCAGCAGGGCAACCACGAAATAGACCCTGTTGAGCAGGAGGTAAACGAGGACGACGCGGTAAATATCACCAACAACGGCATAGCTGTTGTCGGGACGCGTGCTCTCATGCTTTACGGCGGAAGCTTCACCGTAGGCGAAAGCTACGCGGGCGTTATCAACAAATACAAGGAAGCGCTGGGCGACGATGTGAATGTTTACAGCATGATAATCCCGACGTCCTGCGAATTTTACAGCCCGCCCTCCGTTGCGGCGTACTGCGGCAGCGAGCTCGACAACATCAACCATGTCATTGACAACCTCCGCGACGATGTTAAGGCTGTCGATGTCTACACGACGCTTGCCGCTCACAAGGATGAGGATATTTATATGAGGACGGATCACCACTGGGCGTCGCTGGGCGCTTATTACGCGGCAAAGGAATTTGCGGCGTCGGCGGGCGTTCCTTTCATGGATATATCGGAATACGAGCAGCGCGTTGTCCATGATTATGTCGGGACGATGTACGGTTATTCGGGCGATATCGTGCTGAAAAATAACCCCGAGGATTTCTTCTATTATGTCCCGAAAAATGTTGAATACACGACGACGTATTACGACTATATCCTTGAGGACGGCAATATTGTCGGCGCTTACGAGCCGTATCAGGGCAGCTTCTTCATGAAATACAGCGACGGCAACGGCATGGCGTACTGCACATTCATGGGCGGCGACGCGAAGGTCGTCAAGGTTTCCACCGACACCGGAAACGGGCGCAAGCTTGCCATATTCAAGGACAGCTTCGGAAACGCGCTCCCGCCGTTCCTTATGGGTTCTTTCGAGGAAATATACGTTATTGATATGCGCTATTTCACGCATAACGTAATTGATTTCCTGACCGAAAACGGCGTTACCGACGTGCTTTTCGCAAACAACGCATTCCACGCCGCGACAGCCTCCACCGTGCGGTATTACGAAACCTTCCTTACTCAAAAGGACTGGGGTTTCTGATGATTTAACAATAACAATGACCCGGGAGGAATTTCCTCTCGGGTCGTTTTGTCGTTCATTTTTCATAGTCGGCGCGCAGCTGACCGCACGCCGCTTTAAGCTCCGCGCCAAATTCACGGCGCATTGTAACGCCGACGCCGTGTTTTTTCAGCACATCGTAAAACCTCATTATCCTGTCGCGCGGGCTTTTTTCAAAGTCCGAATCGGCGGCGTTGTACGGAATGATGTTTACATAGAAATCGCGCCCGCCGATAAGCCCGCAGAGCTGCTCTGCGTGTTCGGGGGTATCGTTCACGCCGTTAAGCATGACATATTCAAGCGTAACGCGGCGGTTAGCCTTTTTTGAGAAATATTCCGCCGCGGCGATAAGCTCCTCCAGCGGATATGCGCGGTTTATCGGCATAAGCTCGTCACGCAGCGCGTTGTTCGGCGCGTGCAGGCTTATTGCAAGGTTGCAGGGGTGCGGAAGCGCCGCATATTCGTATATCCCCGGGACAATACCGCAGGTGGAAACGGTGACGTGCTTTTCGCCGAGCGCATAGCCTTTCGGCTCGCACATTATTTCGCAGAAGTCACGAACCGCGCCGAAATTGTCGAACGGCTCGCCGATACCCATGACGGAAACACCGCTTATCTTAACGCCGAAGCGCTCCGACACGGCAATTACCTGACCCGTAATTTCCTCGGGGGAAAGGCTGCGCCGTTTTTTAAGCTGTCCGCTCTTGCAGAACGCGCAGCCCATCGAGCACCCGACCTGCGTGGAAACGCAGACGCAGTTGCCGAATTTCTGCCGCATGAGCACCGTTTCAATATATTCGCCGTCGCGCAGCCGAAGCAGCAGCTTTGCCGCGTCCTCGCTTTCAAGCGCTTCTGCCGTTTCGGGGAGGGTCATCTCAAAATCACGCGAAAGCGCGCCGCAAACGCGTGTTGACAAGCCCAGCGCGTCGAACGACCTTATCCCGCGGCGGTATATCCCGTCAAAGACTATTCCCGCCTTTGCGGGGTTTTCTCCGCTTTGAATGAAGTATTCCTCAAGCGCGGCACGGGTAACCCCGAAAATATTCCTTTTCTCAACCATTTATCACATTTCCTCGGAAACAAGCCAATAATTTTTTTCTGTATTTCGGCAGGGTGATAAGCAAGCGTTTTATGCCCATATCTGCTCCGAAAATCATGAATCGGGCTTTTTGATATATCGAACATATTTATCCCAGAACAGCCTTAACAAGGCTTGCCGCAAAGTGCTTTACCTCAACCCTGTCCGCTATCTCCCACAGACGTGAGGTGCACACCGTGCGCCCGTTGTCGCGGTACAGCAGCGCGAGCCTTGAAGCGCGCTGCGGGTTGTCAATCACCCATACATCGGGCTCAATGTCTGTTCCGTCAAGGTTTGCGCAGTGGCTGTGAGTGACCAGCCCGTACCACTGCGGTGTGGTGTGATCCTCGCAGGGGAATCCGCCGAGAAGCGCGCTGTCCTTGTTGATGAACAGCCCGAGCGTGCCGGTCGGTACAGGCTTACCCATGCTCTCGGAAATGCTCCTGAACATTCCGTAGCACCAGAAATCGGTGCAGTATTCGCCGCGCAGGTCGTTTTCGCCCGCTTTTGGGATACAAAGCGTTTTCTCCGTCGCGGCGCTGATGTCGTTCACGATGGGCAGAGTTTTCCCGTCATATTTTATATATGTTTCGGTTATCTCAACGTCTGTTTCGGGGTAGATGTACAGAGTGTAGGAATTGGTTATGTTGGTACCGTCGACGCGCAGCGAAAGCACGGCGGTGCAGGGTCTGTCGGTTTCGGGCGTGAACTCGGCGGGCGCGCAGCGGAATATCCTGCCGTTAGGCGTTCCCACCGCACTGGCGCCGTCAGCAACGGTCTTTCCGCCGACAGTCACCGTCCAGTTTATTTTTGAGGCGGAATAATCCGGCTCGGTCGAGGATATCATCAGCCCGACGGTCACCTTTTCTCCGCTCGTATAAATGAACCGCGGCAGCTCGGCGAGGACTGCTGTTTTTGAGCAGAAATGCCGCCACTCGTTCGGCTCGATAAGCCCCTTGCTTTCCATGAACGGATCAAGTATCCCCACCGTTGCGGTGCCCTGTCCGGGGAAATCCTGAAGGTCGAGAAGCTGAAAGCCCGCCATTTTTTCGGAGCGCAGCGCGGTTTCTATCTCGTCGCGGTAGCAGGCGGCGGACAGTGCCCCCGAAGCGCGGAAGAAATCGCGCCAATGCGAAAGCAGCCCCTTTTCCTTTGCGGCAGCGCGGTAGCCCTCGTAGGTGTCGTGGCGCAGCGAGCCGGTGTATTTCGCGATCTCGTCGTAATTCGGATAGATGTAATACTGCCCTACCTCGTGGGATACCACGGGGACGTTCGGGATTATCGCACCCGAGGAATCGGCGCGCACCTTTTTCATTTCCGTGCCGTACTGTATGAGTATCTCGCCGCCGTCGGAGCCCGTGCCCGCGTTTTCGGGGATTATTATGCTGTCGTAATTGTGGGTGCTGTTCGGCTCGTCTGTCTGAATATGCCCGAACGGAGCGTCGCAGGAGGCGTAGCTGCCGCGTATGAGCCTGTCGCGGTCAAAGCGCACTCCGCTGAAGAAGTCGTCGTGTTCAAGTATGCAGGGGACGAACTGAAAATTATTCGAGCCCTGTACATAAAGCTTGTCGGGTGCTGCTTCCTTGTAGCCCGCAAGTATCTCGTCAAGCCGCTGCCGGTTGCCCCAAAGCTCGTTGCCCATGGACATCATGACAAAGGACGCGTGGCTGCCGTATTCGCGGAGTATGCGGAAGCCCTCCTCGCGGAGGAAGCGGTGCTCGTCGTTCAGTTCGTCGGGGATAGTGCCCCAGAAAGGCAGCTCGGGCTGCATATATATTCCCATGAGGTCAGCCGCCTCGAACGCTGCCTCGGGCGGGCAGCATGTGTGGAAGCGGTAGTGGTTTATGCCGTACCGCTTTGCCGTGTCAAACCCCTTTATCCAGCTTGCAGTGTCTGTCGGAGCGAAGCCCGTCAGCGGGAAAACAAGCCCGTCATGCTTGCCGCGCAGGAATGTTTCGTCGCCGTTTATGCGGAATTTCAGCCCGTCGGTTTTCAGCTCGCGCATACCGAAATCAATGCGGCGGCTGTCCTTGTCAATGGATATTTCAAGCCGCAGCAGGGCGGGGGAGTGTTCGCTCCAGAGCGGGACATTCTCCGAAAGCTGCATGGTGCAGTCAAGCTTTCCGTCGGAATATCCGAACGAAGCGGCACCGTACTCTCCGTTTTCGTCCAGCACCCTGAGCAGGGCGCTGCCCGACTGCATGCCCGCGATCTCCGCGCGGACGCGGAGCTTCTTCTCCTTTATATCGGGAAAAACCGATATAAAGCGGGGGAATGCGCGGTAGCATTGTACCTCCAGCTTTCCCGTTATGCCGTTCCAGTTGGTCTGAGTGTCAACGGAGGTAAGGTGACCGCCCGCGGTAGGGTAGTCGGTGTTGTCGACGCGGACGATGATCTCGTGTTCGCCCGCAGAAACGCCGCCGAGGTCGTAGCGGTGCGGAGCACAGAGCGAGCAGAACTGCCCGATATTTCTGCCGTCAATGTAAACGGAGGTCTTTCTCGTGCGCTCAAGCAGCAGCGTGAGTTCGCCTGCCGCCTGTTCCTCCGAGAGGGAGAAGCGGCGCCTGAACCACGCATAGCCCTCGAATTTATAGAGGTCGGTAAGGCAGCCGTAATTCTTTTCGGTGTTAAGCTTGCCGAGTCTTGCGTGCGAGGTGGTGTCGGGTAGCGTTATTTCGCAGTTAAATTCCGCAGGAATGGCGTCATTTTTGTTTTTGTCAAGGAACACGTCCCATTTTCCGCTCAGATCGATTATATTCATAGGATACCTCCGTTAAAATAGGTGTACTTATATTTTATATTGCGCGGGCGGATTAGTCAAGCATTTTTTTATTTTCCCATGAAAAAACCGCACCGAGTAACCGAAAAATTGAAAATCAAACTGAAAAGGCATTAAAAGCTTATTTTTCAGGTTGTGGTCAGGGAAGCCTTTTTTCAAAAAAATTTTTAAAAACCCTTGACAAATTTATTTTGATGTGGTATAATAACCATGCTGTTCTAAAGACAGCAGGTTGCCGAAAGGCTTTAATGTGGTTTCACGCCTGCCGAGGAATGGGATATTACAGAGTTTTCTGAGTTCCTTTCTGTCTTTATGTCAGAGAGGATTTTTTAATATATCCACTCTTTTGAAACAGCAAAATTCTATAAAGGAGTGAATTAAATGCCCAGTCAGAGCATACTCGCACAGAAGCAGCAGTTCGTTGCTGACCTTGCAGAAAAGCTGAAGAATGCAGCAGGCGGTGTTCTCGTTGATTACAATGGTATCTCCGTTGAGGAGGACACCAAGCTTCGTAAGGAGCTCCGCGAGAACGGCATCGACTACTTCGTAGTTAAGAACACCCTGCTCAAGCGCGCGGCAGAGATCGCAGGTGTTGAAGGCCTTGAGCCCGCACTTTCCGGTACGACCGCTATCGCTCTTTCCGCAGAGGATATCATCACTGCTCCCAAGCTTCTGTACAAGAAGGCTGAGAGTTCCGACGGCAAGTTTGCCATCAAGCTCGGCTTTATCGACGGCAAGGCTATTTCCAAGGAAGAGGTCGAGGTTTACGCAAAGCTTCCCTCCAAGGAAACCCTGCTCTCCCAGCTTGTATTTATGCTTCAGTCCCCGATCCAGCGTCTTGCTATCGCTATCAGCGAGATCGAGAAGAAGCAGTCCGAAGGCGAAGCTACCGCTTGATCGCCCGGGAACAATTGCGGCATAGCGCCGCGTAACACTCGCCATACGGCGTGATTAACTTAAAACATATTTATGGAGGAAATTAAAATGGCTTCTGAGAAGATTTTAGCTATGATTGAAGAAGTTAAGGGTCTGTCCGTTCTTGAGCTGAACGAACTCGTAAAGGCTCTTGAGGAAGAATTCGGCGTATCCGCTGCTGCTGTTGCTGCTGCTCCCGCTGCAGGCGCAGGCGCTGCTGCCGCTGCTGAGGAGAAGACTGAGTTCGACGTTATCCTCGCATCCTTCGGCGACTCCAAGATGGGCGTTATCAAGGCTGTTAAGGATATCTGCGGTCTTGGCCTGAAGGAAGCTAAGGAGCTCGTTGAGGGCGCTCCTAAGGCTATCAAGGAAGGCGTTTCCAAGGCTGAGGCTGAGGAGCTCAAGACCAAGCTTGAAGAAGCAGGCGCTAAGGTTGAGCTGAAGTAATTCACTCTCTTTACAAACAATGATGGGACTGTCATTCGGCAGTCCCATTTTTATTGTCCGATTTTCCCGCAATTTCGTTCGGCGCGGTATTTATTTCCGCTTTGTCGGCTCTATCGGTCGGCGCTCCGGACTTTGCTTTTGTGAACATCTCCCTGAGCCCGAACGCCAGCAGGAAAAGCGCGAACAGCTTACGCAGCAGCCCGCCCGCGACCAGCTGTGAGCCGAGTGTTCCGATTATCGCGCCGATTATGCCGCCGAGGGCGCAGCGCTTAACGAGAGCCTTGTTGACAAGTCCGTTTTTAAGGTGCATTATCAAAGCAATAAGAGCTATCGGAAGAAAAAACAGAACATTGACGCCCTGCGCTGTTTTCTGTTCCGTTTCGGTGAACATAGTCAGCCAAACGATGAGTATGAACCCGCCGCCAAGCCCCATTGAAGCGAGTATCCCCGTGAAAAATCCTACCAGTGCCTCCGTCATGACAGCAGCATCCTTATCGACGCGGCTGTAATGACCGCGCCGAAAAGCCGCCGCAGCCACTGCGCCTTGATTTTTTTAAGGAACAGCGCGCCCGTTATCGCGCCCGCCACGCCCCACGGGATAAAGCTCCATGCCGCAGCGAAGTCGAGCGTGCCCGAGAACCCGTAAAAAACCGCCGTCACAAGGCTTAATATGAAAATGAACGCGACCGAGCTTGCGTGCGCCTCCTGCACCGGGCAGCCTTCCTTTTCAAAAACCGGCACGGCGATAACGCCGCCGCCCGAGCCGAAAAATCCGTTGAGAAATCCGCACAGCGTGCCCTCGAAAAAGTTCTTCAAAATATCACCCCGCGCTTATTTTGCACAGGCGCGGGTCGATTTATATAAAAATCAGGGCTGTTAATTAATTCCTTATGGCTGCGTCAGCCCAAACGCCGCAATCGCCGAGAGATTGTCCTCGCTGAAAAAATCCGCGTCCTTTTCGAGCAGCTCGGCGGCTTGCTTTTTTTCGGGGTCGTCAGAGCGCACCATGCTGTCGTGAACGGCTTTCAGAAGCTTTCTCTGGAGCATTCCGAGCTTTGAAAATTCAATGCCCCCGCGCAGGTAGAAAAGCGGGACGGTGAGCTTGTTTTCGGCAATAAGTATCTCCTCGTTCGCCTTAACATCGGGGAACAGCCCCACCGCGCCGACAGCGGCGACCTTCCACCGTTTCTGCGCCTTATCGAGCCCCATGATGCGGTTCGCAAAGACCCAACCGATAAATATGACGCTTTCGCCCTTCGGAAGCGCCTTTTTTGCGTCGTTTATATTGTGACAGGGCAGGTTCAGCTTTTCCGCGAGCACCACGGCGTAGCGTTCCGCGTGTCCTGTATTGCTTTCATATATTATTGCTTTCATAGCTTTGCTCCTCTCGACAGGGTAATTCCGTATATATGATATCACAAACTCGGCGCAGTGTCAATCATAGTATGTGTTATTATGCCAAAAAAACCTTGTATATCATTAAAAAAAATAGGAGTTATATCGTTGACAACATAAGAATAGTATGGTAAAATAGAAATATAGGCGTTTTTGCCGAAAATAAGCTTTTTAGAAGGGAACACTAAATCAGATGCAGTACACCGGTTCGGATATAATTGTTGAATGTCTGCTGGAACAGGGTGCGGATACCGTTTTCGGATATCCGGGAGGAGCTGTCCTCAATATATATGACAGCCTTTATAAATACAGCGATAAAATAAGACACATAATCACCTCGCATGAGCAGGGCGCCTGCCATGCCGCCGACGGATATGCCCGCTCGACGGGTAAGACGGGCGTTGTTATCGCGACAAGCGGCCCCGGCGCAACTAACCTCATAACGGGTATCGCCACCGCTCACATGGACTCTATCCCCCTCGTTGCCATAACGGGCAATGTTAGCTGCGGGCTGCTCGGTCTTGACAGCTTTCAGGAGGTCGATATCACGGGCATAACCATGCCCATAACCAAGCATAATTTCATCGTCAAGGACGTAAACGAGCTTGCGGACACGATCCGTCTTGCGTTCAAAATCGCGGGCAGCGGAAGAAAGGGTCCCGTCCTCGTGGATATCCCCAAGGATATCACTGCGGCAGTGTGCGAATATACGCCCAAGCCCGCCGTTGTCCCCGAAACGGTGACAAACATCAGCGAGAGCGAGCTTGAAACCGCCGCAAAGCTTATTGCCGCTTCAAAGAAGCCCTACATATACGCGGGCGGCGGAGTTATCTCCTCCGACGCGGCAGACGAGCTTAAAAAGCTCGCGGAGCTGTGCGACGCGCCCGTTTCCTGCTCCCTTATGGGTCAGGGTGCCTACGACCAGACCGACCGCCGCTATATCGGTATGCTCGGTATGCACGGCACGGTAAGGGCTGCGGCGGCGCTCAACGCCTGCGACCTCTTTATCGGCATAGGCACGCGTTTTTCCGACCGCGTTATCGGCGACCCCAAGGTGTTCGGCAGAAATGCTAAGATACTTCATATCGACATCGACCCCGCGGAGTTCAACAAGAACGTTGAGGTCAACGCAACGCTCAGCGGCGACGTAAAGGCGGCCCTGACAAAGCTGTGCGCAATGACAGAGCAGAAAGACAACTCCGCATGGCTGGACGAGATACTCGGCGGCGATTACCCCGAGCCCGTTCAGAAGGGAACGGAAGCATTGCCTGTAACTCCCGAGGCGGTAATTGAAAAGCTCGACGAGCTGACAGGCGGTAACGCGATTATTTCCACCGAGGTTGGACAGAATCAGATGTGGGCGGCGCAGTATTACCGTTACAGAAAGCCGCGTACCTTCATTTCCTCCGGCGGACTGGGCACCATGGGCTTCGGTCTTGGCGCGTCTATCGGCGCAAAGGTGGGCAATCCCGACAAGACAGTCGTAAATATTGCGGGCGACGGCAGCTTCGCGATGAACCTTAACGAGCTTATCACTGCGTCGGCGCACAATATCCCCATAATCGAGATCGTCATCAACAACAACGTTCTCGGCATGGTGCGTCAGTGGCAGCGCCTGTTCTATAACAAGCACTTCTCGCAGACCACGCTCGACAACAGGCATATCGACTATGTTAAGCTCGGCGAGAGCTTCGGTATAAAGACCCTCGTAATCGAGAAAACCGAGGATATCGCGCCGGTGCTTACGGAAGCGCTCGAAATATCGAGAACTTCTCCCGTCATGATCGAGGTCAGGATCGACCGCGATATCAACGTCCTGCCCATGATACCCGCAGGGAAGCCCGTTGTCGACCCGATTACCTATATTGATACGGAGGCGTGATCTATGCAGGAATATGTATTATCGGTAAAAGTTGCAAATAATAACGGCGTACTGCTGCGCGTTTCCAGCCTTTTCAGCAGACGCTGCTTCAATATAAAGAGCCTTAACGCCGCGGAAACGGAGGTGCCCGATGTTTCCCGCCTTACTATCGTCGTTTCGGGCGATATAAGAGTGCTCGAGCAGATAAAAAATCAGCTTATGAAGCTTTATGACGTCATAGACGTTACCATACTCGAGGACGCTGTGTGCCGTGAGCACGTCCTTGTCCGCGCGGGCAGAAGCAGCGACGAGCGGCAGAAGATAATCGAGATAGCTAACCTTTTCAGGGCAAAACTCGTTGACATCGCCGCAGACAGCGTAATGCTTGAGCTCACCGGCGAGCCCGCAAAGCTTGACAGCTTCATCGGTCTGCTCAAGCCCTACGGGATCGTTAAAATGGTTCGCTCGGGTATATCGGCGCTCGAAAGGAATTAAAAATTTGACAATAATTTAACATTATTTGTGCAGAATATATAATATTGTGGAGTTATAATTATTATATATTATTGTTCGTGACGGTTAGGCGGGCAGTCTGCACGGGTTATAAGGAGGGCGTGCATGAACATACTGCACCTTAAATATGCCGTTGAAGTGGCTAAGACCCATTCCATCAGCAAGGCTGCCGAGAACCTGTATATGGGGCAGCCCAACCTCTCCCGCGCGATAAAGGAGCTTGAAGAATCGCTTGGAATAACGATATTCAAGCGCACAACAAAGGGCATAACCACAACTCCCGACGGAGATGAGTTCCTTCAGCGCGCCCGCAGGATAGTGTCGCAGGTGGAGGAGGTCGAGGAGATCTATCACAGCGGCAGAACGAGGAAGCAGCAGTTTTCCGTGTGCGTTCCGAGGGCAAGCTATTTTGCCGAGGCAATGGCAGAGTTCGCAAAGCATATCGCGCTCGACACACCCGCCGAGATATTCTATAAGGAAACGAATTCCATGCGCACGATAAATAATGTCGTCAAGGGGGATTTTGACCTCGGCATTGTGCGCTATCAGTCAAGCTTTGAAAAGTATTTCAAGGAGCTGTTCGCGGAGAAGAAGCTCGTCTGCGAAACGGTTTCCGAGTTCAGATACAGCCTTCTAGTCAGCAAAAAAAGCCCGCTTGCGGAAAAGGACGATGTTTCGCTCGAGGAGCTCGGCAATTATATTGAGATAACGCACGCGGATCCCTACGTTCCGACGCTGCCGCTTATCGACGTCAAGAAAGCGGAGCTTTCGGAGCACGTTGACAAGCATATTTACGTTTTTGAGCGCGCGTCGCAGTTCGTTCTGCTCGGCAACGTCCCGAACACCTTTATGTGGGTGTCGCCGATCCCGCAGCGCCTGCTCGAAAATTACGATCTGGTGACAAAGAGCTGCTCAAAGAATAACAAGATATACAAGGACGTCCTCATCTACCGCAAGGACTACCACTTATCCGAGCTGGACAAGCAGTTCATCACCGATGTCTGCAACGCAAAGCACGCCTGCTTCAAGTAAATCGGTTATGCTTTAAAATGATGACCGATATATAATTAATACATTTTACAAGCTGTAAATAATGTGTTAAAATATTAACAAGGACAGAGGAAAACCAACAAAACGGGTTTTCGCCTGTCGGTACACAAGTGTTCAAAGGAACGTCGAAAGTTCCGGAATATATTATTTTAAGGAGAAGATGACTATGTTTAACTACGAAATCGTTGACAGCGTTGAGAAGTTCGAAGCCGCTCTTGCACGCGTAAGAGAAGCGCAGAAGAAGTTCGCGACCTACACTCAGGAGCAGGTCGACAAGATCTTCCTTGCTGCTGCGTCCGCTGCAAACAAGGAGAGGATCCCGCTTGCAAAAATGGCTGTTGAAGAAACAGGCATGGGCATTGTAGAAGATAAGGTTATCAAGAACAACTATGCGTCCGAGTACATTTACAACGCATACAAGAATACCAAGACCTGCGGCGTTATCGAGCGCGATGAAGCGTTCGGCGTTACAAAGGTAGCGGAGCCCATCGGCGTTGTCGGCGCGGTTATCCCCACGACTAACCCCACCTCCACCGCGATTTTCAAGACGCTTATCTCCCTTAAAACAAGAAACGGTATCATCATCAGCCCCCACCCCCGTGCAAAGAAGTCCACTATCGAGGCTGCAAAGGTAGTTTACGAGGCGGCTGTAAAGGCGGGCGCTCCCGAGGGCATCATCTCGTGGATCGACGTTCCCTCCCTCGACCTGACAAATATCCTCATGAAGGAAGTTGACATCATTCTCGCAACGGGCGGCCCCGGAATGGTTAAGGCTGCATACTCCAGCGGCAAGCCCGCTCTCGGCGTAGGCGCCGGCAACACTCCCGCTATCATCGACGAGTCTGCCGATATCCTGCTCGCAGTAAGCTCTATCATTCACTCCAAGACATTCGACAACGGTATGATCTGCGCTTCCGAGCAGTCCGTTATCGTTAACGAGAAGATCTACAACAAGGTTAAGAAGGAGTTCGAGGTAAGAGGCTGCTACTTCCTCAAGGACAAGGAGATCGACAAGGTTCGCAAGACCATCATCATCAACGGCGCGCTGAACGCGAAGATCGTAGGTCAGTCCGCGCATAAGATCGCAGCTCTTGCGGGCGTTGAGGTTCCCGAAACAACAAAGATCCTTATCGGCGAGGTTGAGTCCGTTGATATTTCCGAGGAGTTCGCTCACGAGAAGCTCTCTCCCGTACTCGCTATGTACAAGGCTAAGGACTTCTCCGACGCCCTCGACAAGGCGGAGCACCTTATCGCCGACGGCGGCTACGGTCACACCTCCTCGCTCTACATCAACGCTACAACAGAGCGCAAGAAGATCGCAGAGTTCTCCGAGAGAATGAAGACCTGCCGTATGCTTATCAACACACCTTCTTCTCACGGCGGTATCGGCGACCTGTACAACTTCAAGCTCGCTCCCTCCCTTACCCTCGGCTGCGGCTCGTGGGGCGGCAACTCCGTTTCCGAGAACGTTGGCGTTAAGCACCTTATCAATGTCAAGACACTTGCCGAGAGGAGAGAGAATATGCTGTGGTTCCGCGCACCCGAGAAGGTTTACATTAAGAAGGGCTGTCTGCCTGTTGCTCTGCAGGAGCTCAAGGACGTTATGAACAAGAAGAGAGTTTTCATCGTAACAGACTCCTTCCTGTACAAGAACGGCTATACCAAGTGCATTACCGACAAGCTCGATCAGATGGGCATTACACATACCACATTCTCCAATGTTGCTCCCGATCCTTCGCTTGCTTCCGCTAAGGAGGGCGCAGAGGCTATGCGCCAGTTCGAACCCGACTGCATTATCGCTGTCGGCGGCGGCTCCGCAATGGACGCAGGCAAGATCATGTGGGTACTTTACGAGCACCCCGAGGCTGACTTCATGGATATGGCAATGCGCTTCATGGATATCCGCAAGAGAGTTTACACCTTCCCGAAGATGGGCGAGAAGGCTTACTTCATCGCTGTTCCTACCTCCGCAGGTACCGGCTCCGAGGTTACTCCCTTCGCGGTAATCACCGATCAGGATACCGGCGTTAAGTACCCGCTTGCCGACTACGAGCTGCTTCCTAAGATGGCTATCGTTGACGCCGACATGATGATGAGCGGACCCAGAGGACTGACCTCCGCTTCCGGTATCGACGCGGTAACACACGACCTCGAGGCTATCGCTTCCATCATGGCTACCGACTACACCGACGGCCTTGCAAAGCAGTCGCTGAAGATGATCTTCGAGTACCTGCCCGCTGCATACGACAGCGCGGCTCCCGACGCTCCCAACGATCCCGTTGCACGCGAGAAGATGGCTAACGCTGCTACAATGGCAGGTATGGCGTTCGCAAACGCATTCCTCGGCGTATGCCACTCCATGGCTCACAAGCTCGGTGCGTTCCACCACCTGCCCCACGGTGTTGCAAACGCTCTGCTGATAGATGAGGTTATCCGCTTCAACTCCGCAGAGGCTCCCACCAAGATGGGTACATTCTCTCAGTATGACCACCCCCACACCCTCGCTCGCTACGCTGAGGTTGCTGAGTACCTCG
>CAMERU010000036.1 GCA_945935925.1 uncultured Clostridia bacterium | reverse complement strand
CTCGCCGTCGATAACGAACATGATGTTCATTGCGCCGACTTCCTCTATGTACTTGCGCTCAACACCGTCGAGCCACAGTACCTGCGAGTAGTTCTGCTTGTGCGCCTCGTCCTGACCCGCAAGAGAAGCCGCATAGTTGCCGCCCGTCTTGGTGAAGCCCATGCCGCCGCGAACCGCGCGTACATAGTTGGTTTCAACATAGATATTTACGGGGTCAAGACCGGTGGAGTAGTAGGGACCGGAGGGGCTCATGATTATCATGAAATAATACTTGTCGCCCGGGCGCACTCCGAGGAACGGATCGGCAGCGAAAATGAACGGACGGATATAAAGCGAAGCGCCGTCGGTGTGGGGAACCCAGTCCTTGTCGACCTCGACAAGCGTGTGAAGTGCCTGCAATGCGTCCTCGACAGGTATCTGCGGGATAACAAGGCGCTCTGCGGAGATGTTAAGTCTTTTGAAATTCTCCTCGGGGCGGAAAAACTGAACATTGCCCTCGGCGGTTCTGTATGCCTTCAGACCCTCGAAGATCTCCTGACCGTAGTGAAGCACCATTGCCGCAGGGGAGAGCGATATCTCGCCGTAGGGGACAACGCGCGCGTCGTGCCAGCCCTTGCCGGTGTCGTAGTCCATGATGAACATATGGTCGGTGAAAATATGACCGAAGCCCAGCTTTGATTCGTCTGTCGGCTTTGCCTTGGGGGCAGTCGTTTTTTCTATTCTTATATCCATGATCGTATCCTTTCCTGCCTGTCGTGGTGTAACGGCGGGCACATAAATCACTATGCTTACATTATATCACTGTTTTTCCTAAATGTAAAGATATTTTTTGCATATTTTGCGGCGGTAAATTTCATTTTTAATGTACAATATAACAATGAAAACCGCGGGTGCAATGCGCTCCCGCGGTATCAAACCATATTATGCGGTGACCACGTCGCCCTTGTTCAGGAAGTAGGTGCCGACGTCCCCGAGATATACCGAGCCGCTCTTTATTGAAGAACAGGTGCCGCAGATCCGGTTGTTTGCCAGATAAGCATAGTCGGTGAAAAGGAGATTGTTATTGATGAACGCGCTGTCAACCGTTGTTGTCGACGGCATATCCTCATACATAAAATGCGTCATCTTCACCCTTACGGTGTTAGTGGTGCTCGCCAGCGCGGTGCTTGCGTCGGCAAAATATACATATGCGAAGTAGTATCCCTCAAGCTCGGAGTAGAACATATCGCCTATGTCCTTTGCAAGCAGGTCGGCAAAAGCGTTCGTATTGGTGGTAGTTGTGTCCGCGAGGAGGTCGGAGAGCGAGCTTGCGACATGGACATATTCAATGTTGCCGTCGCTGCCGTTCTTCATTTTAATATAGGTGACCTTGTTCACGGGGTAATTTCCGCTGACCGCGGGGAAGTAGTCGATAAAGCTCTTGGACGGGATATCCGCCTTGAGCTCGGGGGAGAGCGCTGCCTCGTATTTCGAGTATTTAGAGAAGCAATATTGAACGGCGGAATAGAAATCCGTCGCGGTCGTGTTCGCCTGCTCCCTCTTTGCGCGGTCGTTTCCGACATTCGGAACGATTACCGCGATAAGTATGCCGATTATCGCGACAACGACGATAAGCTCGATCATCGAAAAGCCCTTTTTTGCTCTCATTCGCTGTAAATGCCTTATCATATAAAACCTCCCAAAAGAGATATTACCCGGACTGCCTTGATTTCCTTGTTTCTGCCGCTCGGCGGAATGACACAAACAAAAAAACGAAAACATTGTAATTAAGCCTATAAATAGCACCAATTCCCCGACGGCTTGCGCCGCCGAGGAACGTTGTGCTTTTTAGTTGTTCAGTTCAGAACGTCAACTCAGATTAGTTGAGCTTTGTTGTGAGCTGAGGAGAAGTACCGAGAACAGCACCGGAACCAGAAGTGATACCGTCCGTGTTGCTCCACTTATAAGCAGTACCTGTGAAGTTTTTGTATTCAGGAGCATCGGAAACCATTTTTTCACCGTCTGCGTAGTAAACTACTGCTACACACTTACCTTCGTTAATGTAAGCAACGATAGATACATTATTGAAAGTGTAATCAGACTCAAGCTTTTCCTCAAGGTAACCATAAACGCCCTTAGGCTTGCCCTTATTAGTTGCAGTGGAAGGACCATCTAAATCCTGTGCTGCCTTAGACCAAATATCGGATTTTGCCGTTATAGCCTGGCACTCACCCTTTATGAAAGGAATTGTCCATGTATCCTGAGGAGTGGAAGCATCCTTACCTGCGTTCTTAGCCATGGAGTATCCCTTGGTGTCCATATCGGTGATCCAGTTGTTGATAGAGTTCTTGATCTCTGTCGCAGTGGAGTTAGCCGACTGTACACGGGAAGAAGTAACATAGCCAAGCATGGTAGGAACCAGGATAGCTGCGAGTACGCCGATGATAGCGATAACTACGATCAGCTCGACGAGTGTGAAGCCCTTTCTCTTCTTCAGGGCCTGAAGCTTCTTTATCATGATAAAGACCTCCTGTAAAGAAAAAAATTTTTATGTATAACCCCGGCGGGGCTATATCCGTTCCATGTTGCAGATTTCTCATCTGCTGTGTTTACATTATAACCTAAAAGGTTATAAATTGCAAGTGGTTTTTCGTCGAAAAAATGCCAAAGCCTTAAATTCGTAAATTATGATTGTTTTATCGTAATTTTTTTGTTAATTTCACCGAAAGAACGTGACGAAAGCCCGTGTAACGGTGCAATGTTACATAATTATTATACTTCGGCACTATCCTTTTGTTGAAAGCGACGGCGAAGATCAGAAGCCGCCCTCGAGGTAACGCTTGTATTCGTTCGGGTCCTGACATCTTGAACGCGCCGTTTCATCGGTTATCTTGCCCGTTCGTACAAGCCGCGCAAGATCCTGATCCAGAGTGAACATTCCGTATTTCTTACCGGTCGCGATAGCGGTGGGAACCTGGAATATCTTACCCTCGCGTATCATCGCGCGCACCGCGTCGGTCGCCGCGAGTATTTCGAGAGCCGCACAGCGCCCTCTGCCGTCCGCCGTAGGAACGAGCGTCTGCGAGATGATGCCGACAATGGAGTTAGCGAGCTGCGAGCGGATCTGACCCTGCGAATGCGGGGGGTAAACGTCGATAATACGGTCGATGGTTTCAGCCGCGCCCGTCGTATGCAGCGTAGAGAATACAAGGTGACCTGTTTCCGCCGCGGTTACCGCTGCGTTTATCGTTTCGAAGTCACGCATTTCTCCGACGAGGATAACATCGGGGTCCTCACGGAGCGCCGCACGGAGCGAGCCCGCGAAGCTGTCGACGTCCTGCCCGATCTCGCGCTGGTTTACCATGGACTGCTTATGGGTGTGCAGATACTCGATAGGGTCCTCAACGGTGATTATGTGGCAGTTCTTCTGACGGTTGATATGGTCGATCATCGCCGCAAGGGTCGTCGATTTACCCGAACCGGTAGGACCCGTTACAAGCACAAGGCCGCGCGGCGCGAGCGAAAATTCGCCCAGCGTTGCGGGCAGGCTTAGGTCGGCAAGGGTCGGGATATCGTTGCGGAGCAGACGGATAGCAACGGCATGATAGCCGCGCTGTCTGTACACGTTGACTCTGTGGCGGTAGCCCGAGGTCGACACATACGAGAAGTCGGTGTCAAGTCCCTTGGATATCTGCGATTTATGCTTTATCGAGGTTATCTGGTTGATGATATTGACTATGATCGGCTCTGTGCAGTCGGGATAACCGCCGAGCTTTCTTATCGAGCCGTGCAGACGTACAACGGGAGGAAGTCCCGCCGTGAAATGAAGGTCGGAACAGCCGAGGTCGCGCGCCTCGTCGAGTATCCGGTTTATGTCCATTATATTATTTACTTCCACTGTCTTTTCTCCTTATCGCATTGTATGCCGTTATCAGACTGTATATGTCGCCTTTACGAGCTCGTCCATCGTGGTTTTTCCCGCAAGGACCATTTCGGTAACGTTGTCGCGGAGCAGGCGGGTTCCGTTTTCGGTCGCCTTTGCGCCGATCTCCTCGGCGGTCGCGCCGCGGGAGATGAGCTCCTTGATGTCGTTGGAGGTAACGATTATCTCATGGATAGCGGTTCGTCCCGAATAGCCCGAGCCGTGGCACGCCTTGCATCCGCCCGGGTGAGCGCGGCAGATATTAACGGGCGAGGTCTTTCCGACAAGGCGGAGGTCTGCGGGATCGGTCAGCTGATAGGTTTCCTTGCAGGATTTGCAGAGCAGCTTTACAAGTCGCTGTGCGATAATTCCGACAAGGGAAGAAGCAACCATGTACGGCGCAACGCCCATGTCCACAAGTCTTACGATAGTGGAGGCAGCGTCGTTGGTATGCAGTGTGGAAAGCACGAAGTGTCCCGTGATAGCGGCGCGGATGGCGATATCCGCCGTTTCGCCGTCACGGATCTCTCCGACCATTATGATATCGGGGTCCTGACGAAGTATGGAACGAAGCGCCGCCGCGAACGTCATGCCCGCCTTGGCGTTGATCTGGCACTGGTTAACGCCGTCGATCTTCTTTTCGACAGGGTCCTCAACGGTAACGATGTTTACGTTAGGCTGCGACAGCTCGCCGAGCGTCGCGTAAAGCGTCGTGGATTTACCCGAACCTGTAGGCCCCGTAACGAGCATAACGCCGTTCGGGCAGCGGATTATCTGCTTGAACATTTCGTAGTTGTAATCCGTCATACCGAGGTCGGTGATCTTTCTTGTCTTTTCGTCCGCCGTGGAGAGCAGACGGATAACGCATTTCTCGCCGTAAACGCAGGGGATAGTCGACACACGGACATCAAGGTTTATGCCGTCGATTACCGTTCCGAAGCGTCCGTCGAGCGGTATTCTCTTTTCGGCGATATTCATACCGCCGAGGATCTTTATACGGGTTATAATGGAGTTATGGAACGAGATGGGGACTTTCATGTCCTGCTCGACAAGCTCGCCGTCGATACGGTAGCGGATACGCGTTCTCGTCTTGAACGGCTCGATATGTATATCCGACGCGTTAACTCTGAACGCGGTTTCAACCATCATATTGACGAGCTTAACGATAGGCGCGTTGTCGACTCTCGCGTCGGACTCTGCCTGCTGTGCTTCCTGAACCGACATCTGCTCGCTCTCAAGGTCGCTCACGGCGTTGTCCATTGCCTGTGAAGAATAGAATCTGCCTATTGCCGCCTCGATAGCGGTCTTTGTGGAGATCTGCGGGATTATCTCCATGCCCGTCGCAACCTTCAGATCCTCAAAAACATAAAAGTTTACGGGGTCGTTCGTCGCGACAAGGAGCCTGTTGTGATTTATCGCAAAGGCGAAAACCGTCTTTTCCTTTGCGACATTCTCGGGTATCTTCATGACAGCCTCGGTGTTTATCTGCACGGAGGACAGGTCGACAAAGGGAACCTTAAGTCGTATTGACAACGCCTGCGCAAGCTGGGTCTCCGACACGAAACCGAGCTCCAGCATAACGTCGCCGAGCATTTTTCCGCCGCTGGATTTCTGCTTTTCGAGTGCCTCCTCCAGCTGCTTCTCGTTGATAAAGCCGTTTTCAACGAGGATCTTACCTATGGGTAGGTTTTTGATGGGCTCTGGCATATTCTTGAATTCTTCCTTTCAGGCTATGCTCAGCAGTCGCTGCAAAACGCCTGCCGCCGACCCCTCCCCGGGTCGGATAATTGCCGCTTCCGCAGCGGCGGGGGATAAACCGCATAATTGCCGGCTGCACATCTGCGCGGCAAATAATATGCGGCGTTACCCTTGAAATATATCATAAAATATGTTAAAATACTATTACAATATATTTAAGGGGGTCAATTATATGATTGACATCATGCAAATCGTCTTTGGGACGTTTGTTTTCATTTTCGGGTCGGTTATCGGCAGCTTCCTCAACGTCGTGATACTCCGCACCCCGCTGAAGCAGTCCATTGTAACCGAGCCGTCCCACTGCTTTTCCTGCGGTCACAGGCTCGCGTGGTACGATATGTTCCCGATATTCAGCTGGATCTTCCTGCGCGGGAAATGCCGCTACTGCGGCGCTAAGGTGTCGCCCCGGTACATGATATTCGAGGCGTGCTGCGCGGTGCTTTACCTGCTGGCGTATATCCGCTTCGGGCTCTCGTGGGAGCTTGCTTATTCGTTCGTGCTTTTCGCGGTGCTTATCTGCGTCAGCGGAATAGACATCGACCACTTCGAAATACCCTATTGGTGCAGCATAACAGTCGCCGTTCTCGGAATATCCGCATTTTTCGTTTTCCCCGAGATCGTGTGGTATGAGCGCCTCATTTCAATGGGAGTCGTCGGGGTGCTGTTCGTTATCCTCGTGCTTATCGGGGGAATGGGCGGCGGAGATCTCCAGCTGATGCTCGGAGCGTCGCTGCTGCTCGGTTACAGGGTGTTCCCCGCGCTTTTCATCGGCATTCTTCTCGGCGCGATATACGGCTCGATAAAGAAATTCCGCGACCGAAGGTCTGAAAAGGAGATATCCGATAAGATAAAAAAGATCGCCATGGATTGGTATCAGGATCAGCTCGACCGCGATTCGGGCTATGTTTCCGAGGGTCACGACGACATTATCGTCGGCGGTATAAGCAGCGGAGAACCCGATATCGAGTGGGAATTTCTTGACGAAAATGTCTGGCACGGGCTGCCCGACAAGGCAGCGCTCAGCAGAACGCTCCGCGAGAGCATAAAGGGCGAGCGCGAGGGCGGCTTCAAGATCTTCATAAAAGAGGATCTCGTCGTTAAGGTGAAATACTCGCGCCGCATGGTGTTCGGGCCGTTCCTCGCGGTCGGCATAGCCGCCGGCTGGCTTTACGGCTCGCTCATCATGGACTGGTACATCAGCCTGTTATAAGCCGCTGTAACGAATTAAACCGCATAGTTTTCGGGGCGAGGATACGCCCCGAAAATTTTTTTATCATGGGGTTTTGTTGTAGGTCGCCTTTCTGGTGACGTAATAGATGAAGGTGTCGCCCGCGTAGCCATAGGCTGTTTTTGCCTCGTCTGCGGTGCGGACGTGGGTATCTGTTTCGGGGTAGATCTTGAAATCACCCGAATTGAGAATGCCGCTGCGGATATTGATGAAGTTGATATATCCCTTTCCGACAAGGATAAGCGAATCCTCGTCAATGTCGTCGTCGTTGTGGATATTTATCGCCGTTTCCATCGCAGGGACATTCTTAACGTCGGCGGGGTCGAGCGCAGGCGCGCCGTCTACCTGGTTTGTCAGCCGCCTGAGCGAAATTTCGGGGTAGAGCTTGTCATAGAAGCACATATCGAAAACCTCGTAGGTCTTATTACTGTCAAGCCTTACGTCTTTGTTAAGCACCGTTTCGTTGGTGAGAACATACTTGAATTCCTGCCGCTTGTCGTCGTACATACGCCTTATACCTATGCACCTGAGCTCATACACGGTGGTATTTCCGGGATTTTTGACGAAATCCTTCATATTGTTCAGCGCGGTGTTGTTATAGATTATGCCCGACATATCGTTGATATCGTCATCCATATTCGCGTGCTCAAACATCGCGACATACACCGCATTTCTGAGGCTTCCGTTTATGTAGGAATCGATCGTTTCCGCGACGGTTTTTGCGCGGCTGTCGACCTCCTCATTGTGCATCATGTTCATGGCGGGTGTGATGAACGCCATCATTCCCACAAGGAGAATGCCGACAAGCGCGGAGGAAACGATAACCTCAGAGAGCGTGAAGCCGCCGTTGTTCTTACGGAGAAGCGTTCTCCTGATTTTTTTGATCATCGTAACGCCCCCTTATTTATAGATCTTTACATACTGGAACGCGCCGTATATATTCGGGCTGACCTCCGTTGTTACCTTGCCGCTGTCATCGTAAATGGGGTATGCCGTGTATGTGGAGGACTTGTCAGCCTTTGTTTTGGCGTTGTCACCGAAGGACGCGGTGCTTGTGGATATCGGCTGGTCGGTAACGACATAGAAGAAAATGTTGTTCGCGACAAGGAACTTAGTGCCGCTGCCCTCAAAAGGCGTGCCGATACGCACGGCGTTGCCCGTAAGCTTTTCAACATTGTATGCGCCGGTGCGCGTAGATGTGATGTTGCCCGGGCTGTAATTTGCGGCGTTTATCGGATTGCCCGCGACATAGCCTGCCTCAAGCACGTTTGCCTTCTTGTATATCTTCTTGGTGTAGGTCTTACCCTTATCGTCGGTGTATTCCACCTTGCTCGCTTCGTCGTCGACCTCTGTCGAATAGAAATACATCTTTATCTGCGCATACCTTACGTCCTCGTCTGCCATGTCTTTGCCGTTGACATTAAGATAGAAGATATAACGGTGCTTGTCGGAGCCGCCCGAGTAGGACGTATCCTCAAAGATGTTGGCAATGGTTATTTCGTTGATACCCCTTGTGCCTGTCAGTCTGGTATCGTTACGGGAGCTTTGCGAGCCGTTGCTGTCGGAGGAACCCGGGTCTACCGAGCCGGGCTTCTTCTCGCCCGAGGCAGTGTAATCGACGTCGCCGACAACATAGTTAAGTCCCTCGGCGGAATTGGAGCCGTCCGTTGACTTCAGCTCGTAGTCGATGCTGAGGCTGGGGCCCGATGACCCCGAAAAATCGAAGGTCAGCGAGCCGTTCTTGTTAGCCGCGTCGTAGTCGGTGTCCATGCCGTTCTTGACATAGAGCTCCTCGTCCTTATTGAGAGAATCCTGAAATTCGTTATTGGAGCTGCGCTGGTCTATCGCAAGACGGAGTATCTGCATTACCATAGCAGCCATGATCGCGAACACGGCGAACGCCACGAGGACCTCGACAAGCGTAAAGCCGCTTCGCTTTGAAAATAGCTTTTTCATGCCGTGACCTCCTTAATGGCTTCCGAGCGTGATCTTCCAGCCCCTTGACGCTATACCGTTAAGCTGATTATCAAAGCACTCCTGTCCCATCAGCTCCGTGGGAAGCCTCTCCGGCCAGCAGGACAAGAACGCCATATTAGTTGCTATGACATAATCCGATACAGTCATACCACCACAGAATCTGATGTATCCGCCGCCTGCGTTCTCACCATACGACTTAAATGTCATATAGGGTGCATAAATATATCCGAAGAATGCATTCTGACATACTTGTTCATTGTTTAATTTTGTTGAAATACGTATTGATGCACTCTCATCACAGGATACAAGGAATATGTTTGTAGTCGGATAAACTAGATTTCCGTTGTTATCTTTTTCCATCTGCGCCGCTATCTCAGGCTCAGACGCAAGATAAGTGTCAATTGCCTGACGGTCTACTCGGTTATTACACAGAGCGGTAGGCTTGTCGTTGCTATCGCGGTTTACAGCATTCGGATTACACTTAGGACAGAACTTTATCGTGTACTCATGCCTTGAGCAGGTAACAATCTTCATTTTTTCGCCGCAGGTCTTGCACTTCTCAGAGATTGTCTTTTCGGTGTAGGTGCATGCGTCACCCGAAGCGCAACAGTCGCTGTGAATAAATGAAGCGGCCAAAGAAGATACTGTTTCTTTTTTAATGCCTGAGGCATTATAACATTCAATGCCATTTTTTGTTTCTATCTTACCACCGAGAAGCGTAAACCAGTTATAATGCATAAACATAGTGTTATATTCATCCTGGTATGTTACCCCCTTTGGTATATCAACAACCAAACTTCCGCGCCCCTTAACAAGAATTGTCATATCAAGAGCGTTGTTTTTAGCACTTAGAGGATACCATGAAAACGCTTCATTGCCGTCAATCCCATCATAGCTTCGATTAGCAGATACGCGTATAGTATATACCTTGTCAGGATCATCTCCTGTATCAAGAATAAGCGCAATATGGTTTATGGGTGATTCTGACAAATCGCAGGTTATATCATCCACAATAAAACCATCTATGCCCTCATCCTCAAAATTCACTTCATTTACAGCATTCAATTTTTTCCCAGACTTACTATTGAGATTATAATCAAATGTCTTATGTACAGCAGTACCAATGGGATTTGCTTCATCAAGCTCTTTTACATAAGAGTCTAGCTTTCTACGGCTGGGGTCAGGATCGCCATTCTCGTCGGTACCGTCGTTAATGACCCATTTATAATAGGTGCAGGTGGAGGTGGTTTCGTCAAGCTGCTTGATAAAGTCAGTATAGCTCATTCCCTCGGAGCCGTCCCATTTTCTTATGGTATAACCCGTGTTGAAATTACCGCTGTATGCAGAATCCTGTACAAAGATCTTAGCCGCCTCCGCACGGGCTTCTTCTTCAGACATCTTAGTGGTATCACGCGTGCTTACATAGTTATCGATTTGAGCGTTGACTACCCACGAATCACCATTCATAATATATATCTTCGAATCCTCAGAATAATGAATGGATTTGAATTTGGAATATCCGCTTAAAAGATAGATGTTTCCGTTGACATACAGATTAGATGATGCAAGCTGATTGCCGGTAAGATAAACATCTCCGTTTACATAGATATCGGCATTGAGGAAACCGGACGTATTTTGGAGATCCATATCTCCCCCTATCATAACAACGCTTCCGCTTTTAAGGGTAATAGGATGATTACATTCGCTAGTCGTTGTGAAATTATTTCTTATTGCCCAAACGGACGCTTCTTTGTCTGTACCGTCTATATATTTATTTAACGTCACGGAACCGCCGCTGTAGAAGTTTCCGTCAAAGCTCATCGTACCGCCGCCTTGAGTACCATATGCGTTTAAAACAGTATTTTCGGTATCAAAGAAGACGTCGGTTTTATAAATACCTGCTTCCAGATATGCGTCGTTCGGAACATATCCCGTCGACGCGAACACCTGAGTAATGCCTGCGTCAGTCTCAACGCCGCTCATTTTAACGTGGACAAAGGTGTGAACCGTTTCCGCAACGCCGTTTACATAAGTCGTCGTTGCGATGTCGAACGTCTTGTTCTGGTCGCCGTTTATCTCCTCGTCGTTAAGACGGGTGATATCAACGGAATAGGCGCCGACCTGATCCTCATCGGAGCGCGCGCTTCCGCCCGTAGCGCCGAGAGTTATAAAGCCGTTGTCGCCCGTGGAAATGGTATCGCCGATATTCATGCTGTCAAGAGCGGACAGAAGGTCGTTGCTTCCCGAAGCAAGCGTACCGTCCTTCAGACCCGAAAGCAGGACATCGGAAATAGATGATGCAGACTGATATGACTGCTGCTGATTAAAGACCGCATACTGCACAGACCGCGACGAAACAACGGAAAAATACATTGCCATCGCCACAATTAACAGTGCGGTCATCGTACTGAGTACCATAAACAGCGCGCTTCCGCGGCTGCTAAGGTATTTTCTTAATTTGTGTGCCATTATTATCGTACCTCCATCGGCTCGCCGCCGATCGTAGCCCCGGGGCAATGCCGCGCAGACGCTTCCGCGCGGCGCTGACCCTTCATTCTATGCTTTGGCGTCAGAAAATGATACCGTCCTGAGCGTCGAGCTGATCGGTAGGATCGAGCATACGTTCAACGCTGAGGAATGTGACATTGGTAGAAAGCGAGAAGAGATAATCGGTTACAACGACAGAGTTTTCTTCGTCTTCCTCGCCGGTTCCCGACGCGGTGTTTTCGGGAGAATAGGTCTGACCTGCGTTCTTGTAGAGCGCCTTGTTACCGTCCTCGTCCGCCTTTGTAAGGATCTCGTCGCATATCTTCTCATACTTGGTTTCAATAAGAGGGTAGGTGAATGTCGCGCCGCCGAGCATTACAGCCTTTCTTGTAGAGGTGCCGTTCTCGTCCTTGAAATACTCGTTTACCTCGTCGCAGAACTTGATGAGCTCTTCCTGCTCAAGCGCGCTTACCGTGAAGTCGATGGAGATGGAGCCGATCGTCTGAGCGGCGCCGAGCGCGTCCTGAAGCGTCTGTCTGCGGTTCTGGAATGCAAGCTCTTCCTCGGAGGTTTCAAGACCCTGTGTAACGTATGTTTTCAGGTCGTATTCAACCTCGGTGGGAGTGTAGAACGATGTTCCGAGAGTGGTTGTCGACGGCTCGCCGACATCAAGCTGCTCAACGATAACATTCGCCTTGCACTGTGAGAGGAACGCTCTGAATTCCTGATCCGCCTGATAAGCGGTGAGCTCGGGGAAGAACATATCCGCAAGGTGCTCGCCGCGCTCATACGCGTCAAGTACCTGATCCTTCAGCCCGTCCTTTGTCGCCTGCTTTGCAAGCGCGTCAACATATTCCTGCTGCTTTGTGTTAAGTGTTGCGGTCGTGGTGCCTATCGCTTCAAATCTCGGCTTGATAAATACGAAAATACCAACCGCAAGAATGACGATAACTGCAACTATAAGCGCCGCAATGCGTTCTTGTTTACTAAGTTTCATTACTGGTTACCTCCTGCTGTCTGGTCAGCACCCTCAGCCGTTTCGACGGGGTTGAGATCAATGGTAGCGTTCTTCTCGTCGCTGCCCATGTTGAGTTTCATGCTTATATCGAAGGTGAATACCGTGTCATACTTCTCGGTATCCTCTGCGGAAAGCATGGAATATGTCGCCAGCTCGCTCATATTAAGCTTTTCAAAGCCCGTGTAGGTAACGCTGTTGAAATAAGGATCGCCGTATTTATCCTTTACCTTTTCGGTGAGGTATTCCGCGTAGGCGGACGGAATGTGAGCGGGGTTGCCCTTGCACATACCGATAAAGGTAACATTAACATCATAACCGCTTATCGAGATCTCCTGAACCTCGAGCTCCTCCTTGTCGGTGAGGATGCCGTCATTGTTGTCGATAGGCTCGCGGAGCTTTTCGATAACATAACTCTGTACCTTAGGCTGATAGTTGAACAGCAGCACCGTCTGGTTTACGGTGGAGTTATACTGCTCAAAGCCGCGCAGCATCGAGTTTCTGGTGTCAACGGTCGCGAGATCGCCTACAAGCGCGGGATCGTTGAGCTGATTCTGAACTCTTGTGATCTCCGACTTGTAACTATTGTTGATGATCTCCAGACCTATGCAGATACCCGCAACGACAAGCACTGTGCCCGCGCAGGCGCCCGCAAGTCCGAGCAGGAAGCCGTTCATGCCCTTGGACTCCTTTGCGGAGGTCGCCTCGAGGAGGTTGATGTGTTCAAGCTCCTTATTGCGGCGGTAAAGCGCGCCGATAGCGTTCGCGTACTTTGTGAAGTCTATTTCCGTCATCGTAACGACGCTTGTCGGCGTCGCAAGGATATTCGCGGGAATGTTAAAGGAGGAGATCGTGTTGGTGAGCTCGATGAAGTTCTCGATGTCGCCGTAGAACATTATCTCCTTGAGCGGCTTCGCGCCCTTTCTGCTCCTGATGAACTGGAGCATTCTGAAAAGGTTGTCGTAAACCGCGCGGGTCAGATAGTTCGGCGCATTGTCGTAGTCGTTGGGGTCAACATTGAAATAACGGGAGAATACGAGCTGATTGTCCTCGTAAAGGTTCATGTTGAGGAAGCCCTTGTCTATCTGAATGAGCAGAAGCGGCATTCTGTCCGCCATCTTCGGCGCGTTTACGATAAGGCGCGTTACAGAGTTGTTGGAGATATTTACGCCCTTGAGGGAGATACCTATGTGGGAGAAAAGCCTTACATATCCGTCAACAAGACGCTGCGGGCAGGCAGCCGCAATGACCTTGATGAGCTTGTTCTTCTCCTCGTCCTCGGTTTCGCCCGCAATGGTGAAGGAGATGTTGTATTCGTTGGAAATATTCATGCTCGACTGGATCATAGCCTCGATGATAGCGGGGTTCTTCATCGTCTTGGGCTTTGCGAGCAGCATTTCCTTGTAAACTATGGAGCTGGAGGTTATGGACACGATCGCGTCCTTTTCCTTGATATCCTTTGACTTGATGATATCATTGAGCTCTGCGGCAACCATGGGGACATCGGTTATGTATCCGTTGGAAACCATGCCCATGGAAAGCTCGCGCATATCGGCGTCCTGAACTCTGATCTTGGTTCCGCTGTGAACGCCTCTGACAAGTTTGATTTGTCTGTCGGTAATATCTATTGAAAGCATATTTTCACCTCATAAAGTCTGTTTTTTCGGTCGGATCAGGTAACATTTGTCATGCTGCCGTAAAGCATCGGGAACATACCTGCAAGGAAAACACCTATCGCAACGCCCATGATGATGATCATGAGAGGTTCCATAAGTCCGACGAGCTTTGTGATGGCAGCGTCCGCTTCTTCATCGTAATAGTCGGCAGCCTTGCCGAGAATGGTATCGAGCGTACCGGATTCTTCTCCGACATAAATGATCGAGGTGAACATACCCTCGAATATTCCGGTCTTTTCTATGGATTTCGACATACTCTCACCGAGCTTGATGTCGGCAACGACATCTTTAAAGCGCTCGGTAACGTAGGAGTTTCCTATAACGGAAACAGACTTTTCGATACAGTCTACCATCTGAAGACCCGCGCCGTAAAGGTTAGCCATATTTCTTGCGAAACGTCCGGTGTACATGGTGGAAATCAGCTTTCCTACCTTGGGTATCTTGAGAATAAGTTCATCGAACTTGAGCCTTGTGACAGGCGTCTTGAGTATGAACCAGATAGCAACAATGAGCGCCGCAATCGCTATTACATAGATATACCACTGATTTATCAGCGAATCGGAGAACGCCATCAGCGCGGCAGAAAGCGGCGGCATATCCTCGGGAGCCATCATCGAGCCGAACTGCGGAAGTACCGCAACGAACAGCAGGACGATTACCGCAATAAGCAGGACGAACAGAACAAGAGGGTAGACCATCGCGCTCTTCGCCTTGTTCGCGGTCTTGTTCGCGTTGGCGAAGTGGTCGGAAATTCGGTTGAGCATCTGGTCGAGCGTACCGGAGGCCTCGCCCGCGGATACCATGCTCACGAAAAGCTCGGGGAAAACGCCCGGCTTTGTGTTAAGGACATCGGAGAAGGATTTACCTTTCTGTACCTCCTCATAGATATCCAGCAGAACAGCCTTTGCTTTCTTGTTTTCCTGCTGTTCCTGAAGTATGTTCAGCGCTCTTACGAGCGACAGACCTGCCGACGTCATAGACGCAAGCTGTCTGCTTATGAATGATACCTCTTTTGTCTTGAACTTGTACTTGACGTCGGCAGCGTTGTTAGCACCGAGGTCACGGTATCTTGTACAGTACAGTCCGCGCTCCTTCAGCTTTTGCTGAAGCTCCAAATAATCCTCCGCCATTTCCTGACCGCGAACGGTTTTTCCGTTGACGTCAGTGGCAACATAAGAGAATTTTTTCACCGGATTACCTCCATTCCCCCGCAATGCAGTGTCATTGCATGAATCTCAGCAGCAGCGGCAGCCGCGCAATAGGCATAGCTTGCCCTAGCCTGCTTGAATATTTTAATTATAACATAAATTTAACGTTATTTCAAGCGGTGGAAACACTTTTTTTGTGTCGGCAAGCCATAAAACGCCATTTTTCCGTGTAGAAATTCCTACCCTGCAAATGTGCATTTTAACCAAAATAAACTACCTTTCACATACTTTATTATTAAATTTGTAAGTCAAACAAAGTTGTGCATACTTGATTTACGCGCTATTATATGGTATAATGATTGACATAACAGGACGGAAATACCGTCCGCATTATTCCCACAACATCAAGGAGAACGCTATGATAGACAAGAACCTGCTCAAAAAGGACTTTTCCGAACTGCTCGCCGGCATGGAGATCGGCGGCAGACCCACCGCGCCGCAGCTTCACGACGCGCTGTCGCGAGCGATAATGAAACAGGCTGTGCCGATGATGAAGGCGAGCGCGCCGAAAGGACGCTCCGCAAGCTACCTCTCCGCCGAGTTTCTCGTCGGGCGCGCGATATACAACAACATTCTCTGCCTCGGTCTGCACGACGAAGCCGAGGAGCTGCTGAACAGCGCGGGAGCGTCCCTGTGCGACCTTGAGGAGATAGAGGACGCCGCCCTCGGAAACGGCGGTCTGGGCAGGCTCGCCGCCTGCTTTCTCGACAGCGCCGCGTCCATGCGGCTCCCGCTGACGGGCTACGGCATACGTTATAAATACGGTCTGTTCAGGCAGACGATAGAAAACGGGTTCCAGCGCGAATACGCCGACGACTGGACGAAATTCGGCGACCCGTGGAGCCGCCGCGTTGACGACGACGCGGTAATGGTGCGCTTCAGCGACCTTGAGGTGCTCGCCGTTCCTTATGATATTCCGATTTTCGGATACAAGAACGATTTTGCGGGGACATTGCGCCTGTGGCAGGCGGAAGCGCCGCAGGCATTTGACTTCGACGCGTTCAACAACTCCGATTTCATCGGCGCGTTCCGCAGCCAGAACGCCGCGCAGAGCATTTCGCAGGTGCTCTACCCCAACGACAGCACCGACGAGGGCAGGGTGCTCCGCCTCCGTCAGGAGTATTTCTTCTCCGCGGCGTCAATTGCCGATCTGGTAAGAAAACACGTCGAAGCGGGAAGAAATATCGTGGACTTCGCACAGTATAACAGCGTTCAGCTTAACGACACACACCCCACCATCGCCATTCCCGAGCTTATCCGCGTGCTGACAAAGCAGTTCGGTCTTGACTTCGACAAGGCTATGGAAATCGCACAGAAAACCTTCAACTACACCAACCACACCATCATGTCCGAGGCGCTCGAAAAATGGGGCACGGGCATTATGGAGAAGATCCTCCCCGAGGTTTACTCCATAATCCTCCGCATAAACGAGGCGTTCATAGCGGATATGTACCGCCGCGGTATGCCGAGGGAGAAGATAGACCAAATGAAGCCCGTCTGCTCCGGCACGATACATATGGCGAAAATGGCGATATACTGCTCGAGCGCCACAAACGGCGTTGCGCGCATTCACACCGAAATACTCAAGCACGACGCCCTCCCCGAGTGGTACGAGCTTTACCCCGAGCGCTTTCAGAATAAAACCAACGGCATAACGCCGCGCCGCTGGATAGCGCTGTGCAACCCCGCGCTCTCCGCGCAGATAACCGGACTTCTCGGCAGCGAAAGCTGGATCACCGACCTCTCACAGCTGAGCGGGCTGAAAAAATATGCCGACGACAAGGCGCAGCTGGACCGCTTCGCCGCAATAAAGGCGGACAACAAGCGCGCTCTCGCTGCATATATCGCCGGGCACGAGGGCGTCAGCATTGACCCCGAAAGCATTTTCGACATTCAGATAAAGCGCCTGCATGAATACAAGCGTCAGCTTCTCAACGCGTTCAGCATACTTTATATATATTATGGTATAAAGGACGGAAGTATTAAGGATTTCGCACCCACGACATTTATTTTCGGTGCAAAGTCCGCCCCCGGCTACGCCCGCGCAAAGGCAATAATAAAGTATATCAACGAGATAGCAGCGCTCGTGAACAATGACCCCGAGATAAACGGCGCGATAAAGGTCGTTTTTGTGCAGAACTACAATGTTTCCTATGCGGAAAAGCTTGTCGTTGCCGCAGATATATCCGAGCAGATATCCACCGCCGGCACGGAGGCAAGCGGCACCGGCAACATGAAGTTCATGCTCAACGGCACGGTAACGCTCGGCACCTACGACGGCGCAAACGTTGAAATAGCCGAGGAAGCGGGAATTGAGAACAACTACATCTTCGGCGCGCGCGTCGAGGAGCTTGCGGAAATAATGCCCGACTATGACCCGCGCCGCATCTACGCCGAAAACGCAAAGATCGCCCGCGTTCTGAACACGCTCATCGACGGGACGTTCTCCGACGGCGGGAACGGCTCGTTCAGGGAGCTGTATTACTCGCTGCT
>CAMERU010000035.1 GCA_945935925.1 uncultured Clostridia bacterium | reverse complement strand
TCGGTTACCATGTGCGAAAAGCCCTTTATAATTGCCTGTAGGATTTGCTATAATAGAAAATGTAAAGATTTTATCGCGGGATTTACACCACCTTTAATATAATAACCTAAAAAAGGGGATTTGTCTATATGCAAAAAATAAAAAAATTTGCCTTATTTACATCAATTATTTTACTATTTTCGGTAATAGGCGCTTCGCTGCCGTGTTTTGCCGCATTTTCGCCCGATTTTGATGTGTACAGCGAGGGCGTTTATATGGTGAATACCGACACCGACATTGTTCTGATGTCGAAAAATGCCGACAAGAAAATGTACCCCGCCTCTACCACCAAGATAATGACCTGCCTCGTAACTCTTGCGAACGTTAAGGATTTCAGCGCGCCCGTCAAGGTGCCCTACGACTGCTTCAATGAGTTCAACGAGGATAACCCTAACTTTATCGGACCGTCCGGCGGCGCGATAGAACCGCTTCAGGACAACCTTACCTATAACGACGCTGTGTATTCCATGATGATAGCGAGCGCCTGCGAATCCGCGAATATACTCGCATACAACGTCGGCGGGGGGAGCATTGCGAACTTCGTTCAGATGATGAACGACATGGCGGCGCAGATAGGCTGCAGGAACACCCATTTCTCCAACCCGCACGGGCTGTTCGCCGAGGATAACTACACCACCCCGTATGATATGTACATTATCACAAAATACGCGATAGACCATTATCCCGCGTTCATGAAGATATGCAACACCTATTCCTACGATATGCCCGCGAACAAGGCTAACCCCGCGGGCTACACCCTCACCCACACGAACAAGATGATGCAGTCGACAAGCACATATTATTACGAGGGAGTAAAGGGCGTCAAGACAGGCTCGATAGACAAGTATTACTACAAGACCGAGGATGGTAAGTGGAGCTGGGACAACTACGAATACGGCAGCCGCGCGCTTGTCACGACCGCGCAGCGCAACGGCTACTCATACATCATCGTCACAATGGGCGCGCCCTACTGCAACGAAGACGGCACCGCCACCGAAACGCTCCTTAATTTCACCGACCACATCAACCTTTACAACTGGGCGTTCGACGAGTTTGAATACACGCTCGTCATCGGCAAAAATCAGCAGATAATGCAGGCGGACGTTGAAAGGGGGTATGAGTCCGATAAAGTAGGTATCATTGCGACCGAGGATTATTACACACTGCTCCCGAAATCACTGGATATAACCACGATACAGCAGGTAAAGCCCACGCTAAAGCCCATTGAAGCGCCCGTTCAGAAGGGTATGCTCGTGGGCAAGCTGGAGCTGAAGCTCAACGGCGAGACCCTCACGAAGCTGAAGCTTGTCACCGAGCGCGGCGTTGAGCTCGATATGGCGGAGTATTACAAGGAGAAAATAGGAAATATCATCGCCATGCCGCAGTTCATCGCGATCGCAGTGCTGTTCGGCGTACTTATAATAATGCTCGCCGTTACAAGAATGCTCCGTGCCCGCTTCTACCGCGCTTATGCGGAACGCAACCGCCGCCGCAAGAATATACAGATGGCTCCGAGGCAGGACGCTAACCGCAGCGGCTCCAACCGCAGCAACATCAACAGGCGGAGATAACGCATGAATATCAATTTCATTGCCATGGGAAAAATAAAGGAGGCGTGGTATCGCGACGCCTGCGCGGAATACCTCAAGCGCATGGGCGCGTTCGCGCAGACTAAGGTGTTCGAGCCCGCCCCCGTCGACCTCCCGAAGGAGCCTTCCGACGCGCAGATACGAAAGGCGCTGGAGCAGGAAGCGGCGCGGATAGGCGAGTGCATTCGCCCCGCGTCCTACACCGTCGCAATGTGTATCGAGGGGAAAACCATGCCGAGCGAAAAGCTCGCCGAAACGCTTGCGGAGCTTGGCGGCAGGGGAATAAGCACCGTTAATTTTGTTGTCGGCAGCTCGTTCGGGCTGTCAGAGCAGTTCAAGAAAAGCGCCGACCTGCGTATGTCGATGTCGCCGATGACATTCCCGCATTCGCTCGCGCGCGTAATGCTTTTCGAGCAGGTTTACCGCGCGTTTTCGATAATTAATAATTCAAAGTATCACAAATAACATATTTTTTACAAGAAAGCACTTGTTTTTTGACGAGAAATGTGTTAAAATAAAGTGTAAATTTTATATACCGCACGAGGCTTCACTGGTTTTGTGCGGTTTTGACTGCAATGATCAAGGTGGTGGGAATATGAACGCCGACGGGCACAGTCGATGTAGGCTGAAATACAAAGCGAAGAAAGCTGCTGCGGCGTTTATTTCCGCGGCGGGTTTCTCTGCGCATAATGCAAAGGAGTGACCGCGTTTGGTTAAATATTACAGAAGTATAGAGGGCAAGCTCTGCGAGATATCAAAGCCCGAGCCGGGCAGCTGGATATCCGTTATTGACCCGACCGAAACGGAGATATCCGACCTTGAGGAGGATATGCACATCGACCGCGACTATATCCGTGCCGCGCTCGATGAGGAGGAGCCGTCCCGTATCGAAAGCGACGACGGCGTTACGCTCATTGTCGTGGACTATCCTGTCGCCGAAACGGACAACGACCCGGACAGAACGCTGCTGTATTCCACGATGCCTATGTCCATGATAATCACCGACGACAACGTTATAACAGTCAGCGCAAAGGAAAACACAGTCGTAGAAGAAATTGCAAAGGGCGTTGTTAAGGGCGTTCAGCCCCATTTGAGAACGCGTTTTGTGTTCAATGTCCTGCTGCGTATCGCGGCGCGCTATCTGCAATACCTTAAACAGATAGACAAGCTGTCCAACTACATCGAGGGCACGCTTTACAAGTCAATGAAAAACAAGGGACTTATTCAGCTGCTGGGGCTGGAGAAGTCGCTGGTATATTTCTCTACCTCGCTCAAGGCGAACGAGGCGGTGCTTGAAAAGCTAATGCGCGGGCGCTACCTCAAGCTTTACGAGGAGGATCAGGACCTGCTGGACGATGTACTTATCGAGGTAAAGCAGGCGATAGAGATGACAAACATCTACTCAAATATCCTTTCGGGAACGATGGATACCTTCGCGAGCATTATCTCCAACAACCTCAATATTGTCATGAAGCGCATGACGACCTTCACAATAATCATTGCGGTGCCGACGATCGTGTTCAGCTTTTACGGCATGAACATCAACGAGAACTCGGGCGGTCTGCCGCTGGCGAACGTGTGGTTCCCGCTGGTCATAAGCCTTGTGCTTTCGGTGCTTGTCGGGTTGTTTATCAATTATACTCAGAAATTTAAGTAAATATATGGGTGGCATGGTTCGCTGTGCCACTTCTTTTGTTTTTACAGGAAAAAGGCGGCAATATATCCGTCTTTTTTTGTTAAAAAGCTATAAAAACTCTTGACATTGCATGGTTATATAGGTATAATTATAACAGGGATATATGCGTAAATAATGCTGCCCTTAACTTAACCTAACCGGAAAATTCCTTAAAGGAGAAAAATCATGCCTTACAATCTGGTCAATTCACTGATCGATAAATTCAACGCCCTTGCCGAGGAAGAAAAGGCTATCCGCGAGCAGAAGAACGTGGTCTGGAAAGAGTACAACGACTATTGCAGTGCCAGCGACTCCGACCTCAGCGAAAAGCTTGCCAAGCTCAGAAAAAAGATCGCCAAGATGGAAGAGTATATGCGCTACGCCGCAGAGCACACCGACGAGCTTGAGGAGGCGACCGAGCCGTTCGAATCAAGCGAAAGCACGCTTGTCAGCCTTCAGCAGAGCATAGGGCTGGACTCGCACAACGACGCTTCTGCGGAAACGCTTTACACCAAGGCTTCCGCGCAGAAGCTGCTTTATGAGCAGGAAATAAACCGCGAGCGCACCCGTATCGAGGGCAGCAAGGTGCAGGCGCAGCATCAGTACGACAACGAGAACGCCGAGCTCATCAAGCGTCAGAACAAGCATGACGAGGATTTTAAGGAATACATTGAATCGGACGAGTTCAGAGGTTATCTGAAAAAGCTCACCGCCGACGCCGCTTCCTTTAACAGCACGGGCATTATCAAGCCCGACGACTGCGATTACATAAGCCTAGGTCAGCGCCGTGTAAGGCTGCCTATACCCGAAAAATTCGAGCAGGAGCTCACCATGTCCACCGCGGGCGTGTTCAATTCCGCCGCAAAGACTATCGGTGCGCCGTATGTTGTCCCCATGAACAAGGGCAGCGTCCTTATGATAGACTTTGACGACCGTAACGGGACCTACCTCATGGGCGGTATTCAGCGCCTGCTGCTTAACGTGATAAAGTATTTCGGGCAGGATATCGTTAGTATGTTCTTCAGCGAGCCGCTCAAGTTCAGCCCCGACTGCCTCGGGCATATCTCGGGTCTTGCCAAGGGCATTAACCCGTTCATGATATTCCCGACTTCCATGGAATCGGTGAAGTCCTCGCTGGAGCAGCTTGCGGCAGAGGAAGAGCCGTCGCAGGCGGTCACAAAAATTTTTGTATTCGGCAGCTTCCCCGAGGCTTATGACGAGGATATGATAAACCGCATTGCAGGGCTCTGCGAAAAGGCGGAGCAAAACGGCTCGCTCATAGTGCTCACGCATAAGCAGTCCGACGAGGTAACCGATGCTGAAAATAAGGTGCGCGGCATTGCTTCTTCTATCCGCAGCAGAAACGGCGGATTTTATCTTGAGGATACAAAGCAGAGCCTTTTCTGGTATTCCGCTCCGTCGGAGATGCCCACCGAGATACGCAGGGTATATGTTGAACAGCGCCGTCTTGCGGCAATGCAAAGACCGCAGCCTGCTCCCGCGCCTGTACCTACTCCCATACCTAACCCCATATCTAACCCCGCAATTAACCCCGTACCTGCTCCCGTTCCCGCGCCCGCGCCCGTAACAACGTTCGAGCCCGCGCAGGAATTTGCCGTTCCGATAACTGTGCCCGATATGCCCGACGGCGAGCCCGATAAGGCAGAAGCGCCCGATTACGCGGTAGATATGAGCGAGGATCCGACTGCTCCTCCCGTTCCCGAGCCGTTCGGCGAGGCGCTTGCCGCCGACATCGCGCCCACTCCTGTGACGGCTCCGGAGCCCGCTTACGCTGCTCCCGTTACTCCCGTTAAGTCCGAACCCGCAGCCCCTGCCACTGCCGAAAAGACGGTCAAGGCGCCGAGGGTAGTCCCGCTCGGAACGGATATCGCGGGCAACACAGCCGCTCTTGACATCGGAAAGGGAACAGTGGTTTACATATGCGGCGCGGCAGGTCCCGACAGGGCTTCCGTGCTCAAGCAGATAGTGAACTGCTCGGCAGGGGCGGAGGTGTGGCTCGCCGATTTCGCGGGCGCATTTGCCGGCTGTGTCGACAAGCTCCCGTCGCAGGTCAAATTCTGCGTTATCGGCGGCGGCAGCGACATGGTGAGCGATATTGCGGATAAGCTCTGCACCGAGCGCGACAGGCGCGCGGAAATAATGCGTAGAAACGGCTGCTCCGATTTCTCCGTGCTCCCCGATTTCGTTTTGCTTAACGAGCTGCTTGTCGTTGTCGACGGCTTCGGCGCAATGTACGAGCTTGCCTGCGGCGAAAGCGGCAGCCTGGGCAGCAACGCGGCAGCGGCGCTGAAGGGTCTTTTCGCTGACGGCGGCAGGTATGGTATCCGCTTTGTGCTTGCGGCGGACAGGTATGTAAACGGCTGCTTTGCTGACGACGCAGTTCACAGCGCGGTCGCGCTTACAAACAACGACGCGGGCATTTCCGCGATGTTCGGCAGAATGCATCTTTCCGCCGAGGATATTTCCAACCTTTCGAGGATACCCGCCCGCAACGCGGTGATCGGCGCGCCCGATACCGCAGGAGCGGTGCTGACTACGATACGGCTCGACGCGGCGGGAGAATTTTCTTCCGACAGCTCGCAGAGTGTTGTGATCGACAGGAGAGAATGCCGCCTGTTCAGGGAAAAGCGCAGGGAAAGAAGCGAGCTCATCGCGCAGAAGCGCGAGAATGAAACGCTGCTGTTCCTCGGCGAGCCCTGCGCGGTTATGACGGAATATCCCGTAAAGCTTACAGATGACTTTGCGGAGAACCTGCTCATCATTTCTTCTCCGAGGGAGAAAAAAGTGGCGGCAAGCGCCGTTATGTCGGTATTAAGCTCACTCGGCGAGCAGGAACAGCCCGTTGAGATAATAACCGCCGCGAACGACCCCGTTTATGAGGAACTGCGCGCGGACAGCCTTATCGACAACGTGAGCGTAAGCTGCGGCGCGGACGCGGCAGCGCGTATCAGAGAGCTCTCCGCGGAGGTTTCCGAGGGAAAAACGGCAGGAAGATTTGTTATCGTGCTCGGCGGCGACAGGCTCGCGGCGGAGTTCAGGCTGACCTCGCCCGACGATATCGCGCCGCTGGTTAAGGCGCTGGCTTTGGGAGCACGCGGCGGACTGCACTTTGTTTTCGCGGCGGGAAGCGTTCTCTCGCTTGAGGAAAGCGGTATCTCCCGCGACCTGTTCGGGCATAAGGCGGTGTTCTCTGTGCCTGTAAGGGAAGCGGAGCGGCTGCTTGAAAGCGCGGCGGTGAAGCTGCCTGCGCACGCGTTCAGGCTTTCGGATTACAACGGCGAGGCGACTATGATGACCTACCGCCACTACGGCATAGAAATGTAATATCGGCGGGAGGAGCGTTCGTTTCCTCCCGCACTTTTTCGCAAATCATGCCTGATTCCCGATTGACAAAACGGAGCAGTTGTGCTAAAATGTAGAAAGAATATATAACCACTCGCGGAGAAATTCGCGGGTGGCTTTTGTGCTTTATAAAATGTCACCAAAAGAAAGGAAAGCATATGTCGGTTTTTGATATTTTTAATAAACTTGAGCAGAAGCGCGCTCCCGAGCCTGCGGGACCCGTCGAGTTCATAATATGCGGTCTGGGCAACCCGGGCACGCAGTACGAAAACACCCGCCACAATATAGGCTTTATGACGATAGACACGCTCTGCGAGAAATACAAGCTGAACTGTAAGAAGCTGCGCTTCAAATCGCTTACCTGCGACGCGGTCATCTCCGGCAAGCGCTGCCTTATTATGAAGCCGACCACATTCATGAACAACAGCGGCGAAGCGGTCACCGAGGCAATGTCTTTCTACAAGATACCGCCCGAGCGCACGATAATCGTGTTTGACGACATCTCGCTCGAGCCGGGAAAGCTCCGCATTCGCCGAAAGGGAAGCGACGGCGGCCACAACGGCATTAAGAGCATAATCTACCTTTCGGGAAAGGACACTTTCCCGCGCATAAAAATGGGCGTAGGCGCCAAGCCGCACCCCGATTACAGCCTTGCCGACTGGGTGCTGGGACATTTCAGAAAAGAGGACGGCGAGAAGCTGGAGCAGTGCTTTGACAACGCGGTCGCCTGCATTGAACTGATGGTCGGCGGAAAGACCGATGAAGCCATGAACAAATACAACTCCTGATACTTTGAAACCGAGGTAAATATGGATCTTTTCCTTAACGCGGCGCGGAAAAGCGCCGATTATACCAAGCTGGTCAAATACCTTTGCGCGGATAATAACCTGCCTGCCCTTGTGACAGGCGTTTCGCATATCCACAAGGCGCACTTCATAAGCGCGCTGGTGCGCGAAAAAATCAAGCTCCCCGTGCTCGTCATTGCCGAGAGCGAGGGCGAGGCGCAGAAGCTCTGCCTTGACATAAACATGATGAGCGGGGAGAACACCGCGCTGCTTTACCCTGCAAAGGAACTCATGCTCGGCAGCGTCGAGGCTGCTTCGCGGGAATATGAGCACAAGCGCATTTTTGCGCTCTCCGCAATGTCGGACGGCACCTGCGGAGCGGTCATCTGCTCTGCGGAAGCGGCGGCGCAGCTTACAATACCGCCCGAGGAGCTTGCCGCAAGGACGATAAATATTTCCGAGGGCGACGAGATATCGCAGGAGGAGCTTGTCGCAAGGCTGAACGCGGCGGGCTATTCGAGGGCGGATCTTATCGAGGGCGCGGGGCAGTATTCCGTGCGCGGCGGTATTATCGACGTGTTCCCGCCGAGCTCTGTAAAACCGTTCAGAATTGAGTTGTGGGGCGACAGTGTTGACAGCATTTCGGAATTTGACACCGACACACAGCGCCGCACCGAGGAACGGGAGAACATCTGCATTTCCCCCGCCTGTGAAACGCTTTTCGACAGCGCCGGGGAGCTTTGCGCGCGCATTGAAAAAATGGCGGCGAAGCTGCGCGGAAAGCGCGCCGAGGAACTTAAACGCAATTTCCTTGACGATGTTTCAAAGATACGCAGCGGCGTAACGCTGCACAGCACGGATAAATATTTCCCGCTGTGTTATGATAAGGAGGCGACGGTTTTCGATTATGCGGGTTCGGTTTTTGTCTGCGAAAACGTGACCGTCCGCGAAAGCTTCCGCAGCGCCGCATTGCAGCACACCGAGGATCTGAAAATACTCTTCGACGAGGGAAAGGTCTGCAAGGGAAACGAGCGGTTCATGCTCACGAAAAGCGAGCTTTACGGCGCGCTTGACAGCAGGACGGCGGTGTACTTTGACGCATTTATGCGCGGCGGCGGGCTGGAGCTCGGGACAATGATAAACGTTCAGTCGGCGGTACAGACCTCCCCGTGGAGCGGCGAGTACAAGCTGCTTGAAGAAGAACTGGGGTCATTTCTCGGGCGCGGGTACAGCTGCGTTGTTTTTGCGGGAACAGACAAGGGCGCGCATACGCTTGCATCCGACCTTATCGACGACGGGTTCGGCGCGGTGTATTCCGCCGCTCCCTCCGCCCCCGTTGAGGGACAGGTCGTTGTCTGTCCCGGCACGCTTTCCGCAGGTCTTGAATACAACGAGGAAAAGCTTGCTGTGTTCACCCATACCGCTGTCCACGCTGAGCGCAGGCGTGTTCCGAAAAAGAAGCGCGGGGAAGAGATACGCTCGCTTTCCGATATTTCGGTGGGCGATCTTGTCGTGCATTATTCCCACGGTATCGGCGTATTTGACGGCGTTCACAAGATACAGACGCAGGGCGTTGCAAAGGATTATATAAGGATAAGGTACGCGGGCGCGGACGTGCTCCATGTGCCGGTAACGCAGCTTGACCTCGTTTCACGCTACATCGGAACGGGCGACACAAGCACCGTCAAGCTGAACAAGCTTAACTCCGACCAGTGGCAGAAGTCCAAGGCAAAGGCAAAGGCAGCCGCAAAGGAAATGGCTTCGGAGCTTATCGAGCTGTATTCAAGGAGAATGCGGTCAACTGGCTTCGCTTTCCCCGAGGACGACTCGCTTCAGGAGGATTTCGAGCAGCATTTCAGCTATATAGAAACGGATTCGCAGCTGCGCTGTATCGACGAGATAAAGGCGGATATGCAGAAGCCGCAGCCTATGGAGAGGCTGCTTTGCGGCGACGTCGGCTTCGGCAAGACGGAGGTAGCGCTGCGCGCCGCGTTCAAATGCATAGAAGCAGGCAAGCAGTGCGCGATACTTGTCCCGACGACAGTTCTTGCATGGCAGCACTATCAGACGGCGAGCGCCCGAATGGAGGGCTTTCCCGTGAATATCGCGCTGCTGTCGCGGTACAGGTCTGCCTCGGAGCAGAAGGAGATACTCCGAATGCTGTCCACGGGGCGCATTGACCTTGTTATCGGTACCCACAGAATAATTCAGAACGACATAAAATTCAAGGATCTCGGTCTTGTCATAATCGACGAGGAGCAGCGCTTCGGCGTTGCGCACAAGGATAAATTCAAGGAGATGTTCAGCGGGGTGGACATTCTTTCGCTGTCCGCAACGCCTATCCCGCGCACGCTCAACATGGCAATGAGCGGCATACGCGACATGAGCGTGCTTGACGAGCCGCCGCAGGACAGGCAGCCTATCTCCACCTACGTCCTCGAGCATGATTGGGGAGTAATCGCGCAGGCGATACAGAAAGAGCTCCGCCGCAACGGGCAGGCTTATTATATCCACAACAGGATAGATTCGATTTACGGCTGCGCCGACCGTTTGCAGGAGTTACTTCCCGAGGCGCGCATAGGCGTTGCGCACGGGCGGATGAGCGAGGAGCAGATACTTGAGGTGTGGCGAAAGCTGCTTGACGGCGAGCTTGACGTACTTGTCTGCACAACGATAATCGAAACGGGAGTCGACGTCCCGAATGTAAACACTCTGATAATCGAGGACGCGGATTTTATGGGTCTTGCGCAGCTTCATCAGCTTCGCGGGCGCGTCGGGCGCACCAATAAGCGCGCGTATGCATATTTCACGTTCAAGCCGGGGAAGGTGCTTTCGGAGATATCACAGCGGCGGCTTGACGCCATTCGTGAATTTACGCAGTTCGGCAGCGGCTTCCGTATTGCGCTTCGCGACCTTGAGATACGCGGCGCGGGCAATATTCTGGGGGCAAGTCAGTCGGGGCATCTTGCAAATGTCGGGTATGAGATGTATTTGCAGCTTCTCGACGAGGCGGTAAGAGAGGAAAAGGGCGAGGTGAACGTTCACAAGGAAGAATGTCTTGTGGATATCCGCATTGACGCCTATATCCCCGAAACCTACATCTCCAATCAGGCGCAGCGCGTGGACTGCTACCGCAAGATAGCGAGGATACAGACCGAGGAGGACAGCTACGACGTTATAGACGAGCTTATCGACCGCTACGGCGAGCCGCCCGCGTCGGTAAAGGGTCTTGTGGACGTTGCGCTGCTGAGGAACATGGCGTCGGCGTCGGGCATTGTTGAGATATCGCAGACGGGGGAGGATATGATATTCTACCTTTCGAAGTTCGACATGGCGAAGCTGTCGGCTGTGACGGCGGCGGTGGGCAGCAGAATGCGGCTTGAAACGGTTGGCAGACCTCGCATGGCAGTTTCGGTGAAGAACGGCGAGAAGCCGCTTGACGTTATGAGATCCGTTATTACCGCCATGGACGGGGCAGGGAAGAGCGGAGATTGAGCCTGCGGTTTTTTTTCAAAAAATTTGTGAAACAATTACCTTTAATATTTGAACCTGCCGCGAAAATAATAATAGCGCAAAGGCAACAACGAATATCAGAGCTGAAATAAAGCAGCACGAACCTTTGCTATTATTATCGTAAGGAGATTAATTATTATGTCTAACAAGCAGGCTAAGGCTAACCTCAACAACATCAAGATGCAGGCGGCTAACGAAGTCGGCGTACAGCTCAACAACGGCTACAACGGCGACCTGACCGCAAGACAGGCAGGATCCATCGGTGGTATGATGGTTAAAAAGATGATCGAAAGCTACGAGCAGAACAGCGCACAGTGATAACTGCGGGCTGTAATTCCGTAAGGCGATACACGACGCGCGAGAATTGACAAAAAAACGATCCCCCCGTACAGCAGTGCGGGGGGATATGTGTGCTGATTTATATGCGCGGAAAAGAGCCTGCGGCATCGCGTGTCATATTGCTTCCTTGCTGTCGGCGGCGAGGTGTTCGGAGCAGGAGCGGCATATTCCCGAAAGGTTGAGCGTAACTCCGGTTATTGTGTGTCCCTCGTTCGAGAGGATTTTTTTTGTAATTTCCTCCTCGAAATCAAGCTCAACATCGAAAACTCTCCCGCAATTGGTGCAGGTCATATGGTAGTGGAGGTCGGTTCTGCCGTCGTAGCGATCCTTTCCGTTGGCAATATTAATTTTCATCAGCCTGCCCATATCGCTAAGCAGGTTGAGGTTACGGTAGACTGTGCCTATGCTTAGGTTAGGGTTTTCGTCCTTCAACGCGTAATATACCTCGTCGGCAGTCGGGTGAATAGGAAAATTCATTACCTGCTCGTAAATCATTTCACGCTGTCTTGAATATTTCATCATTTCACACTTTCCAAATAAATATAATAATCATTATTATAATTATATCACAGTGCTTTATAATTGTCAATAGCAATATTGACAACGCGGGAGCGGTGGGTTATAATAATTATATTGGGGGTGATGGCGGAATGTATTTTGAATACGGCGAGGAAGAGATAAACTATCTGCGCAAAAAGGACAAGCGGCTGTGCGAGGTCATTGACAATATAGGGCACATATGCCGCGAGGCGGACAGCGACCTGTTTTCAGCGGTAGTTCATCACATAGTCGGACAGCAGATATCCACCAAGGCGCAGGCGACGATATGGAAGCGAATGCTGGACGCGCTCGGGGAGGTCAGTGCGCAAAGCGTTCTTTCGGCAGGCGAGGAGGGCTTGCAGTCATTCGGGATATCGTTCCGCAAGGCGGGGTACATCACCGATTTTGCCCGAAAGGTCAGCAGCGGTGAGTTTAACATTGAGGAGATACCCCTGATGACGGACGAGGAAGCAATCGCGGCATTATCCTCGCTGAAAGGTATAGGTGTGTGGACGGCTGAGATGATACTGCTTTTCTGTATGCAGCGTAAGAACATTTTCAGCTATGACGACCTTGCAATACAGCGCGGTCTGCGAATGATATACCACCACCGCAGTATTGACCGCAGGCTTTTTGAGAAATACCGCAGGCGGTTCAGCCCGTATTGCAGCGTCGCGAGCCTGTATCTGTGGGCTGTGTCGGGCGGCGCTGTGGCGGGTCTGCGTGATTATGCGCCGAAAAAGTAACCTTCGGGTTCAGCGTAAGCGGTGGGAGCAGCGGTGTTCCGAATTTGCGTGGCAACGTGCCGGAAAAGTGCTGTGCAGCACGGGCGCGGGGCAGGGAACGGCGGCTTTTTGCCCCAGTCTTGGCGGACGTGAAAATATTTCACAAAAAAATTGAAAAATATTTTAAAAAACACTTGATTTTCTTTGAGTTATATGGTATAATGTTTTAGTCGTCGAGATGTGGCTCAGTTTGGTAGAGCGCTGCGTTCGGGACGCAGAGGTCGCAGGTTCGAATCCTGTCATCTCGACCATTTTAACCTGCGACCTCGCAGGAATAGTTAAGCACCCTTTTCGGAGGGTGCTTTTGTTTTATCTCAGTATGTGTAGATAGCACCCCAAAGAGGCTTGCATTGAATATTTCGGTACAAATCGGCTGTAATGTTCAATGAAATCAAACCCAAGTCATTTTCTAAGCCTTTTTAATATCTTCATACCTCTGACAAAATTCCCATCATATCCGGTATCAAACGCCGCTCGCGTGGTTTCTTTTGTCATTATATCCGGCACATCGCAGGCATAAAAAGAAGAGCACCCCTTGCCGGAGTGCCCTTCAGTGTTGGTTTTGTCTGGACGTAAATGCGGAAACAGGTTGAATACCACGACGATCTTCTCCGGGTAAATATCCACCCGCTGAACATACTTGTCCACAAGCTGCTTGACGTTTTTCAGCGTGCCGCTCTTCAAAGATATTCGTATCTCCTGAAATGCTTCCGCAAGCTGAGTTTCCGACACTTTACTCTGTTGCTCGGCTTTTTCGAGATAGCTAAGTTCCCGCTCAATGGCTTCCTGCCGCTTCTCCATAAGCATAAGCTTGTTCATCAGCGCTTTTGATTGTGTTTCGATAAGCATATCGGTTGCCGTGCTGATTTTCTGTGAGATACTGCTTTTCTCGCGGTAAAGCTCTTCTATCCTTTCTGCCGCTGAGTTGTCCCGCTTGCTGAGATAATTGTTGTATTCCTCTGTAATAACCGGGATCATCTTGTCGGAAAACACATACTCCGCCAGCTTGTCCAGAACGAAGCTCTCCACATAAGAGCGATTTACTGACGGGTTCGTGCAGCCGTTGGATTTGCGTCCATTGCAAATATAGGAAAACGAGTATTTCCCTTTGCCGTTGGTCTTTCTTGTTCCGCAGTAGTAACCGCCGCAGACCGCACAGCGTACCTTGCCGGTCAACAGATACACTTCTTTATAATGTGTATTCTCCCGGAGCTTACGTGCTCTGAGTCTCCGCTGAACTGCCTCAAAAACCTCTTCGCTCACGATCGGCTCATATACATCATCACGGACTATCCACTCGGATTCGTCCTTGTAACGACGGCTGCTGTTGCATACAGACTGCGACACACGCTTGTTGTAGATACATTTCCCAATGTATTTCTGGTTTCCAAGAAGATCGTGCAGGCTGGTGCTGGTGAACTCGTTCCCAAGTTTTGTCCTGTAACCTCTTGAATTGAGCGTATACGCTATTCTGGCGTAGGTTTCACCATTGAACGCCATATCAAATATCATTCGAACCGCTTCAGCTTCGTCCGGGTCAACCTCGGGGCGCTTGGTTTCGGGGTTTATTCTGTAACCAAACGGAGCTGTCCCACCGGTATGTCTGCCGGTGAGCGCGTTTTCTTTAAGACCTTTCATAGTTTCACGAGCGAGGTTGCGTGAGTAGTACTCGTTCATGCCCTCAATGACTGATTCAAGAATAACGCTTTCCGGGCTGTTGTCTATGTTCTCTACGACAGAATACAGCATTACTCCGCTCTTTTTGAGTTCGTGGCGGTAGAACGCCGAGTCGTACCTGTCGCGTGAAAATCTGTCGAGCTTATGTACTATGACCGCCTTGAAGCCACCCGACCGTGAATCCTTGATCATTCTCTGAAATCCCGGGCGCTGGTCTGACCTTGCCGAGAGTGCCCTGTCCGTGTAGGTTTCTCTGATCTCAAATCCGTTGCGTTCGGCGTATTCGCTTATCGCACGAAGCTGAGCGTCAATGCTTTCGTCCCGCTGATGGTCAGACGAGAACCTCGCATACGCTACCGCCGGTATCAGATCTGTTACTTTCGTTTCTGGCATCTGTTTCTGCCTCCTTCCTTACTGAGTCAATGCTTGAAAACATCGCATTGAGCGCTGCTGCAATATCGGTGAAGTCTTCTTTGACGTCCACTAGTTGTAATTCCAGGGTTCTGATTGTTTTCATATTATTCCGCCTTTCTGAAGTACTTTAGGGATTATTGGGGATTAATATCTTGTACTCAGTGGAATAATATATCATTATATGCTGTGAAATACGCAGTATGACATAATATTTGACAGCAACGATATTTGGTGCTATAATTGACTTATGATGAATATGCCGCACATTTCTGTGCGGCATAGAGCGTGAGTTACTTTATGAGTTTGCTGTGCTTGACCTCTTTGAATAAGCTGTCAACAAATCTGTCATTAACATATAGCAGTACCTGTAAGCAGAAAAGTAACTTTTTCCTGTAGGTCTTGAACCGCTTGCCGTGCTTCTTCTTTTTCGCTTTCATACGCTCAAAATAGTAAGTGGCAATTGCGTAAGCAACAAAGTCATTGCTTACGATCTGACCCTCTAAAGCTTCAATCTTCTTGTCGGAAAGCTGCCCCATGAGCAGCTCAACGCACTGGCGTTTGAGTTTAAGGGTTGAGTCGTCATTTTTCTCTGATGCAAGGCAGTAGTATCTTGCCGCCTGAGACAGATTCATATTCTTGACCTTTCCGAATAACCCGAGATGATAGTCACCCAGCATCTCAAGATAACTCTTGTTAAGGTGTTTGACCTTGTCGGGCGAATGAGGAAAAATGGCGACTGTGCTAAGGCGCTTACGGGCAATCTTTCTGAGGATTTTCGGGTTTTCTTCAATATTCACAATGCGGCTATGTCCATAGGCTTCGTTTTTCAGCCACTCAAAGGCCTCTGACGATCCCATAACAGCCAGCGCATAGAGTCCGTCAAGTGTTTGATGTGGTGAATGAGGTTCCTGGCTCCATTCAGAGAAGCTATCAGCGTCTCTTATGCCCATGTTCGCTGCGATCAACTTATAATCGATACGAAATGCTGACATGAGATCTTTCTGATACTGTTTTCTGTCGTTACACATAGTGTTGAACTGCATATTGGTGTTAGTGAGTTTTTTCATTGAAAAATCCTCCTATATTTTCAAAGATGTTCGATGGAATCAATAAATTCCTGGGCTTTATACTTATTAAAACGATATGTGGTATATTGTCCGACATTTTTGACTGTCAGGCGGTGTTTCTGACCTCGGCTTTTTTCGAAGAGAACGATATTTCGATTTATCAGCGACTTAAATACGGATTTTTGCGATGTAATAGGAATATCACAGAGGTAAAAAATCTCATCAATATGATTTATTACGACATAGAGATCATTCTCACCCGAATAACCCCATTTACCATTACTCAGGGGCTTTTCAGCTGATTTATCCTGGTACATCGTAGTGTTGTCAATAACGGTTTTGCAAAGCTTGTATTCCGGCATATCGTATAGCGACTGAATGTAGTCCTCTTTCAGACTATTCACAGCATAATCATATATTGCACTGTTATCAGTCGCTTTCTGACCTTTGTACTTGTTGAAAAATCGTTCCATTGCCAGTATCCATGAAAATGCCTCGACGCGCCGCTGACATAGTCCGTCATTAGTCTGGTTGATCTTGTTATCAAAGAATTCAAATGATTCGCTTAATTCCTTTACAACATTCTCAGGTCCCATGTCGGAGATATACTTGAGAATATCTCCGATAGCTTTAGCGTACCTTTGCCGGTTTTCAGGTTTCTTCATCTCTGTAACCTTATCAAAGTCAATCTCGCTTTTGCTTATGTTGAGGATGATCATACGGTTCAAGCTGGATTGAGGTATTTCGGGTTCGACTTCCGCAGTGATAATCGCCTGACAACATGCAGATGCAACGCTTCTGGAGGTCTTGCGAGAGGAACCGGAATTCCCAAACAGACGTGCTATCTTGTTTACATTGTCAACAGCAGTTTTGTCGTTGTTGTTTACAAGGTCATCAACGAACAGAATGTTATCACGATAAATCTGCAGATCCTTCATTAGTGAGGATTCGGTATAGCCTGTGCTGAGATCGAAGTACGGGTAGTTCTTGATAAAACTAAGAAGCAGCTTTATCAGCGTTGTTTTACCGGAACCGGATATACCGGTTATCATAAGAACATACTGGGGAATTCTTGGCAGATCAGTTCGCTGGAATACGGAAGTTAACATCGAGTTAAGCAAAGTGTAAAAGAGTATTTTCATAGTTCCCGTTTGAGCAGTACACTCCAACAAAGTGTCTATGACAGTCAATGTATCCTTACGTTCGTCATCGTTTGCTGAGAGTTCAGTAGAAAAAAAGGAAAATGCCTGCTCTGCATTGACAATGTAGTCGTTACTGCCAATACAATCAGTTCGTCGGGCATATACGTTTTCATTCCAACCTTGTTGTGTAATAATATCTTTTTCTTCCGAATCTGCCAATAGATATCCTATGTAACTTCGCATAAGTGGGATATCCTTGCAGAAGAACTTAAGCCCTAGCTTCTTAAATAGCCAACTGCCGTTTTTTTGCTCAGCCGGGGTTATTTCAACAGTTTTGGTGATGCCGCTGGTAGGAATATATGCTGTAATTTTTGCCCTTTGCCCATCAGCAGAATTAGAGGCACTATTCAAAATTACTGCGTCAATGGCAACCCAATTGGTTATTTTATCAATGCCGTCTTTACCCTCAAATCCGATGCCATAATCCATAAGCTTAAATCCGCTTTTTGTAGGAACGCGTTCCATAAGCTTCTGGGCTTTCTCCATGGATTCTTGTTTCAAGTTTTCAACATTTGTATTCATAATTTTTTCCTTTCTCCGTAATAACGGAACAGAATGTTTTTTTGGGGGACAAAAATATTATAGCATTGAGTTTTGGAAAAATCTATTCCCAAAGTGTATGATCTTTTTAATGCAGGTTACCAATTTTACGCCTTTTATTTTGGTTTTACATCTGTTTTGTCGCTTAAACACGTAAGAAATAATTATTTGAAGCAGGAAATATTTGCCATATCAATATAAGGGCAATACCGCACAAAACTATTGGACAAGAAAGCGCAAAAGTGATATAATAAA
>CAMERU010000034.1 GCA_945935925.1 uncultured Clostridia bacterium | reverse complement strand
TTTATCATACTGAACTTCCTTTCCTTGCAGAGCTGAACGAAAGCCCTGCCGTTCATTTTTATTGCAATACCGCGCACCCTGCGCGGCGCTGCCGAACTCACAGCTCGTGGCTGTGTCAACCCTTATTGTACTACTGTTTTCGCAATTTGTCAAGTGAAAATAAAGGCAGCGGCGCGAAACTTCGTAGCTGCGGTAATATTGGCGGCGGTAGTTTTGTTTATCAGTTCGTCGAACAGATTTCATTTTCGTCGGCAGCGGAAAGCGGCTCTCCTGTTACCGGGGAAACGCTTATTAATTCGCCCCATTCAAAACGCGCATACTCATTCGGCTTAATTTGATACGCTGCGCTTTGACCAACGTGCTCCCGGATAATCAACGACAACAAGGCGGCAAGGGACAATTCCTGCCTCATGATACTCCGAGCATTATCCGCTGATTTTTACGGGTCGGTGAAATTTATTGCATAAAAGTATTGACAAAGCGGTAAATTTGTACTAAAATAAATGTAAGGCATTTTTGGAACGGAGGATATTATGGCTCTTGTAAACATGATGGAACGATTTGTTGACGAAAGGCTTGCGGAAATGCTGAAGGCAGAGAACTGCTGCAAATGCGAGCGCTGTATTGAGGATATGAAAGCGATAGCGCTTAACAAGCTGCCCGCAAAGTATGTCAGCACGCACAACGGAGAGCTTTTCTCCAAGCTTGACTCAACTATCAGGCAGAACACGGTCGACCTTAATTTTACCGTTGCCTCTGCGATAGAGGCGGTTGCAAAAAATCCGTCGCACAAATAATTTCACAATTGCGCAGAAAATCCCCGTGAAAAGCATTCACGGGGATTCAGCTTGTCAAAAAACTAAGATTCGCCCGCGCAGCGGGCTTTTAAATACATTTTTGGGGCGGGTTTCCCGCCCCAAAAATACCTCTGTCCCGACAAGTGTGAAGCCGCGCAGCGGCTTTGCGCGCAGGCGGGACGGCTCGGCAGGGCGTTAGCCGTGCCGACCTCCGCGTCAGCGGAGATCCTGTCGGAAAAGTCTTTAGACTTTTTCGACAGACTGAATCCCCGTGAAAAGCATTCACGGGGATTTTTATGTGTTCAAAGCGGTATCAGAGCTCGTTGCGGTTTTCGAGCGCCTTGAGCAGCGTCACGTCGTCGGCGAACTCGAGCGCGGAGCCTGCGGGCAGACCGTAAGCAAGGCGGGACACCTTTATTCCCATAGGCTTTATCAGCCTGCCGATATACATTGCGGTAGCTTCGCCCTCAACGGTGGGGTTTGTTGCCATGATGACCTCGCGCGCGCCGCCGAGCCTTGCGAGAAGCTCCTTTATTTTCAGATCCTCTGCGGTAACCCCGTCCATAGGAGAAAGCAGCCCGTGGAGGACGTGGTACAGCCCGTCGTAGCCGCCCGCGCGTTCGAACGCGGAAACGTCCTTCGGTGATTCGACGACGCAGATAACGCTTTTGTCGCGGTTGTCATCGGAGCAAAGCTCGCACAACTCGCGGTCGGTGAAGTTCTGGCAGCACTTGCACAGCTGCACGCCGCGGCGCGCCTTTATCAGCGACTGCGCGAAATCCTCGACTTCCTCGGCGGGAAGATTGAGCATATGATAGGCGAGCCGCTGCGCGGTCTTTATGCCGATGCCGGGCAGCTTTGCGAACTGTTCCGCCGCAAGAGCGAGCGGCGCGGAAATAAATTCTGACATATTATACCTCTTTTATCTCAGGGTCAGGGAAACCTCTTCATTTTTATTGAGCATGAGCGTGAACTCCTTTTGCTCTCCGATATTCACCCCGTTTTCGGGAAGCAGCTTCTGCGCGGCGGAGAAATACACGGCGATCCCTGCGTTATTTTCGGGGACGCTGCGCTTATACCCGCTGAACAGCACGATATCCTCGCGGCAGTCGCTGCCTGTTTTCGCGGCGGCGAGCGTTGTTCCCGAAATATTGATAATTCCCTCTCCGGCGGTCACTTCTGCCGTGGTATCTCTGCGCCGCAGGGCATTTGCGGCGGCTTGCGTTGTGGCTATCCTTTCCGCGCCGAACAGCGCAGCGAGCTCCTCTATTGAATAGGAGCCGTTGATGTCTGCCTCGGGCGCGGAAATGAAGCTGACGTGCGTTATCCCGTTTTTTCGGAGGCATTCCGCCGCCGTTCGGGTGATACCGCTTCCGCTGCCGCTTATGAGCAGCGCGGCTTCGTCTTTTATGCATACGAGCGCGGCGGCGCTTTTTCCGCTGCTGACGAAGTTTATTTCATGACGGTTTTCGCGGGAGAACAGCGACATTGCCACCGAAAAGGCGGTCAGCAGCGCGAACATATCCGCGCAGAGCCTGTGAAATTCATCACCGAAAAACGCCGCAGTTACGACCATTGCAGCCGATAAACCCGCGATATAGGCGGCTCCGCCGAAATCCAGCGGCAGCCAGAACTGCCGAATCTGTCCGAAAAACAGCGGAACATAGGTCAGCACTGCCGCGGACGGCACCGCTGCAAGGGCGAAAACCGCCTGCCCCGTGAAGCCGAGCAGCAAAACGAGCACCATTCCCACCGACAAAAACGGCAGCAGTATCGGCGCGAGGAATGCCCCGACGAGCGATATCCCGCCGAACAGCGCGACGCTTACGGGTGCGGTTAGGATAACGGCGCAGGCGGAGATAACAAAAGCACCTGCCGCCTTTTTGAGCAGGGGGCGGTTTATCCTGCGGCAGATGACAGCGCTTATTCTCGTGCCGACTACCGCCGCGCCGAACACTCCGAGCACGGACATTGCAAAGCCCGCGTCGAGCACAGTCAGCGGGGAGAACAGCATTATTACCGCAGCAGCGAAACAAAGGCTGTTAAGACATTCGGAGCGGCGGCAGAAAAGCGGCGCCGAATTAAGTATCAGCAGCATTATTCCCGCGCGGAGAACGGACGGAGTTGCGCCGAAAAACAATATCCCTACGGGGACAAGCGCGACGGAGATAAGCGCGCCGACGCGTTTTTTCTTCTTAAAAAGCAATTCGGGCAGTATGGCGGCGAATATTGAGAAATGCGTTCCCGAAACGACGGTGAAGTGCGAAGTGCCGCTGACTGCGAACGCGTCCTCGAGCCGCGCGGTGAGCTGCGAGCTGTCGCCGAACATCATTGAAAGCAGCACAGCCTCCATATCCCCGTCAAAGCAGCTTTTCACGTTGGAGATGCAGTATTCCCGAAGCAAACCCGCCGCCGTTTTCGGGGACAGGCAGTGCGCGGTGCGGCTGACATTCCCGGCGGTGCCGTAGAGCAGTACGCCGTTGGTGAGCTCTGCGGTGCGGTATTTTTCGGGCGGGAGGGAAAGGGTTATGTCCGCCGTGACGATATCTCCGACTGCTGCGTTTATCTGACCGGTAACGCGCAAAGAGGTCTTTCTTCCGCCGAGGTTAATTTCGGCTGTGACCTGCTGCCTGTCCTGCGAATTGCTTATTTCCTCAATAAACAATTCGCCGCGCACGGTCTTTCCGCTGTATTCGGTTATCGGCGCGATGTACAGCGCGGAATACAGCGTCATCACGAGCAGACCCGCGAGCAGTCCCGCCGCCTGCAGCACGGCTTTTCTCAGCTTTATAACGGAGAGTGCGAATAACGCCGCGGCAACGACAATGAGTATCCACACCGAAAGAAAATAATATCCGGCGAGAAGTCCCGCCGCGAAAAACGGCGCAAACCTGACGGCAGGGAGGGAGAGCAGCGCTTTTGTGTTTTTGTCCATTTGTCAGAAAGAGCGGTCTTTCCGTTTACCGATCGACTCGGCGGCAAGACCGCTCATGTATTCTGTGGATAAGATCAGATGAAGCCGGGGAAGGAAACGCCGCCTGTTACCTTTTCCATTTCTGCCGCGCCGTAGTCGTCAACTTCCTTGAGTATCTCGTTTACACCGCTTATGATGAGGTCCTGAAGCATTTCAATATCCTCGGGGTCAACTACCTCGGGCTTGAGAGTAACGGACTTGAGCTGCTTGTCGCCTGTCATAACGAGCTCAAGCGCGCCGCCGCCTACCTGCTTTCTGAACTCCTTGGTTTCAAGCTCCTCCTGCACTTTGGCGATATCCTCCTGCATTTTCTGAGCCTTCTTTACCATCTGGTTCATGTTAGGAGTTGAGTTCTGATATTCTCTGGGTAATCTTGCTTTCATAGTAAAATTCCTTTCACTTAATAATTACTTCTATATCAAGCTGTTCAGCTTTATTCAACAGCTTTCTGACTTCCTTGTTGTCATTTTCCGCCTGTGCGGAAGCGGCTGCCCTTGCGGCGGAGCATTCAAAGCGCACGGCAGTTTTTACCCCGAGCGCCTCGCATATTTCCTCGGTTTTTATCCGCTGCTCCTCGGGATTGGAGGAGAGCTTGTCCGCGACGAACACCGTCGGCACGCTCACGACGAGCGTATCTCCCTCGATACGGGCGGTCGAGCCGAGCAGCATTACATCGGATATCTTGTCCAGTGCGCTGTGCCATTCCTCGGGGGTTATACTGCGGAGCGCTGCCTTTTCGGTAACGGGCGCATTTTCGGCGGCTTTCGGCTTATCCTGCGCTTCTTCCGTTTTTTCGGGGGCAGGCGCGGGGGCTTTCGGCTTAATATCCGCGTTCGCGGGCGCTGAGGGCTGTATTTTCGGCTCGGGCGCTTCGGGTCGGGTGGGCGGCGCGGTTTCAAATTCCCTTTGGGGAATGTACTCTGCGGGCGGTTCCTCGGGCAGCGGCGCGGCATTATCCTGCGGCGCGGCGGGAGCTGCGTTCATAACGGGAGGCGGCGCGAAAACATCGGGCTCCTTGTCCTCCTGTGCGCGAACGGCTTGCATTTCCGCTTGTTCCCGCGTATCGTTCGCGGAGGCATTGCTGCGCAGCGCGTTTGCCTGCTTGAGGGTTTTCTCGGTGTCGGCGCGAAGCTCGCGTATGCGGCTTAAATTCGCGGCGTTCTGCGGGGAGAGATCCTTGAGCGGCGTAGGCTCGAATTTCTCCTGCGGTATCTCGACGAAGGTGACCGGCGCGGGAGCAGCCTGATGACCTGTCGGCGCGGAGGGCGCACGGTCTGCTGCGGGGCGCGCTGCGGCAGGGGAAGTGCGCGGTGCGCTTTCGTCCTGCACGGGCAGTTTAAGGCACATTCTTACAAGGCACATTTCCGCAACGGTGCGGCGCTGCTTGGTTTTTCCGATACTGTCGGCGCATTGGCGCAGCAGAGTAAGGCAGCGCAGTATGTCCTCAAGCGGGAACATTTCCGAAAGCCTTGCAATTTCCGCGTGGTCGCAGGGCATTGCGGAAAGCAGCTCCTTATCGGCGGGTATCGTTTTATAGAGCATGAGGTCACGGAAGGTCATGCTTAGCTCGTCGATTATGCGCGCGATGTCCTTTGAGCGGCTGTGCAGCTCGGCGAGGAGCTTTATGCAGCCCGACGCGTCGCCGTTCGCTATCATTTCGGTGAAGCTGTAAAGGTGCCTGTTATCGGCAACGCCCGCGTATTCACGAACGGTATCCGTTGTAATGCGCGCGTCGGCGGTAAGGCAGCGGTCAAGCACGGAGAGCGCATCTCTCATACCGCCGTCGGAGAGACGGGAGATGAGCTCGGCGGCGTCCGCGTCAAGGGCGGCGCCCTCTTTTTCGGCAACGGCGAGCAGCCTTTCGGCGCTGTCGTGTATATCTATCCGCCTGAACTCCATTCGCTGGCAGCGGGATATTATGGTCGCGGGGACCTTATGAAGCTCCGTTGTCGCGAGAATGAACTTAACGTGGGGCGGCGGCTCTTCAAGCGTTTTAAGCAGCGCGTTGAACGCGTTTATGGAGAGCATATGGACCTCGTCGATGATGTACACGCGGTACTTGCAGCTGACGGGGGTGTATGCCACCTCGTCGCGCAGAGCGCGCACGTCGTCGACACCGTTGTTGCTGGCGGCGTCCATTTCCACTATATCTGTAACCGCGCCCTCGGCGATTTGCCGGCAGCTCTCGCATTCGAGGCAGGGGTTCCCGCCGCGGGGGGAGAGGCAGTTCATCGCCATGGCGAGAATTTTCGCGCAGGTCGTCTTGCCTGTTCCGCGCGAGCCGGTGAACAGGTAGGCGTGGGCGGTCGTGCCGTTTGTTATCTGATTTTTCAGCGTGGTGGTGATATGCTCCTGAGATATAACATCGTCAAAGGTTTTCGGACGATATTTTCTGTATAACGCAAGATACATTTTCACCCCGCCTTTCCCGCTGTAATTTTTGGCAAAAAAACAAATGCTCTCGATTATGGGAACAGGCTGACTGCGGCACACAGAGATATCCGCTTAATGCTGCTCGGTTCCCCGCCTGACATGGTTCACAGCACTCTGTTGCACAGGGTCTGTCCCCATAAGCGAGAGCATTTATTCACTTCTGATATTATACTCTATTTTCGCAAAAAAATCAAGTGGAAATGCCGAATAATTCTTAATGTATAACAGCGGGAAGTGATTTTTCGTTATAATGCACAAAATAAATGCCGCTTAACAGCCGCTTCACAGAAGAATTATATGCAACATCAACAAAAAAGGCGCCCCTGCATAAAAGCAGGGGCAAAATAATTCAACAAACCATGCGATAACGAGATAACGAAAAAATTCATAAGCCCTGCCGGCAAGCGGAGCCTATTACAGCGATAAGTTTTTCGTTTATCCCATCGACATTATAACATTATTTTCGGGATTTTGTATAAAAATGTAACCAAATGCCCCGAAATTGTAATCAATTTATTGACATTTATTGATTATTTTGATATAATATATTAAACAAGGGGGGATATTGCGTGAAATATTTTATTTGTGATGACAATGTTTTGTTTGCCGAGGATCTTGCGCGCAGGATATCGGCGGCGGACAATGTCGGGTCTGTTGAGGTGTTTACAACGCTTTCGTCGCTTATGTTTCATATTCAGGGCGGCGAGCGTGCGGACGCGGTGTTCCTTGATATAGTGAACAAGGACGGGAGCGGGCTGGAAGCGGCGAAAAAAATAAGGCAGAAAGACCCGTCAATAAAGATCGTTTTTGTCACGGGCTATGTTGAGGACTTTTCTCAGGCGATCTTCGACTGTCCCGTCGGGAGCGAGCCTGTGGCGTTCCTTGCGAAGCCCGTTAACGACAAATACCTGAATGCGGCGCTTTCAAAGCTCAAGAGCGCCGAAAAGCGCGCCGGCGTTCTTATTCCCGTCGGCAGCAGCCGCAATACCTCCTACATCGACGCGGGCGGGATAATATACATCATGAGCGAGCGGCGGCAGATGCGCATTTTCACCGAGAGCGGCGAGGAATGCTGTTACGGCAGGGTGGCTGACATGATGAAGCTGCTGCCGGACAGTTTCTGCCGCTGTCACAGAAGCTATATCATCAACCTTGACAAGATAGCGCACATTAAAAACAAGACGGGCGTTGTCATGAAGAACGGCAGCGAGATACCTGTCGGCGGAGTTTTTTCCGAGGCATTTATGGACGCTGTTACGCGGCGCTATGCGGGCAGTCCGTTTTTGGGTGTATGACTTATATAAACGATCGGGGCAGCTCCTTTTGGAAGCTGCCCCGAATTGATTTGCCTTTATTTACTTATAAAATAAAGCAGGATGATAAGCGCCAGCGAAACGCCGCATATTATCCAGTTGCGCATTATGGTGCGCTCAAGCTCTTTATCCTTTTTGTTACGGTCGCCGCGTTTTGCCAAGGCTATCCCTCCGTATCCTTACGGCTTGCTCCCGAAAATGGGCGAGCCGTTTTTCAATATGTAGATGTTGTTTACATTTCCCGCGGAATAGTCGTTTCCGAGGTTAAATTCCGTCCAGTCGGCGCGCGTTATCCTTACCTGAAGAGTGAGCGAGCCGCCCGCTTCCAGCGTTCCTCCCGAATAGGTTATTGCGCATTTGGTGTCGGTATTGCTTCCGCTCGCGCTCTTGAATTTTCCGCTCACCTTTTCGGTGAGGGCTTCGTAACTCGAGCCGCTGACTGCGGTGTGGTCGCACCAGAAATTAAGGTCGCTGTTCCCGTCGCAGGTGAAGAAGTAGTCTATCTCCAGCTTTGACAGGTCTATCGCCGTGCCCGTTCCGTTGGTGATATTCAGCGTGAACTGTATCGTGTTGGCGCTTCCGCCTGCCGCGGACTGATCGAGCGTTACGGACAGACCGCCCTTTTCGGCGGAGGGATCGCCCGGCTTTGATGTTGACACAGTGCCTGCCGTGCTGCCGCCGTTGTTACCGTTGCTGCCATTGCTGCCGGTTGTGGAAACGGGCTTTGTCGTGGAAACGGGCTTCAGCGCGCCTGCGGACTTGCCGTCGGGCTCCGTCCCGAACACGAGAGCGCCGTCCTCATACAGACCGACGTGCGCCGCGCGGATAAGCTCCGAGCCGTTCGTTCCGACGAGCTCGGCGAAGGACGGGTCGTTGTCGGCGTTCCAGCCGTCCGCGAGCATACGGAACTGCACCTCTTTCTTATATGCGCTTTGTCCGCCGGGGTATATTTTCACGCCGCTGAAATCAATGATGACGTAATAAATGTGCTTATCCTTGTTCCATTCGTATATCCCGCCGTACTTTGCGCCGTCGGAATAATTCATATTTACCTGAACATCGGAGGCGCTTTTTCCCGCCTCGTAAAGCTCGGAGAGGTCAACGAAGTATCTTAGCTCAAGGTTATCGGTCACGCGGGCGGGCCATGCGGTCTTGTTATAGATCATAGCCTTGATCTCCATGAAGCCGCTGCCCTGCGCGTTTATTCGCTGCTCGACATAGAGCTCCTCGCCGACTTCTTCGACCGCGCCGAAGTTTTTCAGCGTCTTGCCGCCGTATTTGTTGTACATCTTGGCGAGCGCTCCCGTGAAGCCCGCGTTGTAGTCGTCGGCTACCTCGTTTTTGTTGAAGTCGGATACCGTGTCGGTGTAGCTGTCGTTGGCGTCGGGGCCGCCGACAAGCGCGCCGTAGAGCGTGTGGCGGTGGGACGAGGGCTCGTTCATGTTATCGCTCCATGAGCCCTGAGCGGTGCGGTGGTGCGGGTGCTCGGGGGCATTGTCGCCGTAGCCGACCACGAAGCTCCTGCCCGTGCTGCCGAGGGCGTAGTTTATCTGGCTCTCGCAGAAATCCCAATAGGTCTTTGCCTTGGTATCGGAGCACTTTCCGCTGTCGGCATATACCGCGGCGACAAATCCCGCCGTAGTTGCGTAGCGGAGGCTTCCCCACGAGTCGAGCCATGCGAGCCCTTTCGGGGAGTAGGTTATGCGTTCGCCGCCGGTTCCTGTTGTCCACCAGTCGAGGTTCTTTTCGATCTTGTCCTTGTATTTCTGCTCTCCGGTAAGCGTTGCGAGAAGGCAGACCGCGCCGGTGTAGGTGTCGTCCCAGCACATTGTCCACTTGTAATTGCCCCCGCATTTTGGCTCGTATTCCTTTGCCTTATTAAGGTAGGAATTGTCGTTTGTGGCGATATAGAGCCATACTCCCGCCCATGTGAGCTCGTCGTAAAAGCCGCTCCACGAGTTATAGAAGCCGTTTGCGGCAGTGTAGCCGCTGTCGCTTTTCACGGTTTCCGCGTACTTGTAGAGCTGTTTTGCGTGGGTAAGGCATTTGTCGGAGTACGCCTTGTCGACGCTCTTGTAAACCGCCGCGCACGCCGCGAGGCTTGCCGCCGCTTCCGCAGCGACAGTGGAGCCGCCGTTGTTAAGGTCGACCTTGAATGACGGACGCTCCATCTGCATTACCTCGGCGGCGCCCCACCATGAGTGATCCTTGTTGCCGTCGCCGACCTGATAGTAATACACATTCTCGGAGGGGTGGCACTTGATAAGGTAGTCGTTGACCCACTTTATCGTATCGAGGGCGTATTCCAGCTGACCGCTCTTTTCATAAGCGTCCCTGTCCTCATACACGCTCCATGCCAGCATTGCGGCGGTGTATGCCATGGGTAGGTTGAATTTCACGTTGTCGCCCGCATCATAAAGTCCGCCCGTCAGGTCAAGTCCAACGTCCGCGCCGTCGTTCATGCCGCTGTCCCCGCGCCAGTTGGTACGGGCGGTTTTTTCGTCGATATCGCCGCTGCGCTGTAACTCATAAAACAACAGCGACTTCTGAAGCGCTTCGCCGTAGTTGTAGCTGCCCGAGGAGGTCGTGCCCTCCGAGCCGCTGCCCGATTCGGTCAGACCGTTTCCGGTGGGCTTGGAGTTCGTGTTTCCGCCGGTAGTTGTGGAAACGGGCTTTTCGGTCGTAACGGGCTTGTTGGTCGTAACAGTCGTTTCGGAAGTGTTACTGCCGGCTGTCGTTGAGGAAGCCGATACAGAGGAGGAGGCAGAGGAGGCGCTGTCGGTGGCAGGCGTGCTGTTGTCCTGTCCGATGTCCGAGCTTTCTTCGGCGGGATCTGTCTGCGTGGAATTATTCACCGCTGTATCCGAATTTACGGGGTCATTTACCGAAGTATCGGCATTCTGCCCTGTTGACCCCGAGGTTACGGTCGCAGGAGTGCTTTCTCCGGAAACGCTTTCGAGCATATCGCCGCCCACCGCCGTGGGTTGACCGGAAGAACAGCCCGTCATCATCAGTGACGCCGCGAGCAGTGCCGAGAGAAGTTGGTTTCTTAGCCTCATGATACTGCCTCCTGAAAAAATATAGTGTTATGTTACAAGTATGAAATGCGCGATATAGCTTTGGAAATCGCCCCAGAGCGACGGAATGTCAAAGCCGCTGTTCATGAGCACCTCGGCGGAGTACACCCTGCCTGTTTCCTCGTGCTTGTAATATGCGCCCTTTTTCAGCCCTGCAAGGCGGAGCCTGTGGAGGAACACGCTCGGCTCTTTGAGCACCTGAACATATTCGAGCAGCGCCTCGCTCTTGTCCTTTGCGACGAACATCCACGCGTCGAAGCGGTCGTTGTCGAACGGGTTTCCGAGGCGGTAGTGGTCGCCCGTTCTGATGAGCGGGTTGTATTTGTTGAACTCCTCTATCTGGCTGCGGATATTCTGCTTGTCGTTGTCGGATATTTTCGTGATATCAAGCTCGTAGCCAAATGTCCCTACCATGGCTACTCTGCCCCTTGTTTCAAACGGGGTGATACGCCCGACGCAGTGGTTGGGGCTGTCGGAAACGTGCGCGCCGAAGCAGGAGCAAGGGTAGCACAGCGAGGTGCCGTACTGTATTTTCAGGCGCTCTATGGCGTCGGTGTCGTCGCTCGTCCATATCTGCGGGGAGTAATACAGCATACCCGCGTCGAAGCGCGAGCCGCCGCCCGCGCAGTTTTCAAGCAGCAGGTCGGGGAAGTCGGTGAGCAGGCGCTCCTGTATCTCGTAAACGCCAAGGACATAGCGGTGCCATATCTCACGCTGCCTTTCGGGTGGGAGGACTTCGTTTCCTACCTCGGTGAGCTGGCGGTTCATGTCCCACTTGACATATTCGATGTTCGCAGAGGAGAGTATCCTGTACATCTGCTCATAGATATAGTCGCGGACTTCCTTTCGGGAGAAGTCGATAACGAGCTGCGAGCGCGCGGTGGTGCGGGGTCTGCCGGGGATATGTATGCACCAGTCGGGGTGAGCCTTGTAAAGCTCGCTGTCGGGGGATATCATCTCCGGCTCGAACCAGATACCGAACTTGAGCCCGAGCTTGTTTACCTCGTCGACAAGGTACTTTAAGCCGCCCTTTATCTTGTTTTCGTTGACGTACCAGTCGCCGAGAGAGGAGCGGTCGTCGTTTCTGTGACCGAACCAGCCGTCGTCCATAACCAGCATTTCAATGCCCGCCTTGGCGGATTCGCGCGCGATGTCGAGCAGCTTTTCGGTGTCAAAGTTAAAATATGTGGCTTCCCAGTTGTTGATGAGTATCGGGCGGCGGATATCCTTCCACTTGCCGCGCGTCAGGTTGTTGCGCATTACGTCGTGGAACGTGCGGCTCATGCTTCCGATGCCCTCGGAGGAGAACACCATGATGACCTCGGGAGCCTGGAACTCCTCGCCGCATTCAAGGTGCCAGCTGAAATCATAGGGATTTATTCCCGAGAAAACGCGGGTCTTTTCGTACTGATTGACCTCGCAGCCTGCAACGAAGCTGCCCGAATAGCACAGCGCGAAGCCGTAGCAGTCGCCGTAGTCCTCGGTCGCCTTGTGGTCGACGACGGCAATGAAGTTGTTGTGGGCGTGGCTTGTCGAGCCGCGGCAGCTGTCGACAAGCTGCTTTCCGAAGTGGAGCGGGTTCCTCTGGACATGGCGCTCTCTTGCCCATGTTCCGTAGAGGGTTATCATGTCGTAGTCCTTGCCGTCAAGCTCGACGCAGGTGCTGAGCAGCCTGCGCAGCTCTATCGGGTCGCTGCCGCCGTTGCGAACCTTTACGGAGCGCGTGATGACATCAAGCTTCTCGAAAACGGAATATTGGAGCGTTATCTGAAGCCCGTTCAGCGGGTCCTTGCAGTACAGCTCAAGGCTTGTCACCTCGTCGTCGGTATTCGCGTAGGTCGCGGGGAGACCCTCGAGCTTTTTCTTGCCCTTACAGATATTATAGCCCTCGTAGTAGCATTCGCAGGCGCTCATGCCGTTTTTGTCCATAAGCTGCATACAAGGCTCGCGGAAATCGGCAACGCCGCTTGTCGGGAACTCTACCGCGGCGCAGTCGAAGCTGTGGGGACCCATTGCGTCGTGTACGGCGGGGACGAACGGCTCGTCGTTCGGTATGCGCATCATGTGGGTGATATCCGTTTCGGGGATATACGCGCCGTAATACAGGTGGATAAGGTTGTTTGAATTTGTCACATGGAACGCGTAAGTGGTGTTGGGGGTGTCGAGCTTGAAAACTCTTTTTTTCTCATCAAAAACTATCGGCATATCATACCTCGGTGATTAAAATTAATTATTTGCCGCTTCATAGTCGGCGATGTATCTGTTTGCGGCGGCGGTTATCTTTTCAAAGCGGATATCGCCGCTTCCCACAGCGTCCTTGAAGAATTTGTAAAGCTTGGCGCTGTTTGCGACGGCAGAGGCGCGGCGGGCGATGTATTCGTGCGTTGCGCCGAGCTCGGGGCGGGACATGGCTTTTATCGCAAAGTCGATAAATCTGTTCTTGTCGGTGAACTGGAGATAGCTGCACGCGGTTATCATGCTGGAATAAAGATTGGGGGAAATGATAACGCTGCCGTCGTATTCGGTGTCGCCCGCGAGCAGAGCGTCAAGCTGCTCGTCGGAAAGCCCGCTTATCGCGCCGGTGCTCTCCATCATTTCTATGTCGGGCATACGCTCGCTTTTTTCGAGGACGTTTCTCGGGATAACGTTGTTGGTGACGGATTTTTTCCGGACGGTATTGAGCTTTTTGAGCAGCACATTGAAATGCTCGGGCTTATATTCCGCTCTTCCGCCGAGGATATTGAGAAGCATTTCCCACGGGAACAGCTCCAGCGGCACCTTTACGGAGGGGCTGCGGAAGCCGGTTATTCCCTCGTGCGCGGGAGCGGGCTGCTCGCTGTCGTTGGGGACCTGCGGCAGCGGCGGGTCGATATACGGCTCGGTTATTTTTTCGATGACGGCACACTTGAACGGTATGTCCTTTTCCACGCAGGAAACGGCGCCGTGATGTCCTTTAAGAAGCACGGAGAACATTCCGGTGAGATGGAACGCTATGCCCTGACAGCGGCGCGTTTTTACCGCCTCGTCGGTCGTTGCCTTTATTTTGGGGGAGTAGTGTCCCGGCGGCTCGCTCGGGATAAGGAAGCAGGGTTTATAGGTGCGATCCTTGCCGATAACGCGGTTTCTTTCGGCTGTTCCGCGCACCTCGTGGGAGATGTTGTATGCGCCCCAGAAGAAAGTACCGTTTCCGTCGGTGGGGTAATAATCCGAGGTATAAACGGCATATACTCCGTCCTGAAGAAGCGGGAACAGGTCGTGCAGACCCGCCTCGAGCGATTCGCCGCGCGTCAGCTTGTCGAAGGATTCGGTAAGCGCCTCGCGCAGATTTATATCCGAGCCCTCAAAGCCCGGGCAGAGCGACGCGAGCTTATCGCTGCGCCTGCTGCCGTGATTGGGGCAGACGAGCCTTACGACAGGGTCGTTTCCCATATAAAAAAGCCTTGTCACCGACGCCTCGTCGGAGTTCATCGGGATATGACCTGCGGAGCAGGTGCCGATTATTCCCGCGCCGTCGGTCACGGATACGAGTACGACGCTCCCTTCGGCGGTCTCAATTTTTTCGCTTTTTATAACACCCACGGTTTTCTCCTTATCTTTGCTCAAGCTTCAGGGCGAGTATATCTGCAGCGCCGCCCGCAAACTTCTTTCCGAACGCTTTCTTCGGAATGAACGCGATGGGGGAATTGCTCTTGTAGATTATGAATATCTTGTCGGTTTCGATGAAGTAATCCGCCTCGCTCCACGGCACAAGGTCGCGTCCCTGATAGGTCGCGCTTTCGCAGGCGGCAAAGCCGAACTTGCTCACCACAAAGGTTATATTCAGGTCGGCGGCGGGGTCGCAGTCCGCTATCCGGTAGAATTTCGATTTTGCGACGGAATGGCAGATCAGATAGACTATCAGCGTGATAATGCCGCCGCTCGCAGCGGCGATCGGGATAAAGTAGAGCAGGTTGTCGCGGGTCACGCCGACGAAGTAATGCAGCGCGCCGAATGTCACCAGCATTATGAGCAGCGCAATAAGCCAAAGCAGCTTAACGAGCTTTACATTCATCAGCGAAATGAACGCATTCGCGGCGTCGTTCCCGTCTATCTCGCATTCTCCGATATAGGCGTCCGTGCCCTGTGAGAACTCTCTGTAAAGCGATTTCAGCGGGAGAAGGCGCTTTTCGTGCACATAGTCGAACTTATATTTCTTGTAAGCGCACTCGATGAGCGCAATGGCTCGCAGATACTCATCGGTGGACGAGAAAAGCTTGCTTTTCAGGGTGTACGCCGACAATTCTGTTTCGACAACGATACCGGCGCGCGACGCGCTTATGGAACGCACCTGTCCCCAGCTGTAAACCTTGGGGCTGTTCGCGCCGAACGGGCACACCGAAAAGACGCTGCCGATGATATATGTAAGCCCCGTATTTTCGTCCGTGACAGAAACGGGCTTAAGGTCACAGAAAGCCATTACCATGCCTCCTTGCAGTTGTAATGAACAAACAGTTATTATATTACCTTATTATAACATACTTACGGGAAAAAATAAAGGGGGAAAACGAATTTTTCCGCTTTATTTTGCGGATTTTTCAATCTTCACGAGAGGTTAACGTCGGTAACGCGGCAGATCCCCTGTATTTCCTCGAAGGTGAATTTAAGTTCTCTGTTGCCGCGCGCGGTGAGTGTGGCGCCGTTTTCGGAAAATTCGTATCCGTTCTGATGAAGAAAGCCCGCGGCGAGCAGTCGGTGGTCGCACATGAAAGAGGAGATGACCCGAAGATAAATTTTAGCCAGCTCGTCGAGTGGGAGCGGCGCGAACACCTCGTCGGGCAGATCCTCTATCTGAATAAAGATGGACAGCTCGTCGTCGATCGGGCAGCGGTAGTAGCAGGTGGTTTTGTCGGAAACGCCGACGCTGACCATGGCGAGATTGTGACCCGTGTGCAGTTCGTCGAGCATGAATTTTCCGGCGGTAAATTCGGGGACGGAGGGGAGAGCGCGCTTCGCGCGGCGGGAGGGCGCAAGGAACATTTCGGGGAGATTGCTCTCGGTGTTCGCCCAGCCCCACAGCCATGTGCATTCGCGGGTGTTCTCGCTTCCGAGGATACCGCAGGGGAAGGTCCTGTCGCCGAATGTTACGGTGCGGCTTTTCACGTCGACGTTCCAGCCGCTGTTTCCGATAACGAGGGCGCCCATGGCGTTCTGCCACGAATAGGACGCGCCGACGGACAGCGACAGCAGGCTGAAAAAGTCGTTTCTGTCAAAATCAACGGGTGTGTCTAATATGCTTATTTTATTCATTTGTTTTCTCCGATATTGATGTTCTGACCGAATTTGCGCAGGATATCGCGCAGCAGCAGGCGGTCTATTTTATATACTCGGGTCTTTCCGACGGGGAGGTCGTCGCGGCGCAGCTCAAAGCGCATATACACCTCGGAATAGTCCTCCTCGAAATACAGCGTGCAGAGCAGGTAGCGGTCCTTTGTCGCGTAATAATTCACGGGAGCGAGCTTCAGAACGCTCCGCACGTCGGCGCTAAGCTCCTTTTCAAGCTCGGCGGGAGCCATCGGCTCAAACTGCACTTTTTTATTGACGGGCATTTCCGCCGCGCGTTTTTCCTCCTCGCTTTTCACAAGCTTTGGCTTTTTTCCGAACAGTCCGAACATATGACACTCTCCTTTCACATATTTTAATTGTATCACATTTACATTTATAATTCAATAATAAATCATTTGTGCATAATATCTAATTTAGAGTGCCTTGATTATATATTTTCTGTTGTAACAAACGAATTTGTTAAAAAATGTTCAATTACCCCTTGATTTTTTTTGAATATTGGGTAAAATATAATTAGCACTCAGAAAGCAAGAGTGCTAAAACTCTTGTAAATCTTTTTTAGGAGGAAATATATATGACTATCAGACCTTTGGCAGACAGAGTTGTTATCAAGATGGTTGAAGCCGAGGAAACCACAAAGAGCGGCATTATCCTCACCGCAAAGGCGCAGGAAAAGCCTTCCATCGCAGAGATCGTTGCAGTCGGACCGGGCGGAATGGTTGACGGCAATGAAGTGGTTATGAACGTTAAGGTGGGCGAGAAGGTGCTCATCAGCAAGTATGCGGGCACGGAAGTTAAGGTCGACGGCGTTGAGTATTCTATCCTCAGACAGTCCGATATACTCGCTGTCGTTGAGGAAGCAAAGGATCCCGCAAAGAAGTCGGCAAAATCCGCTAAGTGATATATTGATAGATTGAATTGGAGGAATACATCATGGCTAAGGATATTATTTACGGCGAGGAAGCCCGCAAGGCTCTCCAGGCAGGTATCGACACTCTTGCAAACACTGTAAAGATCACGCTCGGCCCGAAGGGCAGAAACGTTGTTCTAAACAAGAAGTTCGGCGCTCCGCTCATCACTAACGACGGCGTTACCATCGCCAAGGAGATCGAGCTTGAGGACGCTTTCGAGAACATGGGCGCAGCTCTTGTCAAGGAAGTTGCGACAAAGACAAACGACGCTGCCGGCGACGGTACAACGACAGCTACTCTGCTTGCGCAGGCTCTTGTACGCGAGGGCATGAAGAACATCGCTGCGGGCGCTAACCCCATGGTAGTTAAGAAGGGTATGAAGAAGGCGGTTGACGCGGCTGTTGATGAGATAAAGAAGAACGCCAAGAAGGTTCAGGGCAGCGCGGATATCGCGAGAGTTGCCACCGTTTCCGCGGGCGATGAGTCCGTTGGCGCGCTTATCGCAGACGCTATGGAGAAGGTGACTGCCGACGGCGTTATCACTCTCGAGGAAAGCAAGACCGCAGAAACCTACAGCGATGTTGTTGAGGGTATGCAGTTCGACCGCGGCTACATTTCTCCCTACATGGTTACCGACACCGACAAGATGGAAGCGGAGATAAACGACGCTTACCTGCTTATCACAGATAAGAAGATCTCCTCCATTCAGGATATCCTGCCTCTGCTCGAGCAGATCGTACAGGCGGGCAAGAAGCTTGTTATAATTGCTGAGGACGTTGACGGCGACGCGCTCACCAACCTTATCCTCAACAAGCTGAGAGGCGTATTCACCTGCGTTGCTGTCAAGGCTCCCGGCTTCGGCGACAGACGCAAGGAAATGCTCAAGGATATCGCTATCCTGACAGGCGGCGAGGTCATCACCGAGGAGCTCGGTCTTGAAATAAAGGATACTCAGATCGCACAGCTCGGCCGCGCAAGACAGGTTAAGGTAACAAAGGAGAACACCATTATCGTTGACGGCGCAGGCAAGGCGGCAGACATCAAGGCGCGCGTTACCGAGATCAGAAACGCTATCGAGAACACCACATCCGAGTTCGACAAGGAGAAGCTTCAGGAAAGACTTGCAAAGCTTTCCGGCGGTGTTGGCGTTATCAGGGTAGGCGCTGCTACCGAGGTTGAGATGAAGGAGAAGAAGCTCCGCATAGAGGACGCTCTCGCGGCTACAAAGGCTGCCGTTGAGGAGGGTATCGTTGCGGGCGGCGGCACGGCGCTTATC
>CAMERU010000033.1 GCA_945935925.1 uncultured Clostridia bacterium | reverse complement strand
CGTGAGCGCAAGAACGTTGAAAACGGTGCGGCTCATATCCAGTCTACATTCAACAATACTATCGTTACTATATCCGACCTTCAGGGCAACGTGCTCTCTTGGGCAAGCGCGGGAGAACTGGGCTTCAGAGGCTCCAGAAAGTCTACTCCTTTCGCTGCTCAGTCCGCAGCTGACGTAGCGGCAAAGGCTGCTATGGAGCATGGTCTGAAGACTGTCGAAGTATTCGTAAAGGGCCCCGGCGCAGGCCGTGAGGCAGCTATCAGAGCTCTTCAGGCAGCAGGTCTTGAGGTTAAGCTCATCAAGGATGTTACACCCATCCCCCACAACGGATGCCGTCCCCCCAAGAGAAGACGCGTCTGATCGTTACACGAACCGAGCTATTCGTTTACTCGGCGTTGAGCAGCGCCCGACAAGGCGCGGCGCACGGCTTATGAAAGCTTTCGAGTGCGCTTGACTCAATACTATTATTGAAATAACGGAGGAAATTTATCATGGCAGTTAATCGCGACCCGATCTTAAAGAAGTGCAGAGCACTTGACATCAGCCCCGCAGTTCTTGGTTATTCCGAAAACAAGAAGTCCAAGAGAAACCCCGACGGCGGCAAGCGCAAGAAGGTTTCCGAGTACGGCTCCCAGCTGAAGGAAAAGCAGAAGCTGAAGTTCGTTTACGGCGTTCTTGAGAAGCAGTTCTACCACTACTACGAGCTGGCTACCAAGGAAGAAGGTATCGCCGGTGAGAACCTGATAAGACTGCTTGAGTCCCGTCTGGACAACATCGTTTTCAGAATGGGTCTTGCAATCACCCGTCGTGAGGCTCGTCAGCTCGTTTCCCACGGTCATTTCTGTGTGAACGGCAAGAGAGTTGATATCCCTTCCTACAGAGTTAAGGTAGGCGACGTCGTTTCTCTGAGCGAAAAGAGCAAGAAGAGCAAGAAGTTTGAGCAGATCGCAGAGGTTGCCGGCGGCAGACTCGTTCCCATGTGGCTCGACGTAAACAAGGAAGCTGCTACGGCTAAGGTAACTCGTGCATTCCAGCGCGACGACCTCGATTTCGAGATCGCAGAGCACTTAATTATCGAGCTGTATTCTAAATAATTGCTTCTCAGCATACAGATATTTAGTGCAGTTATTTTTAATTCATATCCTGCACGCCTTGTCTAAAACACGCGCTCTGTGCCAATACTTCTGAGTAAAGGCACAGGCAGAGTGTGATTTAAAATTAACAGCGAATACGGCAGTAAGCACAGGATAATTAACATACGAACTAGTGGGAGGGTTACCAAATGCTTGAAAAAATCGAAAAGCTCAATATAGAGACCTCAAAGCTGAGGTCTGACGGAACTTATGGAATGTTCGTTTTGGAGCCGCTCCAGAGCGGATATGGAAACACCTTAGGCAATAGCCTGAGAAGGGTGCTACTCTCCTCGTTACCGGGCGTTGCTGCAACTTCCGTCAAGATCGACGGCGTTCAGCACGAGTTTTCCACCATCCCCGGTGTTAAAGAAGATGTTACAGAAATCGTCCTCAACATCAAAGGACTCAGAGCTAAGATGTACGGCGAAGCCCCCAAGACCATCTATATAGAGGCAGAGGGCGAGTGCGAGGTCACCGCGGGCGACATCAAGACCGACAGCGAGGTAGAGATCCTCGACCCCGGTATGCATATCGCGACCCTCGGTGCAGGCGCAAAGCTGTACATGGACATCACGCTCGACAGAGGCAGGGGCTATGTTTCTGCGGAGCAGAACAAGGCTCAGCTCCAGCCCGTTATCGGCGTTATTCCGATCGACAGCATTTACACACCTGTCCTTAAATGTAACTACACGGTAGAGAATACCCGTGTGGGTCAGAGAACCGACTATGAGAAGCTCATAATCGAGATCTGGACAGACGGCACTATCTCCGCAAAAGAGGCTGTTTCTTATGCAGCTAAGATCCTTATCGAAAGGCTCCAGCTTTTCGCAGAGCTGTCTGACGACACCAATCCTCAGGAGCTCATGGAAACCAAGGAAGAGAGCCGCAAGGACAAGGTGCTCGAGATGACCATTGAGGAGCTTGAGCTGTCCGTTCGTTCCTTCAACTGCCTCAAGAGGGCGGGCATCAATACCGTGGAGGATCTTGTAAACAAGTCCCCCGAGGATATGATGAAGGTAAGGAACCTCGGCAAGAAGTCCTTCGACGAAGTAAAGGCAAAGCTCCAGTCGCTCGGCTGCGACTTAACACCTTCCGACGAAAACAACTAATCGGTTTATATACCAATTCCTATTGAAAGGAGAATGAAAAATGCCAGGTACAAGAAAGCTGGGCAGAACCAGCGACCACAGAAAAGCAATGCTCAGAGGCATGGTTACATTCCTGCTTGAGAACGGAAAGATCGAGACCACCGTTACACGCGCTAAGGAAGTTCGCGCGGAGGCAGAGAAGATGATCACCCTCGGCAAGGCAAACACCCTGCACACCAAGCGTCAGGTTCTTTCTTACATCACTAAGGAAGATGTTGCCAAGAAGGTATTTGACGAGATCGCTCCCAAGTATGCCGACAAGAACGGCGGCTACACAAGGATCTACAAGATAGGCCCCCGCCGCGGCGACGCAGCAGAGATGGCTGTTATCGAGCTTGTTTGATCTCCGATCGATTGATCTCTGATTGAAGTTTTTACAGACCCCTCGTTTTTTCGGGGGGTCTTTTGTTTTGGGCAGCGGAACAGCAGCCTTTTTACGGGTAAACCCTTCAGATCGGATAAGGAATATTATTACAGTAAATCAAGTGCGTAATTTAAGTAAAATTTGCCTTAAAATCTGATAAAATGCACAAAAAATTTATGTGTTTATTATGTGATTTGGATATTGAAAAGCGCTGCGGAATGAGATATAATAAAGAATGAGAAAACCTATGACTGCGGCGCTGCCGCAGAAATCTGACGGAGGTAAACTAATGAACAAGTTAAAGACTTTATCAGCAGCTGTTCTGACGGGCGCAATGGTGCTCTCCATGACAGCTTGTGACGAGTCCGCGCCTGCTACCGGAAATTCCGGCGGCGCTGCTCCCACAACAACAGCAGCTACTACAACCGCGACAACAACCACCTTTGCAAGAAACGATGATGTTGTGAGCGCAGTAGGCGAGATCACAGACAAGGTTGACAATGCCGACCTCAACGTAAACAGACGCATCAAGTGGATGGCTTGGTGGGACATGGACGAAACTACTCCCGCGGCTGAGCTGTTCAAGAGCGTTTACGGCGTTCCTACCGAGGGATCCGACCCCGAGCGCGAGGGCAGAATTTTTGAGTACACTTCCGTTGCTTACGCAGAGCGCTACGATAAGCTCGGCGCGGCAATTTCCGCTGATGACTCCCCCGACTTCTTCCCGTTTGAGATTCTTGACTTCCCCTATGGCGTCCTGATGGGCAGATATCAGCCTGTTGACGAGATAATCGACCTTGACTCCGCAAAGTGGGCTGCAACAAAGGATCTCAGAAAGATGTTCGAGCTCAACGGCAGACAGTACTGCGCGTTCTACGAGATCTCCCTTAACGACATGATGTACTACCGTACCAGCATGATCGACGATATTGGCGCAGATGACCCCAGAACGCTGTTCGAGAACGGCAACTGGACATGGGACACCTTCCTTGAGATCGCTCGTTCGTGGCAGGAGTCCGGCGACGACAGATACGTTATCGACGGCTATAACCCCGAGAACGACTTCGTTCTTTCGACAGGTACTCCTCTTGTCGGCAATGTTGACGGCAAGATCGTAAACAACCTCTACGATCCCGCTATCGAGAGAGTTGAGAACAATATGCTCGCTGTTCTCCAGAAGGAAAACCTCCGCTACCCCAGACATGAGCTGAACGGCTGGAGCGTTAACCCCAAGGCTTGGGCTGACGGTCAGATCCTGTTCTACTGCGACGGCGGCAGATGGGTGTTCGAAGAAACTCTGACAAAGTACGCTAAGAAGAACGGCTGGGCCGAGGACGAGATCAAGTTCGTTCCCTTCCCGAAGGATCCTCAGGCTGACGCTCACTATGTAACCCTCAAGCAGGACGCTATGATGTGGTGCAAGGGCTCCGATTACGCTGACGGCGTTGCTGCATGGCTCGACTGCTCCGTAACCGCCGCACAGGACGAGAAGGTTATCGAAACCGCTAAGCTTCAGGCAATTGAGAACTACGGCTGGACAAGAGATAACATCGACTTCTACTACTCTCTGACAGCTCTGGACGGCACAAGCCCCGTAACTCCCATCGTTGACTTCAAGGGCGGTCTTGGCACCGTATCCGATGGTTCCGCAACCGAGAACCCCATTCAGTCGCTCACCAACCTTGTATATCTCACCGGCGAGAGCTACACTCAGCTGCGCGAAACTCACAACCCCGCTATTCAGGCGGCTATCGACGAGATCAACGCTTCTATACAGGGCAACTCCTGATCTCACGGCTTAATTGAAGCGGTAAATTAATGCAATACATATCCCTCTCCCGTATATTCGGGGGAGGGATTTTTCATTTCGGGAGAAATTTTTTCAGATTTTCACATTAATGAGGGATATATAGGTTGAATTGCGGCGCAGAATATGTTATAATTACACTGTATATTTATGTGCTGTTTCGGATCGGATGTCCGATATGGCTTACGGATATATGATGTCGGCGCGCCTTTCCGCGTCGGCGGTATCGAAAGGAATGCCAGATGTCAAGATTTGAAAATAAACTTTGTCCGATATGCAGGGCGCCGTTTACAGGCGACGCGGACGTTGTGGTCTGCCCGATATGCGGAACGCCGCACCACAGAGCCTGCTATCTTGCCAAGGGGCACTGCGGCGTTGAGGAATATCACGCGCAGGGCTTTTCGTGGAACGGGTATCTCCCCGATGAAACGCCTCCCCCCGAGCCCCGCGAAACGGACCCTCACCACGCGGAATATCCAAGCGGAACGCCGGAGGCAGAGCCCGTTCCCGAGCTTGACTTTTCGCAGGAAATGCAGTCGGTGGAGGAATATTACAACAGCCTTGTTAAAAGCATGAACGACGAAACGCGCGGGGCGGACGGCGTGAGCATGAGGGAGCTGACGGCATATGCCGCGACCTCCACAATGCATTACGGCAGGGCGTTCAGCGCATTCAGAAAAAGGGCGAACGGTAAGCGGATATACATTTCGATGAACCTTTGCTCGGGGCTGTTCTCGCCGATATTTCAGTTTTACCGCAAAATGGATCTGCTCGGGCTGCTGCTTATCCTGCTTACGATGGTGACCTCGCTGCCGTCGCTGCTGATGTATGCGGGGGTAATTTCCGCGACGGCGGTGCCCGCATGGTTCAACGGCGTTTATATGCTGTGCAGCTTCGTTAATTTTGCCGTGACCGTCGCGCTTTGTCTTTTCGGGGATTACCTTTACTACCGACACGCGGTGAAGTCGATTTTGAAGATACGCAAAAGGTTTGGCGACAACCTCGGCGAGGAATATTACGAGGCGCTGTTTGAAAGCGGGAAGCCGTCATGGCTCAGGGCGGTTATAGGACTGCTTGTAACGGCGATAGCGGCGGCGGTGACGATGGTACTGCCGGGAATGATCGGTTAATATTTTGGGGGAGCGGCAGCAGCCGCAGGAGAAAAATAATAAAGGACGGAAAAACGGAATGAAACTTATTATCCAGATACCATGCTATAACGAGGCGGAAACGCTTGACGTGACGATAAACGACCTGCCGCGTCATATAGACGGTATCGACGAGATAGAATATCTCGTCATCAACGACGGCAGCACAGACGCTACCGTTGAGCGCGCAAAGGAGCTCGGAGTGCATCATATCGTAAGCTTTGTGCACAACAGGGGGCTTGCAAAGGGCTTTATGGCGGGGATAGACGCCTGCCTGAGGCTCGGCGCGGACATTATAGTCAACACCGACGCCGATAATCAGTACAGCGGCGCGGATATTGAGAAGCTGGTGCGCCCGCTGCTCGAGGGCAAGGCGACTATGGTCATTGGAAACAGGCGGACGGATTCGATAGAGCATTTCTCCCCGCTGAAGAAAAAGCTCCAGAAGCTCGGCAGCGGCGTTGTCCGCAAGGCGAGCGGCACAGACGTTATCGACACGACGAGCGGCTTCAGAAGCTACACAAGAGAAGCGGCAATGCGGCTAAACGTCCTGTCCGACTACACCTACACCCTCGAAACGATAATCAGCGCGGGCGCGGACAAGACCAAAATAATGTCCGTCGACATAAACACCAACCCCGAGCTTCGCAAGAGCCGCCTTTTCAAGTCCATGTGGGGCTATATAAAGCGCTCAAGCGGCACGATAATCCGCAACTACGTCATGAGAAAGCCGCTCAAGACCTTCCTTGCCATTGCGGGGGTATTTATCGCGGCGGCGCTTATCCTTGCGGTAAGATTTATCGTTTACCTCTGCCTCGGCGACGGCGGCGGACATATACAGTCGCTCGTGCTGATGGCGGTGCTTGCTATCGTGGGTATAGAGATAGGTATTTTCGGGCTGGTTGCGGACGCGATCTCGGGCTGCCGCAAGGTAATGGACGAAACTCTTTTCCATGTAAAGCGCATAGAATACAACAACACCAACGCGAATTACTCGAATTATAACTGCTGCAGCTATACAAAAGAGGAAATCAGAAAATAATGGTCAGACGTTTAAGGCAATTTTACGACACCTTTGGCGACAAGGGCGTTATGTTCGTCATGTTTTCCATTTCGGTCGTGGTAAATTCGCTGCTGGCGATGTATATGGAGCTGCCCTCTGTCCACCCCGACGAGATAGGCGTGGCGAGTATTGCCGCGTTCTATTCGGGTCACGACTGGTCGGGGCTGATGAGCGGCATAGGGTATTATTACGGCTATATTCAGGCTCTGCTTTATACGCCGCTGTTTCTGATATTTGAGAACCCCTATGCGCTGTACAAGGCAATGCTTGTCATGAACGGCGTTATTATAAGCATTATTCCGCTGATAGCGTACAATATTGCCTCAAGGCTCGGTATAGAGAGCGTCCGGAAAAAGACCGTCACGGCGCTTTGCTGCGGGTTTTATATAACCTATGTCTGCCATTCGAAATTTATCTGGAACGAGGCTGTATGCAGCCTTATGCCGTGGCTTCTGATATGGTGCGTTATGATAACGTGGCAGCGCAGCAAAAGCACATCGCGGTTTTCGATGTCACTGCTCACCGGATTCATGTGCGCGGTCGCTTACGCGTCGCACCCCCGGCTCATCGCGGTCGTTATCGCGCTGGCGCTTACGGTGATCATCGCGCAGGCTTCCACCGGAGAAAAGCTGATGAATATTCCCGCGTTTCTGATATCGCTTATCGCGGGATTTACGGCGGAGAATTTCGCGTCGCAGTTCATTCGGCAGGCGGTCTGGAAAAACTCCGTCGGAGGGAACACGCTCGATACGGAGATTTGGCGGCTGGAGGCCTTTTCGGAGAGCGGCGGCGCGGGGCGTTTCTTCGCGGCGCTGTTCGGGCATATTTACACCTTTATGACCTCGACTGCCGGACTGGGCGCTGTTGCGGCGGTGATTTTCGTTGTTATTGCCGCCTCGCGGATAAAGGAGGATATCGGCGCATGGAAAGCCTCTCCCGAAAGGGGAACTAGGGTATATGACGCGGTAAAGCATAAGTACAGCGCGCGCATAACCGTTTTTGCGATATACGCGTTTCTCGCGGTGGGCGGGTCTGTGCTGCTTTCGGCAATGTACAAATTCGGCTCGGAGGAAATTTCGCAGCTTCAGGACCTCGCCATATTCGGGCGATATACCGACAACGCCGCGCCGCTTGCTGTCTTTCTTGTGCTTGCTTTCTTTTTCCTTTACGGGGCGGAGCTCAGGCACATAATTTACGGCGCGGGAACATATGGTGCGGTATGCCTGCTTTTCGGGGTGATAACCTATCCTGTCGTAAGCGGCGCCGGGTATATGCGGCAATCCCCCGTGCTGGGGCTTCTTCCGTGGCGGCTGACCGAGGAAACGGGGAGCAGGCTGACGGGGACGAGCTTCATTATAATGAGCTCCTGCATATTAACGCTGTTCGCATTAATGGCGGTGTTCGCCGCCTGTTCAAGGCGGCACAGGACGCAGATCATATCCGGCTTCATCTGCTGCATATCCGCGTATGCCTTTGCGTTCGGGGCGTTCGTTTATCTCCCGCAGCGGGCGGAGGCGAACAAGGAGTATATTTCCGCCGCGCAGGATATTTCGGCGCTTATCTATAATGACAAGCAGTCGCCGCGCATAGTCTTTTATAAGACGGACAGCCGCACGGCGGGGCTGGTGCAGTTCCTCGACCCGCTGACGCAGGTCGTTATAACAAGCGACCCCAAGTCCGTCCCCGAATCCTGCCTGCTTGTGGCGGAGAGCGCAACGGAAGCCCCCTTTGAGGGCGGAAGCTACGACGTCGTGGGACGCACCGACGACTACACGGTTTATGCCTACGGCGAGAGTGCGCGCGACTTTATCCGATACAGATCTACTGCTGACAACAAAAAAACCAACGGAGGAAAATCATGAGCGAGTTTGCGGAAGAACCGCAGAATATACCCGACAACGGCGAAGCTGCCGCTGTCGGCGGCGTAAGAGGGAACCGCGCTGTTCCCGCGTTCTTAAAGACAGAGTTGTTCGTTATGATATGCCTGTATGCGGGCACGCTGCTGCTGCATATACTTATGACGCTCTGCACCACCATATTCAACCTTACTCCCGACGAATACAGCGTGACCGCCGTGGCGGCTTATTTCAACGGGCTGGACTGGCGCTCAACGGTATCGACGGGCGGCTATTACGGTTATTTTCAGAGCCTGTTCTACATTCCCGTTTTCGGCATTACGGACGACCCCTATCTGCGCTACCGCCTTATGCTGATAATAAACGGCATTCTGATGAGCTTTGCGCCGGTAATTATTTACTACCTCTCGCGGAAAGCCTTTGAGGTCAAGAAGTCGGCTTCCGTCGTTTTTGCGCTTATCTGCGGGCTTTACCCCTGCTATATGCTGCTGACGAAATACACATGGAACGAAACTATGTGCAACGTTCTTCCGTGGGTATTCGCGCTGCTGATGTATAAATCAATCGACTGCAAGTCTACCGTGAAAAAGCAGATATTCTCCGTGCTGGGCGGTCTGACGCTGGTTGCGGCGTATGCGACGCACGGGAGAATGCTCGCGCTGCTTGCGGCGGGAGCGGTGCTGGAGCTTGTCGTGTTCTTCACGATGAAGAAAAAGCGCATTTTCTGCCTTACCGGCTTTTACGCGGCGATAGTCGTCGGGTTTATCGGCGACAAATTCATGAAGAACTTCATACAGAGCGCGCTGTGGCGTATCGACGAGGGAAAGACCCCGACCAACACCATCGAGCGAATGTTCACGAGAATATTCAGCACGGGCGACGGCGGGCTTTCGGTAAGCGAGGGCGTTTCGCTCGAGAAATTCTTCGACACGCTTATCGGACACCTTTTCTATTTCATCTCCTCAACATGGGGCTTCGGCGCGATATGCATTGTTGCCGTTATCGTGGGGATAGTCCTTTATTACAAGCGCAGGAACAGTCAGCCCGTGCTTACGGAGAGCGGCGAAGCCGACCCGAAGAGCGGCCCGTATCTTGACGACAACCACGCGGTATTCCTGTGGTTCACGCTGCTTGTAATGGGCGCGATATTCGTTGTCAGCGTTGCGTTCAAGGCAACGTCGTCGCTGTACGCGGAGCGCGCGGATACCGTTATCTACGGCAGGTACACCGAGGTGATGTACCCTGTGGCGCTGCTTGCGGGGCTTCTCGTGATTTACCGCGGGCGGTTCGGAATGGGTCAGAGCTTTGCGGCGCTATGCACGGGCGCGGCGATAAACCTGCTTACCATGCTGTGCGTCGTTCCCGTTGTTGTCGGGGGAGAGCGCTTTGTCAGCGCTATGATAATGGGACTTGCTCCCATGCGCTACGGCGAGCTGATGAAGGATATGCTCACGCAGCAGACCTTCATCAAAATAATCATCTCGACCACGACCATGCTTTTCGTATGGGTCATCATAAAGCTTATTCGGCTGAAGGACAAGAAAATTCACTGGTTCTATTCGCTGCCGCTGGCGGGGCTGCTGCTTTATTCCAACATTTATCTTTACACCGGCTACACTATCCCGCAGAGCCGCAATTCCGCGTTCGGCGCGAAATATATGTCGGACGCTATCGACCTGCTCGAGGACGACTTTGACAGCGTGACCTGCTTCAACCTTGCAAGGGAGCGCTATGTAAAGGCGCAGTTCCTGTATGACGACCTTGATGTCGAGGTAGTGACCAGCTATTCCAAGCTGAAGGTTATCGCCGACAAGGGCGAGCTGCCCGATATCATTCTTGCGGGGAAAGAGGAGAACCTTGATATGTGGTTCGACGGGATACACCGCATAGGCGATATCAATCGTACCGTTCATGTGTACGCCTGCACCGAAAAGGCTGTTCAGTGGGCGCTTGACAAGGGGTTAAGCGTTTCGGAGGGCGGCGGAACGGTGACCTACACCGCCGCGGATATTCCCGCGACTACCCATGCGGTAAGGAACGGCTTTGACGAGGAAACGGCTGACCCCGACCGCAGCAATGGCGAGGGCGTGACGCTGACGCTTCCGAACGGCTCGGCGGTGTACACGAATTACACCACGCTTTACAAGTCGGGTGCGTATTACTTCACGGTTTACGGCGAGGGCGTCGGCAGCGGCAAGATAACGCTTACCACCGACAAGGGCGAAAACACGCTCAATTACACCGTGCTCGAGCAGTCGGACAATGTTCTTAAAGTGACCGCGATAATCAAGGAAAAGAAGGAAAACGTGCGCTTTAAGCTTTCAAATACGGGCTCGGAGCCCATCACCGTCACATCGCTCACCGTAAGCAAGAATAAGCAGCAGTGACAGACGGGATATTTAAGGGGGAGGCGGAATAATGCCGATCATAGCCAAAGCGGCCAAGAGGCTCTCTCCGGCAAGGACGCTTGTCGTTGGGTTTCTGATAATAATTCTTGCGGGGACGCTGCTGCTGTGCCTGCCGATATCGTCGAAAACGCTGGAGTTCACTCCGATATTCGACTGCCTTTTCACGGCGACCTCGGCGACCTGCGTTACGGGGCTCGTCGTTTTCGACACGTTCACGCACTGGTCTGTTTTCGGGCAGATAATAATTGCGCTGCTTATTCAGGTAGGCGGGCTCGGGTTCGTTACGATAATCACGTTTTTCAACGTCGCGGCGGGGAAAAAGCTGGGCTACCGCACCCTTAAAAACGCCGCGGGCGACCTCACCGAAAGCAGCTTCGAGGGCGGGCGCCGCATATTCATCAGCATTGTTAAATATTCGCTTATTTTCGAGCTGTGCGGCGCGCTTGTGCTGTCGGCGGTGTTTATTCCGAAATACGGCGCATACGGCGCGTGGATGAGCCTTTTCATGAGCATAACGGCGTTCTGCAACGCGGGGTTTGACCTCATGGGCATGGAGGGCGAGTTTTCGAGCGTTACCTCCTGCAGCGACGACCCCGTTGTGCTGATAACGCTGGCGCTGCTGATAATAGTCGGCGGTCTAGGATTTATCGTCTGGGAGAACTTCATACGTTACAAGGAAATGAAGAAATTCAGCCTCCATACGCGGGCGGTGCTTGTTGTGACGTTCGGGCTTATCGCGGCGGGTACGCTGTTCTACCTTATCGCCGAATGGCGCAACCCCGCGACCCTCGGGGATATGAGCTTCGGCGAAAAGCTGATCAATGCGTTCTTCTCGTCGGTCACGGCGAGAACGGCGGGCTTTAACAGCATTTCCGTGGAGGATATGTCCGAGTTCACGCAGCTCGGCTCGATCTTCCTTATGTTCGTGGGAGCGGCTCCCGGTTCGACGGGCGGCGGTATAAAGGTAACAACGCTTCTTGTACTTATCATGACAGTCGTTTCATACATGAAAAATCAGAATGACGTGGAGATATTCCGTCATAAGATAGATAAGCTGACGGTTTACAGAACTCTTGTCCTTTCGGTGCTGTCCATGACGGCAGTTGCGATATGCTTTATCGCGCTGTATTTCTCAATGCCGGAGGAAACCGTCGGCAAGGTAGGCGCGGTGCAGTGCCTGTTCGACGCGGTGTCGGCGTTCTCGACGACGGGGCTCAGCGCGGGCGCGACGGCTCTTGCGGGGACAGTCGGCAAGTGCCTGCTGATACTTACAATGTTTGTCGGAAGAATAGGGCCGGTGTCGCTTATCATGTCGCTTGTCCTCAGCAGCGCAAAGCGCAAGAATATCGTTGTACCCGACGGGCAGATACTAATTGGATAAATTGGAGAGAAATTATATGGAAACCTTTGAACTCGGAAAAATCAAAATGTACGTTTCCGACGATCACCGTTTCGGAACCGACGCATTCCTGCTGGCGTACTATGCGGGGGTAAGACCCGACAGCATTGTATGCGACCTTTGCACGGGCTGCGGCATAATCCCGCTGATATTCTGCAAGAACGTAATGCCGCACCTTATTTACGCCGTGGACATTCAGCCCGAGGCTATCGAGCTGCTGAGCATGACGGTAAAGGAAAATCATCTGGAGAACACCATTCAGCCCATTCTGGCGGATCTGCGCAATATGCCGCAGTCGCTGCTGGCATATGAAACGGTGGACATAGTTACGGCAAATCCGCCCTACATGACGAGCGGCTCGGGCTTTGAAAAGGCTTCCCGCCCGCAGGCTATCGCGCGCCATGAGCTCATGTGCACGGTAGACGACGTATGCGCGACGGCGGGCAGGCTGCTGAAATACGGCGGGCTGCTCAAGATGTGCCACCGCCCCGAGCGGCTGGGCGACGTCATATGCTCGATGAGGGCGAACAAAATAGAGCCGAAGTCGATAACGTTTGTGTTTAACAGCGTTCTTGACAAGCCGTGGCTGTTCCTTATAACGGGGAAAAAGGGCGGCAAATCGGGAATGATCGTCGAGAAGCCCATGATACTGCGAAACGACGACAAATCTTATACGGAGGAATATTCGCGGCTTTATGAGTGAGTACGGAAAGCTTTCGATAGTCGGCACGCCGATAGGCAACCTTTCCGATTTCAGCCCGCGCGGCATCGAAACGCTGGAAAACGCCGACTGTATCGCGGCGGAGGATACGCGGGTGTCGCTGAGGCTGCTGACGCATTTCGGGATAAAGAAGCCCATGCTCAGCTACTACAAGCCGCACGAGGCGGAAAAGAGCGCGAGGATAATCGGGCTTTTGTCCGAGGGGCAGAATGTCGCGCTGGTTAGCGACGCGGGAATGCCCTGCATTTCCGACCCCGGGGTATATCTTGTGAAAAAATGCAGCGAGCTGGGAATACCCGTCGAGGTCATACCGGGCTGCAACGCGGCTGTGGCGGCTGTCGCGGTGAGCGGGATAGACACGCAGCGCTTCACCTTTGAGGGCTTTCTGCCCGTAAACAAAAAGGAGCGCGCGCAGCGGCTTGCCGAAATATCCGCAATGCCGCACACGCTCATTTTCTACGAAGCGCCGCACAAGCTAAGGCAGACCCTTTCCGACCTGTGCGAAAGGCTCGGCGGGGAGAGAAACGGCGCGCTGTGCCGCGAGCTGACAAAGCTTCACGAGGAGGTAATACGCGCCCCGCTCGGCGAGCTGGCGCATTATTACGACGACGCGGAGCCGCGCGGCGAATACGTCATAGTAGTCGAGGGCGCGCGGAATGCCCCAGATGAAAAAATGACAGCGGAGCAGGCTGCGGAGCTTGCAAGGCAGCTTGTCGCGGGGGGAGAGAAGCTGACCGAGGCGTGCCGTCAGGCGGCGGAGGCTTCGGGAGTTCCCAAGCGAGAGCTATACAAAATGTTGATAGAAGAAAAAAATAACGAGCAGTAATACACAAGGAGGTACACCATGTTAAAGAAGATATTTGGCGAAAAGATGGGACCCGTTGCTAAGACAGCGCTGCCGATAATCGGTGCGGTGATCGTTGTCGCGGGCGCGGTAGCTTTCATTTGCCTTAGGCTTGCGGACGAGCTGCGCTATAACGAGAAGTGGAAGGACTACGACGAGTGCGGATGGCATTGATAAAGGATTATGAGGACAGTCTTGCGTACCTGTCCTCTTTTTCAAAGCAGGGCGCGCCGGTTAAGGATCTGTCGCGGTTTTCGGCGCTTGCCCGCGAGCTGGGTAACCCGCAGGACGGGCTGAAATGCATTCATATCGTCGGGACGAACGGAAAAGGCTCGACAGCGGAATTTATTGCACGGTCGCTTCAATACTGCGGGTATAAAACAGGAAGATTTACCTCGCCGTATATTATTGATATCCGCGAGAGGATAACGCTGAACGGAGAATTTATCCCGCGGGAGGACTTCGCGCGGCTGACGCGGCGGGTTGCGGGGGCGGCGGAGCGCTGCCTTGACAGGAGCTTTTCGCAGTTCGAGATACTGACGGCGGTGTGCTTTCTGTGGTTTTCGGAGCAGGGGGCGGAATACTGCGTTATCGAGGCGGGAATTGGCGGCACGCTTGACTGCACAAACATTATCCCCACGCCCGAGGCGGCGGTCGTGACGTCGATTGGACTTGACCACACCGCTATACTCGGCAGCACCGAGGCGGAGATCGCCCGCAGCAAGTGCGGGGTGATCAAGGGCGGCTGCGCCGTTGCCGCGGCGGGGATATCCGAGAGCGCAATGGCGGTTCTGCGCGGGCGGTGCGAGAGCGTCGGCGCGCGGCTCGTCCTGCCCGATATTTCGCGCGTTAAGACGGGGGAATGCGGGCTTTTCGGCAGCAGCTTCTCCTACAAGGGCAGGGATTTCCGCGTTTCAATGTGCGGCAGGCATCAGATATGCAACGCCCTGACCGCGCTGGAGGTATTGGATAATATTTCGGGCGGTAATATTTTCGGAGAAAATAACCGTTCGGATAATAAGATAACCTATGAAAATGTCCGCGTTGGAATGGAGAAGGCGGCTGTGCCCGCGCGGCTGGAGCAGTTCCCGCCGCGGGACGGACTGCCGTACATCATTCTTGACGGCGGGCACAATCCGCAGGCGATGAAAGCGGCGCGTGAGGTGCTGTGCTCCGACCCGAGGAAAAAGACCGCGCTTATCGGCATGATCGACACGAAGGATTACGAAACGGCGCTGGAGATAATTCTGCCCTGCTTTGAGCGCGTTGTGTTCACCGACGGCTTTGCGCCGAACGCGGTGAGCGCGGAGCGGCTGTGCGACGTCGGCGGGGGGCTCGGTGCGGAGTGCGCCGCTTGTCACGGGACAGCGGATGGGCTGGCTCTCGCGGCAGGAATGACCGGCGGGGACGGCGTGCTTTTCATAGGCGGGTCGCTTTACATGGCGGCGCAGGTGCGCGCAGCGCTTGTCGGGGAGAACGGAACATGAAAACAATAAAGCTTGCCGACGGCAGGGAGCTGGTATATGAGTTAACGCGAAAGAACGTCAGGAACATCAACTTCCGCGTAAAGGCGGACGGCATTGTATATGTGAGCGCAGGCAGAGCGGTGCCTGCCGCGAGAATAGAGGAGCTGCTCTCGGAGCGGGCGGAATACCTGCTGGAGGCGGCTGCCCGGCTCCGCGAGCGCGAGGAACGCAGCGAGATAGGGGATACTGTGCGCCTGTTCGGCAGGGAATACCCCATACGGGTCATAAGCGGCGCGCGGGAAACGGCATTGTTCGACTGCGGGGAATGCCGCGTTTTCACAAAGCACGGCGACGACCGTGCATATATACGTCAGCTTGTCGGGCGGGCGGTGTCGGAGCGTTTTCTCGGGCTTTGTCGGGAGCTTAACGACGAGGTAAGGCGGGAGCTTGCCGAGGCGGGGCTTGTCCCTCCGCCGACAAGAGTTACCATAAAGGACATGAGCAGCCGCTGGGGCAGCTGCTCCTACAACCGCGGGCATATCTCGATAAATTCAAGGCTGGCGGCGTATCCGCGGGAAACGGTGCTGTCGGTTTTCTGGCATGAATACGCCCACTATTGGCACCACGACCACTCGGCGCGGTTTTATGCCTTTGTGGAGCGCTTCTGCCCCGAATACCAAAGGTGGAACGGGCTGCTTAAATGACAGAAGTGCTGCGGGAACGGGAACAGCGGCGCTTATGCCTGACAAAAGCGCTGTGAGATTTTTACGGCTTTGCGGTTAACTTCGCAAATATTTGCTGCGGAAAACTATGCAACCTTTTATGCGGCGGCTCGGTATTATATACAAAGAGCAAAAAAACACTGCGAAACGGAGGTATTTCATATGAAAAAGGCTCTTAGCATAACCCTTGCGGCGCTCACCGCCGCGACGACCTGCGTATGTGCATACGCCGACAACGAACTGACCGAAGAAAACAAGACCGTGCTTTCTATGGTAAAGTCGCGCGTCAGTGTTCCCGAGGAGCTGACCGAGTTTACTTTCAGCAAGTTTGTAAACGGTCCCGTCAACTGCTATAACTACACATGGACAACACCCTACGACGCCGACGAGTATTCCTCAATGAGCGTGACCGCTTACGCGAATATCATAACCTCGTATGCCGTTGATAATAAGGACGTATGGGTATATGACAGCAACGGCTCGCTTGCGGAAATGTCGGGCGACAAGCTTTATGCGGCGGCTGTCGCAAAGATAAAGCAGCTTAACCCCACCGTTTACAAGACGATAGAGGTAGACCGCGACAGCCTCAGAATGAATATCCACAGAAACACGGCTACTTTTTCCGTTTACAGAACAAAGAACGGCGTTCCCGTCAGGAGCGACACAGGCTCGATAACCCTTGACAAGAATACGGGCGAGGTTTACAGCTTCGGCATCAACTGGCACCCCAAGGCGACTTTCCGCAAGCTGAGCGGCGTTATTTCCGCCGAGGAAGCGGAAAAGGCTTACGCGGATATGATCGCGATAAAGCCGGTTTATGTCCTCAATTATGACTATGAAACCAAATCCTATTCCACAAATATTGAGTACAGGCAGACCGATAACGGCGAGATAAACGCGTTCACAGGCAATAAGAGCGACTTCGAAGCGGATATGTTCATCGGCGATTTTGACGACGCTTTAGATGAAACCTGTGAAGCGACGGAGGACAACGGCGCTAACCCCGAAACAGGCTTCACACCAAAGGAACTCGAGGAGCTGGAAAAGGATCTGCCGTTCGGCAACGCCGAGGCGGTCATTGAGCTTGTAAAGAGCAATAAATACCTTACATGGAACGATACCCTCACCGTCAGCAACGACTACCTCTATAAAACAGAGGGCACCGACGATGTGCACTATATTTATTCCGTTCAGTTCGATAATAACGGAGAATTTTCTTCAAGCAGCAAGAGCATATACATGAGCGTTAACCTTGACGCGGAAACAGGCGAGCTGATAAGCTATTATTACGGCGACTACAACGACGGTCAGTACGCGCAGAGCTATGACGGGGAAAAGGCGGAGAAGCTCGCCTTGAAAATATTAAAGGAATTTTCGCCCGATCATTACAGCGAGTTCGGCAGCCCCGTGACAAATGTCAACGAGTTTAACCGCAGGTATTACGGCAGTGACCATTATTTTACCCGTAGCGTAAACGGCATTGAAACCGAATTTGACTATGCGGAGGTTGGTTTTGATAAGGATATGCGGCTGACTAATTACTCAATTAACTATACAAATGTTGAGTTCGTTTCCCCCGATACAATGCTCTCCGCCGAGCAGATAATGGAGAAATTCTACGAAAATTCTCCGCTGGAGCTTAATTATCTCGTGAAAACAGGCAAGAAAAAGACCGCAAGCGTCCTTGTGTATTCCGATGACGAATATCTGCACTATGACGCATTCACGGGCGAGCCTGTTTATACATGGAACCGCAAGATCACCGCGGCAGGCCTTGACGGAATAACCGATAAAGCACTGCTTAAAAAGGCAGAGGTGCTCACCGATAACGGGCTTATTATCAGCACGGAGAAATTCACACAGTCCGATACCGTAAGCAGAGGCGATTTTGAGCGTATGACAGGCTATATTGCAGGCGGCGGTTGGTACAGCTACGCTGCAAATCTTGATGTTCTCCCGAGCGGGCTCAGCAGCAGCGACTCGGACGCAGAAACCAAGCTGACCCGCGCCGACGCACTGTGCCTGTTCACCTCGTTAATGGCAGGCGACAGCGTTGCACAGCTAAAGGGCATATTCAAGTCCCCGTTCACCGACGTGTCCGACGACGACCCGTACATCGGATATTACGCGATAGCCTACGCCCTCGGCGCGGCAAACGGCACGACCCTCGACCCCACCGCCCCCTACACCTACGCAGACCTGATCAATCTGGTTTACGACTACCTCACCAAACAGTAAAAGAAAAGGCGGGGGCGGCTGCCCCTCTGACCCCGCTGCTTCTTAGGCGCTGCCTTGCGACCTTTTAATAAAGGTTGAACTAAATTCTTTGGTTCATATCGTTGT
>CAMERU010000032.1 GCA_945935925.1 uncultured Clostridia bacterium | reverse complement strand
CGCAGACGCCCATTATTTTTTCGGGATTAATGTCCATGAACGGGTTTCTTGTCGCGCAGACAAGGTACAGGTTATCCACCCTGTCTACCTTTGTCGTCGCGGTGAGTATGTCGATCTTACCCTCAAGATACTCGCCTATATCATGCTTAACCTTGTCCTTGATGCCGAGCATAATATCAAGGCAGCGCAGACCGAAGTCAAGCTCTACCACAAGCGTTTTTTTGCCGAGCGCGGCAAGTCCCGACGCAACATTTGCAGATGTCGTGGATTTACCCGTGCCGCCCTTTCCGGCAGTGACCGCAATTATCTGTGACATATAAATTCCCCTCTCCGGCACCGCTCGCGCAATGCCTCTCCGGTTTGCGCTCCGCAGAGTGCTGCCGATAGACTAAAGTTCATCAAATCAAAAATATTACTATATTTTTATTTTATCACAAATATCATAGAAATTAAAGCCCTTTTTTTAATTTTGCAATTTTTTGTGAAAAAGCAGTAAATTCGAGGCACGTTCTTTGTGCAATCCGACAAAGTTTTTGCGTTATTTGTGTTACAGACCGTACAATGCGTTGCCGTCCTCGTCGTAGGAGGGTTCCCACACGCCCGTTTCGTAAACGCGGCAGATGTTCGCGGCAATGTGGCGGCTGAATTCCGCCTTTTCCATAAGGATACCGAACGCTATCTCGGGGTCGTCCGCGGGGTAAAAGCCGATCACTGCCGAATTATATTCGGTGGCGCTGAACTGCGGCGTTCCCGTTTTGGTGGCAACGTTCTCCTTGCCGACGCCAACATAGTCGTAAATGTTTACGAAGCTGTTCCCGACAAGGAAGCCCGCGCTTGCGCTGACGCGCTTCATGCCCTCGGTAACGGTGTCGAAAATGTCCTCCATACCCTCCGACATATCGTAAGCGACAACGGGCTGCTGCTCGTAGATAAGCTCGGAATAGTCGTAGTTGTACACCGCCTTGAGGATATGCGGCTCGTAGCGCACGCCCTTGTTCGCGATAGTCATCGCCTGAACCGCAAGGTGAAGCGGCGTGAGCGCCGTTTCCATCTGACCTATTCCCGCCTGAATGACATTGCCCTCGTTCCACTCAAGACCGAGGCGGTCGAACAGCTCCAGCGAGGTCATCTGCCCCGAGGACATACTTAACTCAAAGCCCAGCTGCTGACCCACGCCGAATTTTGCCGCCCACTCGGACAGCCTGTTTATGCCCAGCTGCCGCGCGGTGTCGTAGAAGAAGATGTTGCAGGACACCTTGAGCGCGTCCATGACGTTTATGGAGCCGTGATAGCCCGTGCAGGTCGGGCGCCAGCCCGAATAATAGGTGTAGACCTGGTGGCAGGTTATGGTGGAGTTGGGCGTAATTACCCCCTCGGCAAGACCCGCCGTAGCGGTTATCGTTTTGAAGGTGGAGCCGGGGCGGTAGGTACCGTTGAGCGCGCGGTTGAACACGGGGGAATATTCGCGGTTGAGCACCTCGGAATAATTCTCGATGTAGTCGTTAATGTCATATCCGGGCAGGCTAACCATCGCGAGCACTCCGCCCGTTTTAACGTCAAGGACGACCGCCGCGCCGGAATAGCACTCCGTGCCCCTGTGCTTGTAGTCGTGCGCGGTGGTGTAGTGCGGCGAATGCAGGAAATCCATGTGGTACTGCACTATATCCTGCACCTGCTGCTGGAATTTGCTGTCAATGGTCAGCATTACGGAATTGCCCGCTTTCGGCTCGGTCGTAACCTCGTCGCTGAGCTCCACGCCGTCGCTGCTGCGGGTTATGGTGCGGACGCCGCGCGTGCCGCGCAGTTCCTCCTCGAACGCCTGCTCCACTCCCGAAAGCCCGATCACGTCGTTCAGCGTGTAACCGCTGTCTTTAAGCTGCTCGTATTTCTCGGCGGAAATCGAGCCGACGGTGCCGCGGATATGCGGCGCGAGCTCGCCGTTGAGGTACTCGCGCGCCCAGCTCTCGGTGATATCGACGCCGTTCAGGAACGAGCTTAACTCCTTGAGCTCCTGCACGGTGTCCTCGCCGATATCGGTCGAAAGCACGAATTTATTTTCATAGGAGAAGTCCTTTATCGTCATTTCATAGCGGACGCCCGCGATGTAACGCCTCATCTGCTCGTCGTATTCCTCGCCTATCTCGTAGGTCTTGTAGAGCTGATAAATACAGTTTTCGACAGTCGCGTAGCCGCCGACGTTCAGCGTTTTCTTTAGCCGCTCTATCTCGTTTTCGCTGTCTTTTTCGAAGCTGTAAGGCTGCGTTTTGGTTATCGGGAGGGAGTCGTTCCACTTCTCGCCGTTCTTTATGAGGACGGTGAGGACGCGGTAAATTATCTCGTTCTCGGTGCCGCCGACGAGCGATGACTTCTGGAAATTTATGTTATAGCTTATTTTATTTGAGTTAAGGACGTTCCCCGATGCGTCGGAAATAACGCCGCGCGCGGCTTCTATCTCCTGCGTTACGACGCGCGTTTGGCGGGTCATGGCGAGGTAGGAGCTGCCGTCGGCTATCTGTATCTGAAGCAGCCGCAGCCCGCACATGAACGCCGCGAGAATGACGATCCCCGCGAGAACTGCGGAACGAACGACCGAAGAAAATTTCGACATTTTTTACCTCCGCTGTGTCAGTCCGTTTCGATATCCTCCGAGTCCTCCGCGCTGTGCGCGGACTCTTCCAGCCGCTGCCGCTCCTGCGGTCTGAGCCTTGTGGATATCAGATGTATCAGCAGATAAACGGGAATTGAAAACAAGATCGCGCCGCCGTAGGACGGGAGAACGACCCTTTGGAAGGAAATAACGGAGTCCGCGCCCTCCCATACCCAATGCAGGAACAGCATATCAACTCCCGCCATGACGACAGTGACGGCTGTGTTGAGCAGGAAGTGGCTGAACAGGTTCGACTTGACCCAGAACCGCCCGAGCAGCGATATCAGCGGACACGCCGCAAGCAGCCAGAGCGCCGAAAACCCGAGCACATTCACGCCGCTCGCCATGTCGATCATTAACCCGCACAGCGTGCCGAAAACGCCCGCCGCGAGGTCGCCCTCGTGCATTGCAACGGCGGTCGCAAGCGGAATGAGCAGCAGCGGGCAGTAGCCGCGTATCAGCGGGTCACACTCGCTGACGTAAAAGAACACCAGCAGCGCCGCATACAGGAACCACCGCAGGAAAACGCGGAACATAGCCCTGCGCGTCCGCGCCTTTCTCAACGATAAACTACGCATAAGTCACCTTTTCTGAATTATGAGCGCCTGAACAGCGGAAATTCATTCTGTTTCGAAAGCGACGCCCTTGCCGTCGAAATCGGTCACGGCGAAAACGGAAGTCACCCCGAAAAGCTCCTCTGCGGGCTTAATGAGCGCGTGCTTTGAAAGCCCGTTCGGGTCGTCGTAGACCTCTACGACTGTTCCCACCATAACCTCGTCGGGGAAAAGACCGCTCTTTCCCGAGGTATAAACGATATCGCCCGCCCTGATGTCCGCGTCCCTTAAAATATCGCTCATAAGGCACAGACCCTTTTCCGCCGCGGCAACGGTGTTTTCGAGCACTCCCGACGTTTTTGCGCGCATGGTGATAACGCCGACGTTGACCTGCGGGCTGAGTATCGTGGTGACGCGGGCGTAATTTTCCGCAATGCCCGTCACTCTGCCGACAAGCCCTACCGAGGTGATAACCGGATCGTTGAGCGACAGCCCGTCGGACGAGCCGCGGTTTATCGTAAAGCCGCCGTAAATATCGTTAGCGTTGCGGGAAATAACGGAGCAGGGCTCGCTGAAAACAAAGTCCTCCTGCTGCTCCTTTAACCCGAGCATTTCGCGAAGCTGCGCGTTTTCCTCGAGGACGTTCTCGTAATCCAGCGTTCTGCCGTACATTTCGGTGAGCTGCGCCCTCAATTCGTCGTTCTCCTGCTTGTATTTATCGGCGTTGACAAGCTTGTCGATGAACCCGCCGACGCCCTCGGACACGGCGTTCGCCGCTGTGACGAACGGGTAGGTCACGGTGCCGATTATTTTTTCGGGGATAGTTTCCGTCCCCGCGGACACCGCAACATAGGTCATAAGACCGAGCAGCAGCGCCGCAATGCATATCAGTATCTTGAACCTGACGCTGTGAAAAAACTCCTTCATGCTACTCCCTGTCGGTCGGAAAAAAGTCAGTCAGAATGTGACAGAGTGATCAGTAAATGGTTTCGTCCTCGCTGAGCACGTCCTCGAGCTTGTCGATGTTCTCGAGCACCTTGCCCGTGCCGTCCGCAACGCAGTCAAGCGGGCGCTCCGCTATCTTTACCGGCATACCCGTTTCCGCATGGATAAGCGCGTCAAGTCCGCGCAGCAGCGCGCCGCCGCCCGCGAGCATGATACCGTTCTCGATGATATCCGCCGCAAGCTCCGGGGGGCACTTTTCAAGCGTGGTCTTTACCGCCTCGATAACGCGGGAGAGCGGCTCGGAGATCGCCTCGCGTATTTCCTCGGAGGTTATCGTTATGTTTTCGGGCAGACCGTTCAGCAGGTTGCGGCCCTTGATGTCCATAACGGGCTCGTTTTCGTCCGTCTTGTATGCGGAGCCTATTCCCACCTTGATATTCTCGGCGGTTCTCTCACCGATAAGCAGATTGTATTTCTTCTTGATGTAATTGATGATGGAGTTATCGAACTCGTCGCCCGCCACCCTTACGGAGCGCGCGGTGACAATGCCGCCGAGGGATATAATAGCGACCTCGCTCGTGCCGCCGCCGATGTCGACAATCATGTTGCCCATAGGCTCTTCAACGGGCAGACCCGCGCCTATTGCCGCCGCCATGGGCTCCTCGATGATGGAAACGCGCTTTGCGCCCGCCTGCTGTGCGGCTTCCTTAACGGCGCGGCGCTCTACCTCGGTAACTCCCGAGGGAATGCAGATGATAACGCGCGCCTTGCTTCTGCCCTTGAGGGCTTTCTTGATGAACTGCGCGAGCATGATAGACGTCATGTCGAAGTCGGCGATAACGCCGTCCTTGAGCGGGCGGACGGCAACGATAGAGCCGGGTGTGCGTCCGATTACCTCCTTTGCCTCCTGTCCGACATAGCGAACCTGCCCCGCCTTTTTGTCAACGGCTACGACAGACGGCTCGCGTATAATAATGCCTTTGCCTCTCATATATACAAGCGTATTCGCTGTTCCGAGATCGATTCCGATATCCTTGTTCATTCCAAACATAGTGATGTGTCCTCCGATATTAATTAGAATTATTCATAGTCAACCATAGTATATTATAGCATTATTTTTAACCTTAGGCAATATATTATTTATATATTTTTTCGTAATTTTCGGCAATATTTTTGTGAGTTTAGGCAATAACGGAAAACCCCCGCCGAAGCGGGGGTAAAATATGCGTTCATGCGGCGTTTTCCGCGTCGGTACCGAATATCTTGGAAGCGATCTCCTTAATGACCTCAACATTGCGCTCGTTCGGGAATATCCCCATCGAGCGGTAATAGAAGTTGTTGTTTACGTCCCACAGCACGGGCACGAAGCCGTAGTCCGTTATCATGTCCAGCATTATCTCCAGCGTGTCCGCAGTGTCGGTGACATACGCGTCGGAGGCGTAGCGGTCGCTGCCGTAGATCGAGGTGCATTCTCCCACGAAAACGGGTATCCCCTTGTCGGTGAACGCCTTTTTCAGCAGCTCGCACTGCGCAATGCCGTAATCATACCAAGCCTTGCCGCCGATCTGATTAGTCCAGTACATTGCATTGTCGACGTAATGCACCGACACCATCAGCCTGTCCTTTGCGCTGTCGGCGGGCATAACGAAGCTGTCGGTTGTTGTAAGGTCAATGTTAGTCCAGTAGCCCGAGGCGATAAGCAGGCGCGTTTTGTTGTTCCCGCCCGAGGCTCTCACCGTGTCAACGAACGCCTGATTCATTTCATTGACATACTCGAAAAGCTCCTGCTCGGAATAGCTGTCGCTCTCGCGCTGCGAGCTGAGATTCTCGTTGAAGCCCTCGAAAACGAGATAGTCGGAATACTCCTTGTAGCGCTCCGATATCTGCTCCCACAGCCGCTTTGTGATGTTCACCGCCTCGTCGCGGGGGTAATGCTTGATTATGTACTCGTCGTAATGATGGATATTTATGACAGCGTACATTCCGTCGTTAAGGCAGTAATTTATCACCTCCTCAACGCGGTCGAAAAGCGCGTCGGTGATGGTGAACGTCCCGTCGTCCGCCATGCCGTTGCCCCAGTAGACCGGTATCCGCACCGTCGAAAAGCCCGCGCCGCGCATTCCGTCGATTATCTCCTGCGTCGTTTCGCAGGCGCCCCAGCACTTCTCGTACTCGGTCACCGCGCCGCTGCCTATGACCGCGCTCCCCGCCGCGGCGTTCCCGCCCGACCAGAACGCTTCCAGCGTGTTCCCGAGGTTTATCCCTACGCCCATTTCCCTTGCGTAGTCGTTCGCCGTCATTGATGAGCGCATTTTTCCGTTGTCGGATGTGATGATTCCGTTGCGGGAATTATGCGGACCTGTCGGCTGACAGCCCGTTGCCGTGAGAAGCGACAGCGACGTTATCAGCGAAAGCACTGCCGAAGCGATATTGTTACCCATTATTCTACCTCCGTATATATGAACACAAACGGGGGCAGAGCACTTGCCCCGTCCCCGTTATCATATCTGTGTTTTGACCCAAATCACTTTACAAAGGGGTTTTCGGACGGATACATCATACCCGCAGGCTGATTGAAGCCGATGTCCTCAACGCCGAGGTATCTGAACACATTGAACAGCGCCTTGCCGCAGTGACCGAAAGCAACCGCGCCGTGGTGCGGGTAGTTCTTCTCGATGAGCACATGGCGGTAGAAGCGGCCCATTTCGGGGATAGCGAACACGCCTATCGAGCCGAACGACTTAGTTGCAACGGGCAGTACCTCGCCCTGCGCAACGTAGGCTCTTATCTGTGCGTCGGCAGTGGACTGGAGCCTGAAGAACGTGATATCGCCGGGGATAATGTCGCCCTCGAGCGTGCCGTTGGTGACCTCCTCGGGCAGGCTTCTCGCCATGATCATCTGGTTCTTCATCGAGCAGGCGGACAGCTTGCCGGAGCAGGTGTTGCCGCAGTGGAAGCCCATGAAGGTATCGGTGTGCTTGTAGCTGAACTTACCCTTGATGGAGTCGTTGTACATATCGGCGGGAACGGTGTTGTTGATGTCGAGCAGCGTTACCGCGTCCTGTGTTACGCAGGTGCCGATGAACTCGGACAGCGCGCCGTAGATGTCGACCTCGCAGGATACGGGGATACCTCTGCCGGTCAGGCGGGAGTTGACATAGCACGGAACAAAGCCGAACTGCGTCTGGAATGCAGGCCAGCACTTGCCCGCGATGGCAACGTACTTTCTGTAACCCTTGTGCTGCTCTACCCAGTCAAGCAGGGTCAGCTCGTACTGCGCGAGCTTGGGCAGTATCTCGGGCTTCTTGTTGCCCGCGCCGAGTTCCTTTTCCATGTCTGCGACTACCTCGGGGATACGCGGATCGTTTGCGTGATTGTTGAACGCCTCGAACAGGTCGAGCTCGGAGTTCTCCTCTATCTCAACGCCGAGGTTGTAAAGCTGCTTTATCGGCGCGTTGCAGGCGAGGAAGTTCAGCGGGCGCGGACCGAAGGAGATTATCTTCAGGTCATGCAGACCGACGATCGTTCTTGCAACGGGCAGGAACTCGTTTATCATGTCCGCAACCTCGTCGGCAGTGCCAACGGGGTACTCGGGTATGTAGGCGTTGATGTTGCGGAGTTTAAGGTTATAGCTTGCGTTGAGCATACCGCAGTACGCGTCGCCTCTGCCCTGAATAAGGGAGGTGCTGCTGTCCTCCTCGGCAGCCGCCGCGAACATAACGGGACCGTCGAAGTGCTTCGCGAGCAGCGTTTCAGCTATCTCGGGACCGAAGTTTCCGAGGTAAACGCAAAGCGCGTTGCAGCCCGCTTTCTTGACGTCCTCGAGAGCCTGAACCATGTGTATCTCGCTCTCAACTATGCAGATGGGACATTCGTAGATGTCGGCAGCGCCGTACTTCTCGGTGTAAGCCTTTACAACAGCCTTGCGCCTGTTTACGGACAGGGACTCGGGGAAGCAGTCGCGGGACACGGCAACTATGCCGACCTTGATTTCGGGGATATTGTTCATGGGTTTTTATTTCCTTTCAAAATTATAGTTCTTGACGCGGCGAACAACTCGCCACTTATAGGATATCACAAAAAAACACAATTTTCAAGAGAATTATTTGCACGATTTACCCAAAAGATTGTACTATTTTTTCAGGGGTCAAATCGGGCAACGGCATTTGCAGCGCCGCAGGCGTTGATCAAGCCGTTAACACAGGGAATACCGCGCGGTTTCACACCACGGGAAGCTCAACGCCGCAGCCCGCCTCGACAGCGACCGTTATATCCGCGAGCACCCTTTCCCCGCCGCGCATTACGGGGTAGACCACGCGGCAGGCGCCGCCCTTTTCCGAGAACAGCTCCGCCGAAACGACGCAGCCGTTTTCCCAGCGGACATCGGCAGTGAACCCGCCGCGCGCGCAAAGCCCCGAAAAGCTTCCGTCCGCCCATTCATCGGGGAGCGCGGGCAGCAGCCTTATATGCCCCTCGTGGCTCTGTATCAGCATTTCAGCCATTCCAGCCGAAGCGCCGAAATTGCCGTCTATCTGGAACGGCGGGTGGAAATCCCACAGATTGACGAACGTGCAGCTCTCCAGCAGACCGCGCAGCAGCTTGTAGGTGCGGTTTCCGTCGCCTGTTCTGCTCCATAGGTTTACCTTGTACGCCCGCGCCCAGCCCGTCGATTCGTCGCCGCGGTCGTTCATGGTGGCTATCGCGGCGTTCATGAGCTCGGGGCGGGCGGAATTTATCTGCTTTCCCGGGTACAAGCCCATGAGGTGGGAGATATGGCGGTGATTTTTCTGTATCTTCGAGCGGTCGAAGTCGGGCTCGTCCTCCTCGAACCACTCTTTGAGCAGACCCGTTTTCCCGACATGGTAAGGTCTGAGCGCAGGGAGCATTATGCTTACCTTTTCGCGCAGTCCCTCGTCCTCGCCCAGCGTTTCCGAGGCGGTGAGGAAGTCGATGAACAGCTGCTCGATAAGGCTCTGCTCGTAGGTGTTGCCGATAGTCGCGGGGCCGTGCTCGGGGCTGTATGTCGGGGAGGACACCAGCCTGCCCTGCTTCTCGTCGTAAATCAGCCACTGCGTATAAAACCGAACGCTCTCGCGCATTATCGGGTATATTTTTTCGCGGAGGTAGTCAATGTCGCCCGTAAACTCGTAATACTCCCATATATTCTGCATGAGCCATGCGACAGCCGCCGTTGACCAGCCCCAGTAGAAATCCCAGCCGGGAGCCGTCCACCCGAACGGAGAGCACTGCGTATGCGCCGTCCAGCCGTTTTCGGGGTGGTTTTCGTCGGTGATTATGTTGTAGTATTCCCTCGCGGTGACGCGCCCCGGCTCGCGCAGGCTGTCGAGGAAGTCGACGAGCGGCGGCACCGTTTCAGCCATATTTGTGTTGTATGCGCCCCAGTAATTCATCTGCAAATTTACATTTATATGGTAATCGCAGCACCACGGCGGGCAGTTGCTCTCGTTCCACACGCCCTGTAAATTCGCGGGGAGCGCGCCCTCGCGCGACGAGGAAATGAGCAGGTATCTTCCGTATTGGAAATACAGCCTTTCCAGCGTGTTCATTGCCGCGCGGTCGCCGCTGCGGTACTGCCCGAGCAGCCTGTCGGCGGGGAGGTCGGCAACGTCATTGTTGATTTCAAAGGAAACTCTGCCGAATATCGCGGAGTAGTCCTCGTAATGCTCCTTATAAAGCGCGTCCCAGCCCTTTTCGGCGGCGTTGCTGACGAGCGGCGCGGTTACTTCCGCGGGGTCGATACCGCTGCGGTAGGTCGGGTATTTCATCGCGTAATCGGTCGCGGCGGCGAAATAAATGACCGCCTCCCGCGCGCCCGAAACGGTAAACCCTCCCTCCGTGGCGGCGAGTTTTCCGTCGGTAGTCACCCCGAAACGCGCGTCGAAGCGCATTCCGTTGTCCGCGACAGCGCCCGAATACACTAGCGTTGACCCGTCGGAATATATCCGCGCGGGGTGAGTTTTCGTCAGCGTCAGCGTGAACCCGAGCGCGCCCGCCTTATCCGCCGAAAAGCGGAACGCTATGACCCGCGCGGGGTAGCTTGCGAACGCCTCGCGGGAATAATTGACCCCGCCGAGTGAGAATGTGCATTTGTAAAGCGAATTGTCGATATCCAGCTCGCGGCGATAATCCAAAGGCTCGCCGTCGGGCAGGTCGAAGGAGATATCCGCGTCGCAAAGGAGCAGGTATGTCCCGAAGTCGCCGTCGCCCGTAAGCTCGGGAAGAAGCTCGGTAACGCGCGCGTTATTCCCCGCCGCAAGCTGCTCCTGCACCTCTTTGACATACTTATAGCGGTCGCGCTTGTTGCCGCCGTAATAGTCGGGGCGGTTATCGCAGGGACCGCCCGCCCACAGGCTCTTTTCGTTGAGGACGACGCGCTCCTTCCTCACGCCGCCGAACATCGACGCGCCCATGTAGCCGTTTCCGATGGGCAGGCACTGCTGCTCCCACAGCGAAGCGTCCCCCTCCGAACAGAAATATATCACGTTTCTCATATGCTCCCTCCATAGCGGTTAATCGTTTACATAATTATAACATATTCGCCCGGCAAATTCAACACCTTTTCGGTAATTACGGGAATAAAATTTCTCCCGCGCGGCGGAGTATTCCAACAAAAAAAGCCCCGCAGGATAACCCACGGGGCAGCGTATTCAATTATTCACCCGTTTCAACGGTGTCAAAAATGCCTGTTTCTCCACCGGCAGCGCCCGTTTTGGCAGCGCCCTCGGACGTAACCTCTCCGGACGAAACGCCCTCCGACGAAGCCGCGCTGTCCGGCTTGCTTTCGGGCTTGGAGCCGCTCTCGGCGCTCTCCCCCGTTTCTGCGGTGGAGGGTGTTACATACTCCGTGACGGTCACGGAATTGATGATTATGTCGTTCACCGGTCTTGTGAGGTTGTTGTTATTGTCGGTGGTAAGCTCCACGGCGGCAATGGCGTCGATGACGTCAAAGCCCTCGAAAACCTGCCCGAAAACCGTGTAGCCGCCGTCCCACAGCGGATAACCGCCGACCGTCGCGTACTTCTCCTTCACCTCGTCGGAAGCCTTTCCGATCATGTCCGCGAGGTTGTTGTAATACGCCTCCATTGCCTCACAGCGGGTGTATTCCTCCACGGCGGGGTCAAGCGTTTCCTTCTGCGCGGCGTATTCCTGCGCTTTCGCGGCTATTTTCGCGGGGTCATACTGCGTGATGTCCTGCGGGGTCTTGTTGTTTACTATGTAGAACTGCGCGGTGTTCCTGCCGTTGGCGTTGGCGCTGCACAGCGCGCCGTAGAAATTGCGCGCGTTCGGGCTTACCTCAACGGGGAAATACCCGTCGCTGCCTATCGCGGCGCTGCCGCCCGTTCCGTCGCCGTTCAGCGAGCCGCCCTGCATCATGGAATCTGGCGCGACGCGGTGTATTTTCAGCCCGTCGTAATACCCCTGCTCCGCGAGCGTTTCAAAATTCTCCACCGCCTGCGGCGCTATGTCGGGGAACAGCTTCGCTTTAATAACGCCGAAACCCTCGATATCTATTTCGGCTATCTTGTCGCCGTCCGCAAAGGTCAGTTCGCCGACGTTACCCGAGGAAGAGCCGCCCGAGCAGCCTGCCGCTCCGAATATAACTCCTGCCGAAATAACTGCGCTAAAAAGAATATTCTTTAGTTTCATCACTGCGTCCTTTCGTCGGAAATACCGCTTAACCCTCGGAGTAAACCGTCACATACACCTTGCTGATGATGATATCGGAAACGGGGGCGGACTGCTCGCCGTTGCCGTTGTCCTCGACCTCGACCGCCGATATCGCGTCAATGACGTCAAAGCCCTCATATACCTGCCCGAAAACGGTATAGTTGCCGTCAAGCGAGGGCGTTCCGCCTAGCTCGGCATACTTTGCCTTTACCTCGTCGGAGGCGCTTTCGACCCATTCTGCAATAGTTCTGTAATAATTTGCCTGAAACCTGTAATACTGCTCGTAGTCCTCGCTTACGCCCTTCATCTGCTCGGCGTACTGCTCAAACGCGTCGGCGTTGCTTCTGTAAAGCTCCGCGTCGGACGAGGAGAGCTCCTGCGGCTCGTTGTTGTTAACGATGTAGAACTGCGTTGAGTTGCTGCCCATGGCGTTCGCGTAACACAGCGCGCCGTAGAAATGGCGCATACTCTTGTTGGGCTCAATGCCGAACGAACCGCCGTTAACCGCTGCCTCGCCGCCTGTTCCGTTACCGTTAAGCGACCCGCCCTGAAACATGAAGTCCTCAATAACACGGTGTATTTTCAGCCCGTCGTAATAGCCCGCCTCGGCAAGCTGTATGAAGTTGTCAACGCCGACCGGAGCCGCCTCGGGGTAAAGCTTCGCCTTTATTGTGCCAAAGCCCTCTATCTCGAAAACCGCTATCTTGTCGCCCTCGTTAAGGACTACCGCGTCGATATTGCCGCCCGTTTTGCCGTCCCCCGCTGCGGACACGGTATTGGCGTCGGAATTACCGCCCGAGTTACCGTCCCCCGCTGCGGACACGGTATTGCCACCGGAATTACCGCCCGAGTTACCGCTCCCGCTCTGACAGCCCGTTATTCCCACAAGACAGGAAACCGCGAGCGCCGCGCACATTATAATATTCTTTATTTTCATAAGCTACTGCCTTTCCCAAAAAATCATTCTTCCGCGGAATATTCCGAGATAGTCACGCTTTTTATCATGACCTCCTCGGAAGCGCGCCCGTTGCTTTCGGCGGGTATATTGCACAGCTTCTCCACAACGTCAATGCCCTCGTAGGTCTGCCCGAAAACCGTGACTGTACCCGAAAGCCCGAAAACGCCGCCCACCTCGTAAAACTTATCGAACAGCGTGAGCAGCTTTTGGCGCTCCTCCTCGTCCTCGCGCTCGGCTGCGCTCTGCTTCAGCTCGTTTATCGCGTTCTCGGTTAGAGTTTCCGTTTCCGTGTTGCAGACGAACCAGCGCGAGTCGCTGCACCCCGGCTTTTCCGAAAAGGACATCAGCGCCCCTCTGAACGGCCACAGGTCGACGCTGCACTCGTTCGCGATAAGCTCCGAGTCGCTTTTCCTGCCGGTGTAATAGCCCTTTTCGTCCTCCTCGCCGCCCGTCAGGAAGTAGACCCCGCTCATAACGCCGTACACGGGTTTGTTGTCATATTCGCCGCTTTTCGCCTTTTCAATGAACGCCGCGGCGGTATTCGGCGCGTATTCCTCATAAATTACAACGCGGAACTCGCCGAGGTCGGTGTCGACTATCGCAATGGTGTCGCCCTCGTCGGGCATTTTTAGCTGAACGAAATCGGCGTTCATTTCCTTGAAGTTATAATCCGCCATGGCGTTGGGGGCGGTGTTGCTCACGCAGCCCGTCATTGTCAGCGCAAGCGCTGCCGCCGCAAGCGCCGCAATAATCTTTTTCAATATAAAATTCCTTTCGATATAAACAGCCGCTTACGCTTTCTTAACGACTGTGCCCTGCCTTGTTTCCTCGACGATATAGCCCATGGCGGTTATCCTGTCGCGAATACTGTCCGCGAGCGCGAAATCCTTCGCCTTGCGCGCCGCCTTTCTCTGCTCGATAAGCTCCGTTACCTCCGCAGGTATCTCCTCGTCCTTATTATTATACAGCAGACCGAGCACGTTTGTCAATGCCGTAAATTCGTCGGAATACGCCTTTATGTCGCCCTTTGTGACCTCGGGGGAAACAAGCGCCGCGTTTATCCTGCGGACAAGCTCGAACACTGCCGCGATGCCGTCGGCGGTGTTGAAGTCGTCGTCCATTGCCTTGATGAAGCTCTCGCGGGCGGTCTTTACGTCCTCAAGGACAGCCGCCGAAGCCTCGCCGTCCTTTGCGGCGGGCATAACGCGCGCGATACTGTCGCGGCAGGTGTACAGCCTCTGGAGCGCCGCCTTGCAGGATTCGATGACCTCTATCGTGTAGTTGAGCTGACTTCTGTAATGCACCGAAAGGAGCATGAAGCGGATAGGCTCGTAGCCGTACTTGTCGGAGAGGTCGCGAACCATGAAGAAATTGCCCGCCGATTTGGACATCTTCTTGTTGTCGACATTCAGCATTCCGTTATGCATCCATATGTTTGCGAGGGGGGAACCGGTCGCGCATTCGCTCTGCGCTATCTCGTTCTCATGGTGGGGGAAAATGAGGTCGGAGCCGCCGCCGTGGATATCTATGGTATCGCCGATATAGTGCCGCGACATGGCGGAGCACTCAATGTGCCAGCCGGGACGTCCCTTTCCGAACGGGGACTCCCAGTAGGGCTCGCCGGGCTTTGCGGCTTTCCACACCGCGAAATCCATGGGATTGCGCTTCTTGTCGCCGACTTCGATACGCGCGCCCGCCTGCAGATCCTCAAGCGGCATATGGGAGAGCTTTCCGTACTCGGGGAACTTTGAGGTGTCAAAGTAAACGTCGCCGTCCGCCTCGTAGGCATAGCCCTTGTCGATGAGCGTCTTTACGATATCAATGATGATATCCATGTTCTCGGTTACCTTCGGGTGGACATCAGCCCTGCGGATATTCAGCCCCTGCGCGTCGGTGAAATACTCCTTTATTGCGTTTTCGGAAACCTCCGTGGAGGTCTTGCCGAGCTCGTTTGCCTTTTTGATGATCTTATCGTCGACGTCGGTGAAATTCTGCACATAAAGCACCTTGTAGCCGCGAAATTCGAGGTAGCGGCGCAGCGTGTCGAACACGCACAGCGCGCGTGCGTTGCCTATATGGATAAGGTTGTAGACGGTCGGACCGCAGCAGTAGATCTTCACCGTGCCGGGTGTTATGGGCTTGAGCTCCTCTTTCTGTCTTGTCATTGTGTTATAGATATACATATCGTTTTCCTCCCGTAATTGCGGTATTATTTTTCGCCCTTTAATTCATTAATTTCCTGTTTAAGCTCGCTTATCTCGTTTTCGAGCCTGTCGATATACATTCTGTGCTCGCACAGCAGCTGCGACACGGGGTCGGGAATGTGTATCTGATCGAGGTCGCTGTTGGTGACCTTTACGCCGTTCCTGCGGACTACCCTCGCGGGAACGCCCACCGCCGTGCAGTTCGGCGGCACCTCCTCCAGCACCACCGCGTTGGCGGCAATTTTGGAATTATCGCCTATCCTGAACGGACCGAGCACTCTTGCCCCCGCGCCGACGAGGACATTGTTGCCGAGCGTCGGGTGCCGCTTTCCGACGTCCTTTCCCGTTCCGCCGAGGGTGACGTTCTGATAAAGGGTGCAGTTGTCGCCTATCTCGGTGGTTTCGCCTATGACAACGCCCGCGCCGTGGTCTATGAACAGCCCCTTGCCTATTTTTGCGCCGGGGTGTATCTCAATGCCCGTCTTGCTGCGGGAGCGCTGCGATATCCACCTTGCAATGAAGAAGTGCCCGCGCTCGTAGAACCAGTGCGCGATACGGTAGCTCCTCACCGCCTTGTAGGACGGATACAGGAACAGCACCTCCCACGCGGAACGCACCGCAGGGTCGCGCGCCTTTATCGACGCTACTTCCTCTTTTATCCTGTCGAACATGAATTACCTCCGAAAAATGCTGCGGCAATGCCGTGCCGAACGCGCGGCGGTGTCCCCGAAAATCGGGACAAACAAAAGCCCCCGCGCAAAAATGCGCGAAGGCGTAATAACACGCTGTCCCACTTCGCTTCGGGCTCTGGCTGCGCGCAAAACCGCGCCGCGCCGGAAACGCCCCTCATTCTCCTTAACGCGGAAAACGGACGCGGATACAGACCCGGCGAATGCGCCGAATGTTCCCCGCGCCGGCTGACAGCCGCACTTCGGCAGCGCCCGCCCTCCGCGTTTCACCGACCCGCGGCTCTCTGTGCGGCGTAACTGCTCCTACTCTGACTGCTTCAAAGCCTTTCCCTCTATTATATACTATATTCGGATTTTTTTCAAGTGGTTCATGAAATTTTTTCGCGAATTTCTTCCGCTTCGGCCATGGCGGACTTTCTCTTTTTGACCTCCATGCCGCCGAGCAGCATTGTCAGCAGCATCATAACGCCGCCCATGCTGAGTATCAGCCCCGCCTTTAACCCCGCGGGGAAAAATTCAAGCACGATCTCGTGCTCGCCCTCGGGGACTTCAAGGCAGATAAGCGACTCGCCAAGGCAGGAGGAAAGCTCCGTTTCCTGTCCGTCGATGTACGCCGTCCAGCCCTCCTCGAGCGGTATTGTTGTGAACAGCGCGCTGTCCTTGTCGGCGGTGACATTTATCGTAAGCTTCGTTCCCGAATTTCGGGTGACGGTCGTGGCGGCATTCATCGCCTGCATTTCCTCGTTAAAGCGGGAGAGCGCATCGGGCGCGATGTAGTAAAACTGCGCCGAGGAGTAATACACCGCGTTTTCCAGCAGGTCAAGGCGCACGTTGAAGGTTTCGCCCTCCTTGTAATTGCCGATGTATTCAATGCTGTAATTTTCGTATCGGTAGTAATTCGAGCGGTACTGACCGTCGACGTAAAGCTGTGTTTCGCGCTCGTAATCCGTCGGGAGGTACATATACACCGCGCCGTCGGCGGGCATGGTGACGTCGTAGGATATCCACGCGTCCTCATCCTCGTCCTTTTTGCGGTAGGAATAGTGCGCGTCGGTCGTGCTGCCCGTCCTGATGTTCCGGCTGTCGAACTCAAGCTCGTCTATCGGGCGGAATACCGTCAGCGGCAGATCGCCCGTAAGCATATTCGCAAGCTTGTTCTGCAGAATGAACGGCGAATATTCCTCCGTTTCGAAGCCGATTATCCTCTTGTCGGCAAGGTAGGCTATCGGCAGCGCGTCCTTGTTTTCATAGACGGTCACGCCTATCTTGTTTTCGATGTCAACGGTGTCCTCATACGGGACATAGCACTTGTACTTTGACAGGACATACTTCACGCCGAAAATATCGTCGGTTAGCATTGTAGAGCCGTCGTAGCGGGTGTAGTGCTCCCTGGAGGAATAACCGAGCGAGCCGAGGAGCGATATCGCTTTCGAGTTGAGCGTGCTGGAGCTGTGGCTCATGCCGTACATACGCAGGGCTATTTCGTCGTTCACGCAGCGGAAGTAGGTCTTTTCCATGCGGTAGAAGCCGTCGTCCAGCTCGTGCACCTTATCGGTTATTTCCCGCGAAAACGGGATATCCCCGCGATAGGTCGCGCGGTTGGAGAACACGATGTCCTCATGCATATCGTAAAGCGACACGGAGGTGTTCAGCAGCGCCTCGATGCTCACCGCAGATACCACCGCAATGCGCATTGCAAGGCGGTTGCCGTGTTTTTTGCAGGCGTAGGCGAGCGAGCCGATGACCGCAAGAACGCCGAGCGGTATCACAATGATAAGCGAGGTGTCGTAGTATTCGTGACCCGCGTTAAGGTCGCAGAAAAGCAGCACCCCGACAAGCCCCGCGGCTGTCCCGCCGAGGACTTTCCCCCTGACGGCGCGGATATTCTCGAACGCCTGCGCGCCGAACAACAGCAGCAGGAAGCTTATGATAAAGCTGTATCTGTACGGCAGCCAGTTCGGCAGCTGCCCGCCGTGCCACATCATGTCGAGCGGGCGGATATACATTGATATAACGAGCACGCCAATAAGCATTCCCCCCGCGATACGCTCCCGCGCGGGGAATTTCTTAACGAAGAAATATGCCGCCGCGAATACCAGCGCAAGCGTTCCGCAGTACAGTATCGGCAGACCCTCCATGCGCACGGTGTCGTAGGTCGTGGGGAAAAGCTTGATGAATATATCCGCGATGTTGAAGTTCTCTATCGGGGTGTAATCGGGCGTCTGGAACGTGAATTTGCCGTTGGAAAGCGACTTGTAGACAGGCAGTATCATGAAGCAGGACATGAGTATCGCCGCAACGGAAGCCGCCGCATATACCACCGCCGCCGCAAGCTTCTGCACAAGGCGCTTGTTCGCGCTCCTGCCCGAGAAGATGTAATACAGGAAATAGAGCGCGGAGAAAATGCCCACCATGTAGCCTATGTAGAAATTCGCGACGAAAATATACACGAGCGACAGCGCGTACAGCAGGTATTTACGCTTGTCGCAGACGCGCTCCACGCCCATTATTACGAGCGGCAGCGCGACAAGCCCGTCCAGCCACATCGGGTTCATCGTCTGAACGACAAAATACCCGCACAGCGCAAACATGACCGAGAAAGCCTCGGTCGTCAGGTCGGAATAGCCGCGGTGCTTTTTCAGCAGGAACGCCATTGCCAGCCCCGAAGCGCCCGCCTTTGCGAGCATCATGGTCATAAGTCCCTCGGTTATCATCGTCCTCGGGAACATCCATACCAGCCAGTTGAACGGACTAGCGAGAT
>CAMERU010000031.1 GCA_945935925.1 uncultured Clostridia bacterium | reverse complement strand
GACGCCCGTCAAGTCGATTTTGTGCGATATGACTAATTCGGCACAATATATAACCAATGATTAAAGTGATATGTTTTATTTTGTGCCGAATTGTAAATATGCAAGCAAGCGGACGGAAAAGGCGTTAGCCGTTAATTGTGCGGTGTTGCCTTAAGTGAATGATTATGGGAATGACCGCGCGGGGCAGTGTGGGTCACTCCGCAAAATGAAAGAAAGCGGTTAATCTATGTCAAATTTTGAATGCTTCAAGGACCTTGCAATAATCCTTGTCGCGGCAAAGCTGTTCGGACTTCTTGCAAAAAAGCTGAAGGCGCCTCAGGTCGTCGGTCAGATCGTGGCGGGGCTTATAATCGGTCCGAGCGTTCTCGGGCTGGTCAACCAGTCGGATTTTATCGTGTCGATGGCGGAGATAGGCGTTATTCTGCTGATGTTCTCGGCAGGACTTGAAACCAATCTTAAAGAGCTCGTGAAAACAGGTCCCGTGGCGCTGTCCATAGCCTGTTCGGGCGTATTCGTGCCGCTTGTGGCGGGGTGGCTGCTTTATTCGCTGTTCTTCGGGTTCGCACCGTTCGGGTCGGAGGAATTTTTCCGCGGAGTGTTCATCGGAACGATAATGACGGCAACCTCGGTCAGCATAACGGTGCAGACGCTAAGAGAGATCGGGCATCTTAAAGGCAGGGTCGGCACCGTAATACTCAGCTCGGCGATAATAGACGATGTTATCGGAATAATCGTCCTGACATTCGTCATCGGCTTCAAGGACGCCGACGCAAAGCCGCTCGACGTTGTTATAAAGACCGTGCTGTTTATCCTGTTCAGCGTTGTTATCGGTTTTCTGGTTTACTTCCTGTTCAAATTCCTTGACAAGAAATTCTTCCATCAGAGAAGAATACCGATATTCGGGCTCGCGCTGTGCTTTATCATGGCTTACTGCGCCGAGAAATTCTTCGGGATCGCGGATATAACGGGCGCTTATGTCGCGGGAATAATCCTGTGCAACCTGCGCGACGCGGAATATATCGCGGGAAAAATGGATATCAGCAGCTATATGCTTTTCGGCCCCGTGTTCTTCGCGAGTATCGGGCTTAAAACGCAGTTCGACGGCTTCACGCTTAACCTTCTGTGGTTCTCGCTTGCGTTCGTTGCGGTCGCGCTTATCGGCAAGGTGATAGGCTGCGGTCTTGTCGCAAAGCTCTGGAAATTCAACACCCGCGACTCCCTCAAGGTCGGCATAGGCATGATGACGCGCGGCGAGGTTGCGCTTATCGTTTCGCAGAAGGGGCTTGCGGTCGGAATGGTCGATCCCGCCTATTTTACGTCGGTCATACTGCTGATAATATGCTCGTCGGTAGTGTCGCCTATCCTGATGAAGCTGCTGTACAAGGGCGAAAAACCCCACGACGACGGAGGCTCCGCAAATATGGACTCGGAAGAAACGGACGAGGTGCCCGCGGAATACTGAGCCTTTCGGCAGGACTAAACAGATTTGGGCTCCGGTGCGGGAAAAGTGCGCCGGAGCTTTTGCGGCTGAGCCGGTTTTTCAGGCACAGGATCTCAGAAAGGTTTTTTGATTTTTTTGAAAAAACCCCTTGACAAATCGGACGAAGTATGATAAAATAGTCTATGTTGCAGCAAGGGTTGCAGCAATTTGCAGGTGTGGCGGAATTGGCAGACGCGCTAGCTTCAGGTGCTAGTGATCGCAAGGTCATGTGGGTTCAAGTCCCGTCACCTGCACCAGGTCGAGTGCCTCGACACGCATTTTCGCGCGTTGAGGCACTTTTCTTTTGCGGGTTTTCTCCCGCGTTAAAACTATTTCATAGACAGATTTTTCCGCGACAAGAGTTGCGGAAAGCGATCCGAATGTTATTTCGCCGACGGAAGTCGGCGATTTTGCTATGTATAACAGATTTACCGCGCCCCATAACAACAACCTCAAAACCATAAAATTCCTGCGGAGCCGTTGCAGCGGTATCGCGGTTATACTCCGAAAATCTTTTTACCGCAGACAGTTTATCGCCCGACACGCATTTTCCGAGTCGGGGCGCTTTTCTTGAGATATTTTTTCCGCGGCGATATGTACTAACTCCTTTGTTCCCAACTAATCGGGCGGCAAGTCACCATATCGTAACCCACAAAAAGGATACTGCGCGAACCAGAGCGGACGGGAATATAATCGCGCTGCCCGAAGATGTGGGGTATGAGGAGTGGTACGGGAAGTATGTTGAGGGCGGAGAGCCGGTGCAACTCATAGATAACCACATGGGGCAGAAGCTGCTTGCTATTCCTTCCGGGAGCGAGATAGTTTTAAAAAATACTAACGACCCATTTTCCTTAAAGCATTTTGAAGGCTTGACAAAAGCCGAATGGCGTAATATAATAAAGCAAAGAGAAACATGGGATAGTTTTGATGTTCGCGTGTGGTATAAATCAGAGAACAACAAAATCCCCAATTTGATTGATTGCACTACACCAATTGAAGAGCAAGCGCGTCAAGCTTGCTATTTACGTTCAAGGAATAAGTATATTGCCCGTGATTTAATGAGTGATATGCTAGGAAGTCAGATGTTAGACAGAGATGATCCGATAGAGCCTTTCGAGACAATATTGGAAGAAAACAAGGCGTTCTATTGATAAACAATTTGGATTGGAGGGCTTTTCATGACATATGCCTTTGACGTGACAATTTGCAGCGAAGCAGACAAAGTCATTTTTGATAAGCAATGTAAAGCTTTGGAAAGCCGCATCCCGGGGATTGAAAAAGGCGAGCATATTATAGATGTAGATGAATCAGAAATACAGCACTACTCCATTGACGGAAAAGATATTGTTGTGTTTAATAACAACTTCATTGGTGCTGTATATATAAAATCTCAGTTGGATTTACGCCCTTTCTTTCAGAAAAAATGATTACTTAGCGCTCCAAACGGGGCGCTTTTTTCATGCGTAAAAGCTGCGGGGAGCGCCAACGAACCGGGGCTGACATAAGCGCGGGGCTTAACCTTTCACTCCGCGCAGATATCGGAACGCAGGCGGTGCAAGCCCGCTACTCCCGACAGGACAAGCTGAACAAGATAATCGCCGACCGCATAAAATCGGAGCAGAAGCGCTGGGAGAAGAAGGCGGCGGACGAGAAAGCCGAAACCGAGCGCGTTGCGAAAATGACCGCGGACGAAATGTATCCTGCGTTATATCGTCGGAGTCCGCAGGATCGCGCAGGCAGCAGTATGCCGCCCTGTACACAGTGCCGCTGAATTTCCTGACCGGTCGGGTAAATTCCTGTTCGTCCATTATTACTCCTCCGTCTTGAAAGGCCTTTCGTATATAATACACCCGACGAACAGGTTTTGTCACATTTTTCGCAAAACAATATTCTCAGAACTTTTTCGGACAGTCCCACCGCCATTCAGTACTGCGCCAGCATTTTCTGCAATTCCGCCTTATATTCCTCAACAAAGTCCTGCGGAGCCAGTACCTTGACCCAGCTCCCCTGCGACAGCAGATACATCATTATGCCCGTGCCGTAAACCTCGGCTTCAACAAGCGCCTTGCCGCCGCTCATTTCCAGCACGACAGCCGTCGGCAGCCTGTCCAGCACCGCCTGCAGCGACGGGCCGCTGAACTCGAAGCGTATCGTCCGACAAACTCCCGGAAACATGAACTGTATCTTTTTGCGGAGCTCTCCCTCGTCGAAATCCGTCCCTGCGGGGAGCGTGAATTTTGTGCGGTGCTCGACGACGGAAGTTATCCTGTCGACGCGGAAATAAACGGGAGAACAGCTCTCGTCCTCCGCCTTGCAAGCGATAAGATAGAAATAATACTCGCTGAACATTATCGACATTGGGTGAACGGTGTGCGTAACGCGGTCGCGGTTCATCTTGTAGTAGGTTATCGTTATCTCTGTGCGGGAGCGTATATCGTCAGCAAGCTTCCACAGCATATCGACAACCCCCTCGGAGCAGTCGTGCTTCACCTCGCAGTAATGGTACTTTTCCTTTGCGATAAGGCTGTCAAGCAGCATTCTGTCCTTTGTAGAGGTGAATTTCCCGAGCTTTCCGATGATACCGAGAAGCTCCTGCCTGCTGAACGCCCTGCTCCCGATAAGTACCTTGATGACCGCAAGCAGCTCGCTGTCGCGCAGGAAATCGTCAATATGTATCGTGTAGCACTTGGCGCTGCGGTCGTAAATAAGCTCGGCATGACCCGCAAGCTCGCGGTTTTCTGCAAGGAAACAGCGTATCTCGCTGATATCGCGCGAAATGCTCTTGGCAGACACTCCGTATTCCTCCGCAAGCTCCGATACGGTTATTTTTTCTCCGCGTATCCCGCGCAGGAATATCGCAAGGCAGCGTTCGTTTTTTTCGGCGTTCATAAATACCTCCTGTCGGGTTGAGTGCTCTTTGGGAAAACAACTATATGACCGCATTTATAACACAGCTTTTCGTCCTTTGACATGATACGCGCGCCGCAATGCGGGCATTTAGCCTTTAACGAAAGCAGCTTCATTTTCTTCACTCCTTATGTCCTGATATCGTTTGATATCATTTTACCATATCACAGGGACATACCCTTGTCCGTATAAACTCTCATTAATCTGATAATATCACAGGCAGGCGGGATTGTCAATAAATGTCGATACTGCCGCGGTAATTCAACGGTAAATAATCATGAAAAACGCCCCGTTTCTGACGAACGGGGCAAATTTTTGTGATAAATCTGCGTTTTATTTTTACAGGGACAAACGCCTGTCCCTACCGTCGGATATAATAAAATTACAAAGCCCGCCCGAGCTCACTTGTCATCAATGAGACAGAAAAAGGATCTCACAAGCTCCATTGCGTGCCGTATCTCCTTTTCCGACCGCCCGCTGATAAGCTCGGCCCATTCCTTGGCGCTTTGTTCGGCGGCGTCTGTCGGGACGCCTTTTATAAGATAGTCGGAGGTAACGTGAAAGAAGTCTGCCAGCCCGGCAACAATATCCATGCTTGGATTGCGCTTGTCGCCCTCGATAAGCGCGATATAGCTCTCGCTTATATACAGCCTGTCCGCAAGCTGTGTCTGCGTCAGCCCTTTATCCGTCCGCAGCTTTTTCACGCGCTGCCCGAATGTAATATCTGCCATTTTTCACACCCCCATTTATATAAGTATATCATTGAGGAGAACAGCCTATTCTTTCCGTTAGTAATATTATGCTTGGCAATAGTAAGGATAGGTGTATAGTTAAGACAAGATGAGATGGGAACATCTGATCAATATAATAAAATAAAAAAGGAGTATGTACCATGGCTTTTTTTAACAACCTGAAAAACACTGCCGGTGCTTTGGGCAAGGGCGCAATGAACGTTGTAAACACAGGCGCGACCGACGCTAAGGACGCTTCCGAGCTTGCGGAGATACAGAGGGAGCTCAGCGCAATCGAGAACGACATCACAAGCGGGTACACGCAGGTAGGCAAGAGATATGTCGACTACGTTGTCAAGACGAGCGAAATGCCCGGCGTCGATGTGTCCGATATCCTCAAAATGCTCGAGCCTAAGTTTGAGCGCAGGGAAGAGCTTCAGGCAAAGGTCATCGAGATCGAAAAGCGCAGAAAGGACAGAACTCTGCTTCAGGAGAAGTCCGCGGTCGAGGCGCAGGTGCAGGCGGAGATCGAAAAGCTAGACAAGGCGCTCGCTATGGATCTTATCGGTCGGGACGAATACGACTTAAAGGTAAGTCAGCAGAGAAAGCGCGTTGACAATTTTGAGGCTATCAAAAAGGTTCAGCAGAAATGCGAAATGGGTATCATCACCGCGGCAGAGCGCGACAAGGAGATCGAAGCGCTTCTCATGTGATACTGCACCCGAATAAAAATTGTTGCGGCAGTCGTAAGGCTGCCGCATTTTGTTTTTATGGTGTAAGAGCCGCTTGATATTTCCCCGCCGTCAGGATATCTCAGAGAAATAAATGTCATAACCGTCAACGGTGAAGTTTACGAAATCCGTCATGCGGAAATCGCCGAAAACATCGTTTATGGTGAAATTGTAGAGATACTCGCCGTCGGGCAGCATTTCAAAATTTATCTGCGGCTCGCCGTTAATGACATATTCGTAGCCGTACCAATAGCCCTCGTCGTCGCTGTCGATCGCCATGTAATAATAAACCGGAATGATAACATCGCCATGTTTAAGCTCGCGGATATCGCGCGACGCCATGCCGTTTTCGCCGATACCGTCCCATACGCCGTCTATCGTCACACTGCCGTTTGTATAATCGTGGGTTATGCGGAGATTTGTCATCTCCCCGTTTAACATTATGGGAGCGGTATAAACGTCATATCCGTCGCACTCGGCAACTATGTATATCGCAAGTATCTGCCCGTCGGGGAGCGCGAACCAGTAGCCGTCGAAATTGTCTGTAAATATTCCCGCAGACCAGTCGGCGTAAATATCCGCACTGACGCCCAGCTCGATTATGTTCTCCATATCGCCGGTCAGCACGTACACGTTCGCCTCAACGCTTGCCGTGCACCAAAGCGATTCGTCCGTAAGGGAAAAACCGTATGTTCCGTCCGAAAGGAACTGCGGCTCGTCGTAATATTCGATAAGCGGGCTGTTTCCCGTTGCCGTGCATTCGCCGTAGCTGTCCCAATAGCTGTCCTCTTCGCCGCTTGCCCAGATGTCGAGAACGGAGGAGTTGTCGTAATCGCTTACGCTGCCGCTGTGGGAATTTCCGTATATCGTCCTGTCCACAAAGGAAAGGTAATAGGGGCTTATCGCAATGTCGCCGAATATTTTCAGCTCTGCCGAGCCCTGAAGCTCGAGGGGGTAATACACGGATAATCCGCAGGCGCCGCTGTGGTCGGAGCCGCTGCGCTTGTATATTACCGCGCTGTCGAGAGCTTTCAGAACGCTGTCCGCGCCGCTGCTGTATTCCGCGCCCGCTCTCACTACGCCCGCGAGGTCTACCATGTTTGTATAGCCCTCCGCCTTATTGTTCCCGCCGAAATTATCGGCATATACGGCGTTTCTTACCACTGCGGAAAGGACGGCGCTGTTCTCGGAGGCGTTGTAAAGCTCCCGCGCGAAATCGTTGAAGCTGACGATAACATCGTCCATTTTTGAAAGGTCAACGACGGAAAGCGTCGCGAACGACTCCTGACCATCATACAAGCAGCTGTTATAATAGCTGTCGCAGACTGCCTTTCCGAGCTCCGCGCCGTTCGCGTAAGGGTCATCGCCGAGGTAGCTTCCTATCGAGGCGTAATCCCAGCCGCTGCCGGGCTCCAGCTCCTGCGAGCCGTACATATATCTCGCGTAGGTCGCGAGGATATTCGCGCTCTCTACCGTACCCATAAGGCAGGCGTCAAAGCCTATGAACTCAAACTTGTCCGTCATCAACTCGGAAGCCCTTGCCAGCGCGTCGTTTATCTCCGTAAGAGAAAGGCTGTCGCCGTCGTTAAGCTCGTCGAAGCATACGCCGGATATACTGCCGCCGCCGTGGTTCCAGAAAACCAGCCCCATTTTTGCCGCAGAGCAGTTTTCAACGCCCCATGTGAGAAAATCCGCGAGAGTATCGCTGCTGCCCATAGGCGCGACGGGCTGTTCCTCAAACGAATAGATCTCACCGTTGTAAATGCAGTATCTGCCTGTTTTTTCGTCGGGTATGAGCTCGTTCTGCCAGCAGGCTGTGCCGCCCGTCTGAACGACAAAGCATACATTTTCGCCCGTCGACGCCTCCGTCATTTCAATAAGGTCGTTTGTCGCGGAGCCGCCGTCGCTTTCAAGGTCCGTTCCGCACATATAAACGAATATCGTCCATGTGCCGTCCTCGCCCATGGGGACAGAGCCGGCGGTGTTTCTGTCGACATCGAGCCTGCCGTCGTCGTCCAGCGCCATGGACAGCCCGACCTCCGTCCTTCCCTCCGAAGCGTCCGATGTGCCGCTGCCGCCGTTATCTCCCGTATCCCCGGGGACGTCGGCGTCGTCAGTTCGCGCGTCGGCACTGCTGTCCGGCTCCGCGTCGCTTTTCAAGATATCGGCGATCTCCTTTCTGATGCTGCCGCAGCCGCTGAGCGCAAGCATACACGCCGCACACAGTGCTGCAAGTATCCTGTTCCTTTTCATATGATCGTTCCTTTCCGAAATCAAGATATACCAATATAATTATAGCACATTATCCCGCTTTTGTAAATAACTGCATTAGTTCACCTCTAAAAAAATATTTTCACTAAAGCGAAATTTAAGCTCTGACCATGAACAACAGACATTCGCTGCAAGTCAGAAATCTGATTCATTCGGGTTTTGACCCGCATTTTCCATAAAGGAATGTCCTCCCAAAAATTGGCTTTTGTTAAAACCATACAAAAACTAGAGCAAATATTTGTAACATGCCGATAAACCCTCTAAGCAATACAGAGCCATTGACTTAGAGATAATGGCAGTCGTTCTTTTTGCATTTGAAGCGCTAACCGTTATGGCGGGAAAATGGTTCCCCACGCAAAGCTATACGCTTTCTCCGACAACGCTCATGCTTTGCATAGTTATGATGCGGTGGGACGGCTTCGCCGCAATACACGTGGTAGTCGGCGGACTCGCTTTCTGTATCACTGCGGGGGCTGAGCCGAGGCAGTTCTTGGTATATTGTATCGGAAACTGCTTCGCACTTCTCGGTCTTGTTGTGCTGAAGCTTTGCGGCAAGGAAAAGGTAAGAAGCAGGATCCCCTTTTCTGTTGCCTTCGTTGTAATCGTTTTTACAGCTGTTCAGGCAGGTCGCGGGGTCGTAAGTATGATACTCGGAGCGCCCGCCGAAACGATCGTCACGTTCCTCGCCACGGACTCGCTTGCCCCGCTCAAACCCGCATACTCACGCGGCTGAATTTGGTACGCTGCGCTTTAATCAGCGTGTCCCTAATAATAACAAACCCGCCGTCACCGGAGCTCTCCCATGACGGCGGTTTTTTCTGTTTGTGCCTACGGCGGTAACAAAGCGTTATTCCTTTCCGCTGACTATCCTGTAATACCTCTTGGAGGTCAGCAGATAAACCATTGCATACAGCAGCCCGAACAGCAGGAAGCAGCCCATTGCCACCGCCGCAAACAGCCCGCTGTCCACAAGCCCGAACAGCGCAAGCATTCTCGAGATGATCCCGAACGCGAACGCCATGTGTACGCCTGCGGCGATAAGCGGCGCGAAAAACACCGTGAGCACCTGCGAATTTATGCTCTCCTTTATTTCCGTCCGCGTCATTCCGACCTTCCGGAGTATCTCGTACTTCGCCTTGTCCTCAAAGCCCTCGGATATCTGCTTGTAGTACATGATGAGCGCGGCGGCGCAGATGAACACAGTCCCGAGAAGTATCCCGAGGAAGAAAAGCCCGCCGTAAAGCGCGTAAAATTCCGCCTTGTCCTTTGAGGCGCATTCGATCGTCACCGCCCATTCCGCTCCCGATCCATTGCGTAATGCAGCGATGCTTTCCTGTATCTCCGTGCCGATAGCCGACTGCTTTTCCTCACCGCAGCTTAAATCAAAGCCGTAGTAATGATGAAGCATACGGTACCCGCCGCCGTACAGCTCCTCTTGTATCTCGTTCAGCTTATACAGTATGTCCTCGTCACGGACAAGCAGGAATATTGTCGGATACAGTGACATCTCGATTGTGTCGGTCATTCCGCTCTCGCCGATATATGCGAGGACCTTGTTTGTGCCGACAATATTGAACACCCCGTATTCCTCGATATTTATGCGGTCAAAGGCGTAGTCCTCTCCCACGGTATAGACTGCCGTTTCATTATCGGCAAGAACGATATTCTCTCCCGAGAGCCTGTTGTAATCCGAAACGGGTATCAGGTACATCTGACGGAGGTCATACTCGCCGCTCCCGAAAAGCTCTTCCGCGCGGCTCGAATCGACGGTCACCGCGTCGCCGCGGAACACGCCGGATATTGCAAGATAGCGGTAGTCAAGCGGATTTTCGGGCGTTTCCCCGTACTTTTGCAGCACGCTGTCAGCAGCGCCTTTCGTTATCGCGGAAACGCTTTCGTCTATTGTAAAACAGTTGACGGCGACATCTCTCTGATACCTGTCCCTCAGCATATCCTCCTCGCCGATATAAAGGCAGGCGGTCGAGGACAGCGTTACAAGCACCATAGTAGAAAGTATGCATATCGAAGCAAGCCCCGCGCCGTTTCTTTTCATGCGGTAAGCCATCTGCGACACCGAGATGAAGTGGTTCGTTTTGTAGTAATATATCTTGTTTTTTTGGAGCAATTTGCAAAGCGCGACCGAGCCCGAGATAAACAGCAGATATGTCGCGGCTATGACAAGTATTACCGCCACAAAGAACAGGAAAACAGCCATAGAGGGATTTTCGGTGAATATTGCTATGCAATACGCCGCGGCAAGCAGCACAACGCCGATGAACGCAAGGAAATAATTCGCCCTCGGCGGCTTTTCGCCGAAATTCTCGCTTTTCATAAGCTCAACGGGCTTTGAACGGCTTATCTGCCGCAGGGAATCCAGCATTATCAGCAGGAATATCACCGCGAAGAAAACAGCCGCCCACAGCATAGGCATGACCTCAACGCCGAACACAGCGGAGGCGGTGTCGGCAAGCATTTTTGCCAGCAGAAGCTCGGCAAGCTTTGAAAACAGAACACCGCACGCCAGCCCCGCAGCAAGGGAGAAAATGTATATGAACACCGTTTCCCATATAAGTATAACGGCAATGTTCCGCTTTCCCATTCCGAGAATATTATAAAGCCCGAATTCCGTTTTTCTGCGGCGGATCAGGAAGGAATTTGTGTAGAAAAGGAATATCGCGGAGAATACGACCATAACTCCGCAGCCGAAGCCAAGATACAGCTGCAGGATTTTTCCGCCGCTCATTTCCCTTACAAAATCGCTTTCCGACAGGAAAGAGATGATATAATACATCATGATCATTCCCGTACAGGTGAGTATATACGGAAGATAGGTTCGGCGGTTTTTAATGATACCTGTTACCGCGAGCCGAGGATAAAGCAGCGACGATCTCATTGAACATTACCTCCCGACGCAATAAGTGTAAGGGTGTCGGAAATGCGCTTGTATAGCTCCTCGTTGGTGCAGTTCCCCCTGTAAAGCTGATGGAACACCTCGCCGTCCTTTATGAAAAGCACCCTGTTCGCGCGGCTTGCCGCCCTGACCGAGTGTGTTACCATGAGGATAGTCTGCCCCTCGGCGTTCAGCCTTGCGAAAACGGACAGCAGCTCGTCGGAGGATCTTGAGTCCAGCGCGCCCGTCGGTTCGTCCGCAAGCAGCATTTTCGGCTCGGTTATTATCGCCCGCGCGGCGGCAGTCCTCTGCTTCTGCCCGCCCGATATTTCGTATGGGTATTTGTCAAGTATCGCGGTTATGCCGAGCTTCGCCGCGACCGGCTCCAGCCGCCGCATCATCGCGCGGTAATGCGTCCCCGCAAGCACTAAAGGCAGCAGTATATTGTCCCGCACGGTCAGAGTGTCAAGCAGGTTAAATTCCTGAAACACAAAACCGAGGTTGCTGCGCCTGAACGCGGCGGCGTCCTTATCCTTTATTTTGGCAAGGTCCGCGCCGTCGAGAGTGAGGCTCCCGCCCGTCGGCTTATCCAGCGCCGCAAGGATATTCAGCAGCGTTGTCTTTCCCGAGCCGCTCTCGCCCATGATGGCGATGTATTCGCCCTTTTCGGCGGTGAAGCTCACGTTTTTCAGCGCCTCCACCTTGTTCCCGCCGATCCGCTGAGTGTAGGTTTTTTTGATATTTGCAACTTCAAGCAATGGCATTGTATTGTGTCCTTTCCTTTCTGTTTGATGTTATCATTATAACAGAAAAGGAAAATGCCCGCCATTGAAACGGCTTACATTTTCCCCGCAATTCTTACATTTTTGAAAGCCTTAGAGAACCATTACTCCACCTCTAATTTCTCCCGCGCAAGGCTTATCCTTATGACAGTGCCGTTTTCGCCGCTCTCGGCGGTTATGTCGTGCCCGAGCCTGCGGCATATGCGGCGGCAGAGGTACAGCCCTATGCCGCTCGCCTTCTTGTCCAGCCTGCCGTTGCAGCCCGTGTAGCCTTTCTCAAAAATGCGCGGTATATCCTCGGGCGCAATGCCTATTCCCGTATCGCGGATACACAGCGTCAGCGGCTGCTCGCAATATATCGCGATCTCGCCCGAGGGCGTGTATTTCACCGAGTTTGAAATGACCTGCTCGATTACGAATAAAAGCCATTTCTCGTCGGTCAGCACCGTTTCTCCCGTCGGCTCATAATTCAGCCTCAGCCGCCTGCGGATAAACTGCTGCGAAAACTTGCGCACTGCCTGCTTAATTATATCGTCGAGAGGGTATTCCCTTATTACAAAATCCGTCGAGTCGGAGTCAAGCCGAAGATAACACAGCACCATTTCCGCGTACTGCTCAATGCGCCGCAGATTTTCCGAAAGCTCCCTGTATTCGGGGCTGTCGCCCTCGCGGAGAATAAGGTGCATTGCCGTGATGGGCGTCTTTATCTGATGCACCCACATCGTGTAGTAATCCGTCATATCCGAGAGCCGCGCGGCGTTTTCGCTTTCCGCCGCCCTAAGCCTGTCGGAAAGCAGCCTTACCAGCGCGTCATAGTCCTCCTCCGTGCCTTTATCGGGCAGGGGTAGGTTTTCGGCGGACAGCGTTATTTCCCCCGCAAGCCTGCGCAGCGTCAGCCGTTTTTTGCGGTAGCGGTAAAAGTCCGCCGCAAGGAATATCACACCGAAAAAAAGGCTTATCGCGCCGCCGTAAAGGACTGCATAAAGCGGCAGGGAAAAAAGGGCGAAAACCACCGCGAAAATCGCGCAGATCGCCGCCCAGAGAATAATGCTCTTAATATGAGCTTTAAGGTAAGACAACAGCATTTCAAGCATTTTTTGTCACTCCACAATGTAGCCAAGACCCGCTCTTGTGCGGATAAAGCCCTCAAGACCCGCACTCTCAAGCTTTCTGCGCAGCCGCGAAACGTTCACCGAAAGGGTGTTTTCGTCGACAAAGCTGTCTGTTTCCCACAGCCTGTCCATAAGCAGCTCGCGGCTCACCACGCTGCCCTTGTTTTCAAGCAGGGTCAGCATTATGCGGTACTCGTTTTTCGTCAGCGCTATCTTCCCGCCCTTATATGTCAGCGAAGCGTCCGAGATGTTGAGTATCGCGCCCTTGTGCTGTATAATTCCCGCCGTGCCCGCGAAATCATAGCTGCGGCGGAGCACCGCCTGAATTTTCGCCATCAGCACCGACATATCAAAGGGCTTGGCGATAAAGTCGTCGCCACCCATGTTCATTGCCATAACGATATTCATATTGTCCGAGGCGGAGGAAAGGAAAACGACCGGCACCTTTGAAATGCGGCGTATTTCGCCGCACCAGTAAAACCCGTTGAAAAACGGAAGCCCGATATCCATTAACACAAGCTGCGGAGAAAAAGCGGTAAATTCCTCGGTTATATCCCTGAACTCCTCGGCGCATTTCACCTCAAAACCCCATTTTTCAAGGCTGTTTTTAACGGCGGAGGCTATCGCTTCCTCGTCCTCGACAATGTATATCCTGTACATTTTCCGCACGCTCCTTTTTCAGAAAAATTATATCACACAAAACCGTTTTAGTCAATTGCTATTGCCGCATTTCCCGCCGTACTGCTTGACACATATAACATATAACGGTATAATAAAATGGCGGGCTAACGCTCGCTATCCTGTTTATTCGGAAGGACAGATTTATATGATAACTCGTCAGAAGCTTGATATCGGCGGTATTCCCGCAATATTATGGGGAAGACCCTCGGAAAGGATATACATTTATGTCCACGGCAAAATGAGCCGAAAGGAATATGCCGACGACTTCGCGCGGACAGCGGAGGAAAAGGGCAGTCAGACCCTCAGCTTCGACCTGCCCGAGCACGGCGAGCGCACCGATACGCATTACAGATGCGACGTGTGGAACGGCGTTCGCGACCTGAACATTATTGCAGACTATGCCTTTGAGCGGTGGGACAGCGCGGCGCTTTTCGCGTGCAGCCTCGGCGCATATTTCTCGCTCAACGCCTATCCCGAAAGAAATTTTGAAAAATGCCTGTTCATGTCGCCGATATTGGACATGGAGCGGCTGGTGCGGCAGATGATGCTGTGGGCGGGCGTCAGCGAAAGTCAGCTTGAAGAAAAGCGGGAAATACCGACAGACATCGATACCCTTCGTTGGGACTATTACCAATATATTTTATCCCACCCGATAACCGAATGGAAGCACCCGACCGCCATTCTGTACGGCGCGCGGGACAATTTGCAGCCGATAGAAGTGATACGCGCTTTTGCGGACAGGTTCGGCGCCTCGCTAACCGTGTCCGAACAAAGCGAGCACCCTTTCATGTCACCCGCCGACGCGGAGATAGTGAATAAATGGCTGAACGAAAATATATAAACCGAACAAACCATTGATAACTTGCATAAATGAAATCGGTTTTCGAATGCCGTTTTATGTTATTCAGCGCCGGTTGCAGCATTCACATTCGGGCGGAGTATCCTCCCGCAGCGACGGCTTCGCCCAGCGCACGGCGTTCGTGATTATCCGCTGTATTTCGGGCATATGGTATATCGGGAACTCCTCGTGACCGGGCTGAAAATAGAATATCTTACCATATCCGCGGGTAAATGTACAGCCGCTTCGGAACACCTCTCCGCTTTCAAACCAGCCAAGGAACACAACATCATCGGGCTTCGGGATATCGAAAAACTCGCCGTACATCTCCTCGCGCGGTATGTCGATGCATTGAGGAACGCCTGCGGCTATCGGGTGCGCGGGCGAAACGCACCACAGCTTCTCGCGGTCGTTGTCGCGCCATTTCAGCGTCATTGTCGTTCCCATAAGGGCTTTCATTACACGGCTGAAATGCGCGGAATGAAGCGCGATAAGCCCCATTCCCGCCCGAACGTGCCGCGCCACGAGCGCAACGTTTTCGTCGGTTATCTCGTCCTGCCGCGCGTGGCTCCACCATATAAGCACGTCTGTGCCGCGCAGCAGCTCCTCGCTCAAGCCCTGATTTTCCATATCAAGCGTGACCGCCGTTACGGAAATGTCCTCGTTTCTGCCGAGAAATCCTGCGATACAGCCGTGTATGCCGTCGGGATATATCTCCCTTATTCCCTCATATTCCCGCTCGTGAACAAATTCATTCCATACCGTTACACGTATCATTCTGCCCTCCCCATGAGCCATTCGGCGCTGCTTTTTATGTACCTTAACTGATCCTCCGCTCCGAAATGCTCAATAACATATATCCCGTCAAATCCGCCGCTTTCCAGCGCTCCGACGATCTCCGCCATTTTAACGCAGCCGCTCCCGACCGACGCGGGATAAAGCAGCCTGCCGTCCGCAGCCCTTGTAAAGCCGCAGCCCTGCTTTGCTTCAAGGCTCCTGTCCTTGCAGTGGACGTGCACCGTCCTGCCGCGAAGCAGCCCGAGAGCCTCCGACTCCGATCTTCCGCTGTACATGAAATTCCCCGTATCAAACGCAACACGCAGCGACGGTATCCGCTCAAGATACCACAGCATACCCTCCGCGTCGGAGATAGGGCTCGTTTCCGCGTCGAAATCCTCTATCATTGGCACAATGCCCTTTTGATCCGCAAGGGCGCACAGCTCCCGCATACCCTCAAGCATTTTCTCACGCTCGCACTCGCGCACGGATTTTTCCGCCGAAGAGTAAAACCCCGGGATCATCATTATCCTGCCGCAGCCCGCCTCCTCCGCTTTCTGAATATGCAGCGCCATTCTGCCGCGGTCGGCATTGTTAACAAAATCATAAAACGCATATACCGAAGACACCCGCAGGTCTGCCGCCGCGAGCCGCGCAATATACCCGCCGTCGCGCAGCATATCGTCAAGATCGGCTTCAACATAGCCTATTCCATACCCGCGCACCTCGCGGAGAATGTCGGGAACGCTTCGCCCCGTCTGCTCCGCAGCCTCGCATATATGCTGATAAAAAACCGAAATTTTCATATCATACCTCCGCGCCTGATAATAAGGTGTTTCCTTATACATATTACCATGCATTGGCGAGAATGTCAACGGGGAATATCTCTTATGCGCTGTCCCGCCTGTGTTCGGGGCTTGACCGGCGGAGGTCATCGTGCTTTTTCCGTGACGATAACCGCAGGCGGTGAAGAAATAGACAAAAATCCGCAAATAACCTCTTGACAAGCGAATATTCTTATGCTATAATATCAAATAAGAATACATTTGAAATGCGTTGATAGGAAATAAGTCCTCACTGCGGTTTTCAGAGAGCTGTCGGTCGGTGTAAGACAGCAGCGGCGTGCGGATATAGCTCCTCCTTGAGCAGAACGGCTGAACGCAGTGCCTGTAAGCCGTTACGGTTTCTCCCGTTACAGAGAGTCACATTGATAGATGTGTCAGAGCGGGCATTTTATGCCAATGAGAGTGGTACCGTGGAGCAGTTGGCTTCATCTCTTGAATAAGAGATGGAGTTTTTTTATTGCCCCGATTTGTTTCAGATGTTATTCCGACAAAAAACATTGCTATGAAAGGAAGTACCTCACATGACAAAATCAAGCAAGTACACCCGCGGCTACTTCATGCCGCCGTTCCCCTGCCTCGACTGGACAACAAAAGAATATATCGAAAAGCCCCCCGTATGGTGCAGCGTCGACCTCCGCGACGGAAATCAGGCGCTGATTATCCCTATGAGCCTTGAGGAAAAGCTAGAGTTCTTCCGCTACCTCGTCGCTGTCGGATTCAAGGAGATAGAGATAGGCTTCCCCGCCGCAAGCGACACCGAGTATGAGTTCTGCCGCACGCTTATCGAGCGCGACCTCATTCCCGACGACGTTACCGTGCAGGTGCTGACACAGAGCCGCGAGCACATTATCAAAAAGACCTTTGAGGCGCTGGAGGGCTGCAAGAACGCTATCGTCCACCTCTACAACTCCACCTCCGTCGCACAGCGCGAGCAGGTGTTCCGCAAGAGCAAGGAGGAAATAATCAATATCGCCGTAACCGGCGCGAAAATGCTCAACGAATACAAGGCAAAGACCCCCGGCAATTTCCGCTTTGAATATTCCCCCGAAAGCTTCACCGGCACCGAAATGGAATACGCCGCCGAAATATGCAACGCGGTCATCGACATCTGGAAGCCTACTCCCGACAACAAGGTCATCATCAACCTCCCCGTCACCGTTGCGGAGTCAATGTCCCACGTCTACGCGCAGCAGGTTGAGTATATGTGCAAGGCGCTCCATAACCGCGAGAACCTCATTATCTCGCTCCACCCGCATAACGACCGCGGCTGCGCCGTTGCGGACACCGAGCTTGGTCTGCTGGCGGGCGCGGACAGAGTTGAGGGCACGCTCTTCGGCAACGGCGAGCGCACCGGCAACGTCGACATAATCACCCTCGCGCTGAATATGTACTCACACGGCGTCGAGCCGAACCTCGACTTCTCCAACCTCCCCGAGCTTACCGAAATATACGAGCGCCTGACAAGAATGCACGTTTACGAGCGTATGCCGTACAGCGGACAGCTTGTGTTCGCGGCGTTCAGCGGCTCTCATCAGGACGCGATAGCAAAGGGCATGAAGTGGCGCGAGGAAAAGGACCCCGAGCACTGGAACGTACCCTATATCCCGATCGACCCGCACGACATCGGCAGAGAATACGAGGGCGATGTTATCCGTATCAACTCCCAGTCGGGCAAGGGCGGTATCGGCTTCCTCATGGAGCAGAATTTCGGTATCTGTATGCCGCCGAAAATGCGCGAGCACTTCGGCTACACCGTAAAGGGCGTGTCCGACCGCGCACATAAGGAGCTCCACCCCGCGGAGATATACGACATCTTTGAAAGAACCTATCTCAACCCCAACGGCAAGCTGGAGCTTGTTGCGGCGCATTACGCGCAGGGTCCGCTGATAAGCGCCGAGGTCACCGTAAGGATAAACGGCGAAACGCGCACCTACAGCGGCAGCGGCAACGGCCGTCTTGACGCAGTGTCCAACGCGATAAAGAACGGGCTGAACATCGACTATCATATCGAAACATTCACCGAGAACGCGCTCGAGCAGTCCTCGAAATCCAAGGCGGCGTCCTACATCGGCATTTCAACGCCGACAGGCACAAGCTGGGGCGCAGGCATTGACACGGATATAATCATGGCGTCGATATATGCGCTGTTCTCCGCGATCAATAATTCGGGACTTATCTGATAACAAGGACTTATCTATAACAAATGGGCTGCCCACAAAGCAGCCCATTTTTTCACCCCGCCGTAGTGACAGCCTATCAAAGTCAAGCCGCCCCTCCCTGCGCTCCGCGCAGCGCGCCCCCAAAATGAGCGACTATCCAAGAGAGAGTGCGTTCAATCAAGTGACGCGCTATCCGTATTATAACGGAGGAAAAACCGCTGACCTTCGCAAAGCGAGAATAGGCTAAGCGAGAAAGCTCAGAAAAATCGACAAAGGGGAAAAGGGAGAGGGGAAAGGGAGCACGAGGGGAAACCCGTAGGGAAAAGGGG
>CAMERU010000030.1 GCA_945935925.1 uncultured Clostridia bacterium | reverse complement strand
TTAATTCGTTTATCGTATTGTTCAATTTTCAAGGAGCTTGTTAAGCCTCCGCTTGCCGCGGCGACTTATTCATTATATCACGCTCGGCGTTGTTTGTCAAGAGGTTTTTCAAAATTTTCTTTGATTTTTTTCCTGACCGCTCTGCGCGACCCCTTTTCGGGAGCCTATCCATTATATCACATCGTTTCGGATTTGTCAAGCGGTTTTTTGAGAAAAAATCAATTTTTCTTTTTACCGCCCGCCGCCAAAGCGCTGTGACCTCGGAAAGCTTATCTATTATATCACATCGGTTCGGTTTTGTCAAGTGTTTTTTTCAAAATTTCTAAAAAACTTTTTTTGACCCCAAGCCGTGATATTTTTTCTGTTTCGCGTCGAATTTTATCTCTTCGCGACAGCTTCTATATTATACGCTTTTTTTCGCGATTTGTCATCATCAATATTGCACAATAATATTATCGCAGTTTTCAACATTATTATGCACGCTATTCATAAAAATCAAAAAACCGCCGAGGACAGGCCTTCGGCGGCTTAAAATCATTCTTCCTCGTCCTTGAGCTCCGAAATAATTTTCATGAAGCTGTCAACGTCGTTGAAATCCCGATAAACGCTTGCGAACCTTATATAAGCCACCGCGTCTATCTTCTTGAGCTTATGCAGCACCATTTCTCCGATCTTATCCGAGGTGACCTCCCTCTGGAGCGTGTTCTTGAGTTCCGAAGCGATCTCCTCAACCATATTTTCAAGCGTTTCAAGGGAAACAGGACGCTTTACAGCCGCGCGGCGCAGCCTGTCCACAAGCTTCTCCCGATCGAACGGCTCGATCGAATGGTCCTTTTTAATGACCATAAGCGGGACTTCCTCGATAATTTCATAGGTCGTGAAGCGGAAGCCGCAGTTAATGCACTCGCGGCGTCGGCGCACCTTGTTTTCCGTGGGTCGTGAGTCGATTACCTTGCTTTCTTCGCAGCCGCATTCGGGACATCTCATAGTTTACACTCGCTTTCGTCTTAACATATTTTCCGTGTTGCATTAAGCTATCTGATACGGCAAAGTCTTTTTTTGCAATGCCTTTTGAATATTATATCACAAAAGCAAAAAAATTTCAACGCTTTCGATAAAATTTTTTGGGGGAGTTTCCTCCCCCAAAAGCTTATGCATATTCAGCGAGCGTAGCCTCAACTACCGGATTATATTCGGACTTTATCTGCGTCCATGTCTTCTGCTCCTCGCCCTGCTCGAACGCAAGGTTCACCATGAGCGTATCGATAACGTTGCTGAAATCCGTGCCGAAGCCTGCCGATATATCGATAACCATATCATAATTCTCGACAGCCTCAAACGAAGCCATGAACTGATACTGCTCCTCGGAATACTTCTTGTCGTTCATTATACTTTCCTTAACGACAGCCTGAAGCTCGGGATCGGTGTTGCACTGACGCATTATATTGATGAACGCAGCCGCGCCCTCAACATTCTTCGAACCCTTGGGCACCATGTAACCGAAGTTAGTGGAGCCGTAATAATACTTATCCGCGGCGGGATCTCTGGGGTAGGGAACAAAGCCGTACTCATCGCCCGTTTTAAGTGTCTGCTTGCAATAGTCGGTGATCTTCCACTGACCGACGCCGAGGAATGCGGTATGACCCTTTGTAAGCGGCGCAGTTTCGTTGCTCCACATACCCTCGCCGCGCACCGCGAGCGACTCTCTGCGCAGCCCCTCGAGGAACTGGCAGGCACGCTCAACATTGGGATCATTAAAGTTATTGACGATATTACCGTCCTCCGCTCCGATAAGGGGAGTTCCCGTCGTAATGATGAAATTAACGCCGAGCAGACCGTAAACGCCGCCGAGAGCGTCGGGGTTGACCTCAACGAACTTCTGCATTATCTCCTTGAAGGTATCCCACGTCCAGTTGTTCTCCTCATAGAGCGTCTTGGGGTCGTCAAGGCTGTATTTGTCGAACAGCGTCTTGTTGTAGATAAGCACGTTCGGAAGCGCGTTAACGGTGAAGGGGTAATAATAGTGTCTGCCCTTCCATTCGTAGTTGTCAACAAGCGTTTCAATGCCGTTCCACTGCGGCTGGGAGAGGTCTATGTAATCGGTCAGATCCTCATAAACATTCTTAGCCATAAGGCTGGGGAAGGAAGCGTCCTCCTTATCGACAAGATCGGGCGACTCGTCGCTGGAAATAAGCATCTGAAGCTTGTCGAAGCGCTCTCCCCATGCAACGTTAACATAGTCTATCTTACCGCCGTAGGTCTCCTCGAACAGCTTTACGCCCGGCTTGATATCGCCTGCGACGCGGGCGTCGTAGTGGCTGAAATAAACAAGGTTGGGGTTATCAAGGGTCTTTGTGTTATCAACGAACTGATCAATATCAACGGGGTTATTGATGTCGTCGTCGAGAGTATTTGTTGTAGTTGTTGCAGAAGTAGTATTCTGCGGCGCGGACGATGTTCCCGAATTAACGGGCGCAGACTCGTCGCAGGCGGTCATGCCGAGCACTATCCCGGCGCACAGCAGCGCGCTGACAGCGGCTTTTCCTTTTGAAAAAGACATTTGGAGTTGCTCCTTTCGTTTTTCGTGGTGAAATTCAGCCGACAATACGGCTTATATTATATTATATCCGATTAACCTAAATAAGTCAATACATGAAAATAACCAAATATAATCACCTGTTTTTTAACACAGAAAAATCGCGGACAAACTGCCCGCGATTAAGAAAAGATTTATTCCTCCGCGATACGGATACGCTCTATCTTAACGTCGGGGTCAAGCATACCGTAATCGTCATACGCCACGGTAACTGTCATTCCGAAAACAGCGTCCGAAACGCCCGTGAAATCCATCATGCTCACCGCGTCGACATCATAGGTATATGCCAGAGTGACCGCCGCGGGCAGTTCCCCCGTCTGCGTGAAAACGACGCGGAAGCTGTCGCAGTCCCTGAAAGCAAAGGAAGCTGCCTTGCCGCCGTCGGTGATTATCGGGTCGATGACCTTATCGCGCTCGACGAACGCCTCCTCGCCGCTCTCCGAGGCGGGATATACGTTCTGCGCCGCAAGCACGGTCCCGTTCGCAACGCCGAGCGTCAGCCCGAGGTTTTTATAGCGGAAGTCCGCCGAAACAGGCTCCCCGTTCTCGTCAATGCCGTTGTAAACGCTGCCCGAAAGCACAAAGGTATTGGCGTCCGCCTGCTCCAGCTTTACCGTGAAAACAGGCGCGTAAATTATGTTCTGATATGTCGCGAGTATCTGAGTCAGCTCCTCCCCCGACACCGTCGCGCTGTCCGAATTGCTCATCGCAAGCACTATCTCCGACAGCGTTTCGTCCGCGCTGAGGTCGGTCGTATATACCCTTGTCACCGCCGCACCCGAGCCCGTTTCCGCCTTGATATCCCCGCAGAAAACCATGTCGTGCGCGTTAAGCATAAGTATCAGATACGCCGCCAGCGCGCCTATCAGCAGCGCTACAAGAATTATTCCGATAACAAATTTCATAACCGCTCCTTAAACGCAGTAAATATTTGTGTCCCAGTCGGGTATATACGGGTGGTGCCGCAGATATATCCTGTACTTTTTGTTGAGCTTATTTATCAGCAGCGGTAATGCAAACATATCCTCGTTTCTGTGATAAACCGCGACATTCAGCTTCGGTCTGCACCGCGCGATAGTTTCCGCCGAGCCGAGAAGCGCGCGCTCCTCGCTGCCCTCAACGTCATATTTAATATAAGTAGCATTGCCGCCGCGCAGCATAGTGTCCGTTTTCATCATCTTGACCTCGCGGAAGCGCGCGGGGTTTAACGGACTTCCGTCCGCGGGGACTGCCTTGCTGCTGCGCCCCGCGCGCAGGCTGAACGTGACGGAGGTGTCCTCGTCCCATGCGCCGCAGTTGTAAGCCTCAAGCAGCTCCGAGCCTATCATATAGAGCCGCCTTTTCAGCTTGCGGTAATTCTTCGCGTCGGGCTCCATTGCATATATTTTGGAAAACTGCATATCCGTTTCGTTGAGCAGCTCAACGATAGTATCGCCGTTGTAAGCGCCGAGGTCGACATAGACCTCCTGTGCGCCTATCCCGAGAAGGTCGAATTTCTCCTCCGCGGGCGACTCCGCCGCCTTGAGATATTCCAGCCTGCCGCTCAGTTTATAGCGAATAACGTTCTCAAACACCTCGCGCGATCTCTCGTCCGCAAGCAGCCTGTAAGCCCTTTCAAGCTCGCCCCTGTGCGCGTGGAGATATTCAAGGTCAAAAAGCCCGTCGCCGACTACGGGAACATTCGGCGCATACAGCTCATGCCGCCGCGCGATATCGCGTATATGCTCCATGACATCGGGCAGCTGCGAGCCGAAGCAGACAAGTATTATAAAGTCGTCCCCGTAAAGCTCCTCTATCTCCGAAAGCTTTTTCACGCGGTATCCGAGAAAGCTGTGACCGCGCACAAATTCATCGCTTGCCATTATGTCCGCGACGGGTATTCCGAGCCCGTCGAGGACGGATTTTATCTTCTCCGCGCCGTCGCCCATTCCGTAAAGAACAATTTTTTTATCGGTGCCGCCGAGGTATTCCCAAAGGCAGCTGTCTATCTCGTCCGCAAAAAAAGCCATTTAAAATCCCCGCTGTTCGTTAAAATTTCGTGCCGTTGCGCCGATACCGCAGTAACTGCGCGGCATTACAGCATTTTCATGCGCTCGCTCTCTCTTACGCAGGCAAGGAACTCGTCGGATACTGTCGCCTTGTTGAGGGAATAGCGCTCCGCTATCGCGTCGAACTTTTCCCATTCGCCGCGGATAAAGAAGTCCGACATCTCGAAAACATCGCTGTAAAGCCCGCCCTTGCGCAGCAGACCGTTCTTGATGTTCTGCGTGAGCGGAAACTCCTCCAGCGCCTGATTAAGCGCCCTCTCGCCGCCGTAAACCACCATGGAAAGCAGTCCCATGAGGTAATAGGAATCGCTTTCGCGCGCGGCGTCGGGGATAAGCTTTGCGAGCCGCTTGCAGAACTTCGCGGTGAGCACCGAAAGCCGCATAAGCTCAACATTGTCGTTACGCGTCACCCTCTGCATACCCATAAGGTAGACCCATTCGCGCAGATAGTCAAGCCCGAGTATAACAAGCGCCTGAGAAATCGTGCTGACCCTGTTCCTGACCCCGAAATAAACCGAGTTGATAAGCCGCAGAAGCCGCTGACACATCGCTGTATCGCGCGAGATAACCTCCACGATATCGCTTATCTCGGGCTCGGGCGACGAAACCAGCTGCATTATCTGCATAAAATTCATCGGCAGCGGCGCAATACTGTTTTTCGACATAAGGGTAGGCTTTGCGAAATAATAACCCTGCGTGAAAGTGCAGCCAAGGCGCTTTGCATATTCATACTCGCTCTGATTTTCTATTTTCTCGGCGAGCATTATTTTGTTACAGTAGCGGCAGACATACGCCGTTTCCTCAATAGAGCGCTGCGGCGTGCGGAAATCTATCTTGACGATATCGCCAAGCTGAAAAAGCTCGCTGTAGCTGCTGTCATATTCAAAATCGTCCAGCGCGAGCGTATAGCCCCGCTCCTTGAGCTCGTGACAGGCGTCGATGGTATCCTGATCCATCATCTGATTTTCAAGCACCTCGACAACAAGAATATCGGGAGATATCATTTTAGGGATCCCGCGCTTGAGAAGGTTTCCGGTGAAATTTATGAACGCCTTGCTGCTGCCGATTATCTCGCGCACGTCAAGCCCGAAGAATGCGTTCGTTACGACGTCCGCGGTGGACTCGTCCGCGTTCGTACCGTTATAGCTGTTCTGCTGCCCGTTGCTGCGGTACAGAAGCTCGTATGCGTAAACATTATTATCGTTATCGAATATCGGCTGTCTTGCCATATAAACGTCCATTTGCAGTTTGCCCCCCTGCTTACAATTATACTTAACAATATTATACTATGTTTTATCAAAATTTTCAACCCCACGGGCATAAATTTTTGTTGATTTATGCAAATCGCATAACAGCCGCCTTCCCACACAGCATTAACAAGAACTGTCTGCCACAGAGATTGACAACCCGACGAGAAAATGCTATTATATAGAAAAACGGAAAGGAACATTAAAATGAAAAAGATAATATTAACGCTTGCCGCGGCGGCAATGCTGTTTCTTACCACCGCCTGCTCAAAGAACGAGCCCTCAACTTCCGGCGCGGTCACACCACCGACGACCGCCCCGACAGCAATATCGGCAACCGCCGAAACCGACCTGCCCGACATCTCCGACACGGGAGAAACCATTGTTTCAGCCGTTACAGACGAAACAGACGTTACAGGTAACACAGCCGAAACAGCCGGTTCGGCTGACCCCGCAGAAACGGACGAAACACGCGTTACAAACGACGCGGACGGCGCGTCAGACAACGACCCCGCGCCCGAACACTCAGAGCCGGAGCTCACCGTCACCGAGGACGGGGTGTACACGACCCGCGACGATGTTGCGCTGTACATTCACCTTTACGGGCATCTCCCCGAGAATTTCATCACAAAAAAGCAGGCGCAGGAGCTGGGCTGGAACGGCGGCTCGCTTGAACCCTACGCCCCGGGGAAATGCATCGGCGGCAACCGCTTCGGCAATTATGAGGGGCTTCTCCCCGAAAAAAGCGGCAGAAGCTACACCGAATGCGACATTGACACCCTAGGCGCAGACAGCCGCGGCGCCAAGCGCATAGTATTCTCCAACGACGGGCTTATCTATTACACAGCCGACCACTACGAAAGCTTCACGCTTCTTTACGGGGAGGAATAACATGACAAAGCTTACCATAAACGCCGCAGAAATACACACCGCAGAGCAGCTTCACAGGCTGCTGTCCGAGGAGCTTGGCTTCCCCCGGTACTACGGAATGAACCTTGACGCGCTGTACGACTGCCTGACCGACGCCGAGGCGGAAATAACGGTGCTGCACCCCGAAAAATTCGCGGAGAACCTCGGCGAGCAAAAGGCGGAATCCTTTCTGCGCGTACTTTACGACAGCGCCGAGGCTAATCCCCTGCTGACGCTGAATATCGAATGACGGCAAAAGCCGGATAACACACAAGGCACTCACCGCGATGGCGAGTGCCTTAAATCATATCTGCCGCCTGGTATAATTGCTCCGGCGGATTTGTTTTTACCATGTTTAGGGCAAGACAATTGCACCGCAAATATGATAACAGAAGCTTTTCGGAATACCGGATGCGAACGTTCTTAACATTACGCACGCCGTCTGCTACGTCAAACATCCTCACAAGGCATACAGCCTTGTGAGGAGGCTTTCCTTGCAGCCGACGCACCCTGCCGTTTTTTCGCCCAAAAACTAAACCCACGCAGAACAGGCGTTTGCGTGGGTTTGTAAACATTATAAATGTTCCGAAAGGGATAGAGATTATCTCTTGGAGAACTGAGGAGCGCGACGTGCAGCCTTTAAGCCGTACTTCTTTCTTTCCTTCATTCTGGGGTCACGAGTGAGGAAGCCTGCCTTCTTGAGGACAGGGCGCAGCTCGTCGGAGTACTGGAGGAGCGCTCTGGAGAGGCCGTGGCGGATAGCGCCTGCCTGACCTGTAACGCCGCCGCCCGCAACGGTGCAAACGATGTCAAACTTGTCGACAGTATCGGTGAGGGTGAGGGGCTGACGAACGATGAGCTTGAGGGTGTCAAGACCGAAGTAGTCGTCGATGCCTCTGCCGTTGATGGTGATGGAACCGCTGCCGGGGTAAACTCTTACGCGGGCAACGGAGTGCTTTCTTCTGCCTGTTCCGTAGTAATAGGGTTTGGATTCGTACATTTTCAGCCCTCCTTAAAACTTGTACTCAACGGGCTTCTGAGCCGCGTTGTTGTGCTCCGCGCCTGCGTAGCAGCGCAGTCTTGTCAGAGCCTTTCTGCCGAGCGTGCTGTTGGGCAGCATACCGTTTACAGCGATCGTCATAGCCTTCTCGGGGTTCTCCTTCATGAGCTTGTCGTAGCCGACTTCTCTGAGGTGACCGATCCAGCCGGTGTGCCATCTGTAAACCTTCTTCTCCAGCTTCTTGCCGGTGAGAACTGCCTTACCGCAGTTGATGATGATAACATGGTCGCCGCAGTCGCAGTGAGGAGCGAATGTGGGCTTGTGCTTGCCTCTGAGCAGGTGAGCAGCCATAGCGGCAACGCGGCCGAGGGGCTTGCCTTCTGCGTCAAGAATATACCAGCTGCGCTCAACTGTCTGAGCCTTAGGCATATAAGTGGACATACTTTTTTCCTCCTTGTTCGGATTTTTCCGATTAAATAGCGCATTTCATACGAAATGCAATTCACAACATTGCTTATTATACACGATTTATTCCCGTTTGTCAAGGGTTTTGCACCTTGTTTTTCAAATATATCCCGATTTCTTTTGTTTTCTCTCGCTTTCTCTCTGTTTTTCTCCGTTTCTTGAAGTTCGTTTCATTTTTTGAGGTCATTTTGAAAACGAAAGAATAACAGAGTATTTTCACGAAAAACAGAGCTTTTCTAATATGGTTTCAAACACGCAGCACTGCGTTTCATGCATTTCCGAACAAAAACCGGGCGCTTTGCTCCTCCGACAGCAAAAAAGCGGGAGCGCCGAAGCACTCCCGCTGTAAAATAGTCATACTCGCTCAGACCGTCGCGCCCTTGTTGACGAAAATGGGATAATCGGAAGAGCCCGTGATAGTGCGGTTCTTTGTTACGGTAACGTCCTTGTCGGTTATCGCGTCGATAAAGGAAGCCTTTTCCTCGATAACGGTGTTCTGGAGCAGAATGCTGTTCTTAACGACAGCACCCTTTCCTACCTTAACGCCGCGGAACAGAACGCAGTTCTCCACCGTGCCCTCGATAATGCAGCCGTCGGCAATAAGCGAGCCCTTGACGTCGCAGTCAATGCCGTACTTCGCGGGAGCAACATCGCGAACCTTCGTGTAAATGGGCGTGTCAAGAGCGAATACCTCGCGGCGTATATCGCGCTTCATCATGTCCATTGTAGCCTTGTAGTATGTCCTGAGCGAATCGATGATCTCAAAATATCCGTCGTACTTGTAACCCATTATCTTGTATTCATGCAGCTTGTGCTGAAGGATATCGGTTTCAAAGCTGTACTGCGCGCGGCATTCGCTCTCGCGGATAATATCCTCAAGGAAGCGGCGGCGCATTACATAAATGTTAAGCGCAACGTTCATCTCGCCGCTCATGTCGGGGTGAGAAAGCACGTCATATACAACATTGTCGCCGTCAACGCACAGCACCGTCTGGTGAGAAGCGCGCTCAGAGGTGTAAACAACCTTTCCGTAAACGCAGGTTATGTCCGCGCCGTTGTCCGCGTGGAAGTCAATAATGGGTCTGAGATCCATGTTCGCAACAAAGTTGCTGTCCGACATGATGACATATTCCGCGTTGCTCTCGCGGATAAAATCAGCCGCGCCCGACAGCGCCTCGAGCCTGCCGCGGTACATTCCCGTGCCCTCTCTGCCGTAGGGAGTGAGGATATGCAGACCGCCCGTCTTTCTCGCAAGATCCCATTCACTGCCCATTCCGAGATGGTTCATCAGGGAGTAGTAGTTCTGTCTGGTAATTATGCCGACCTGTGTGATACCGGAGTTAACCATGCTGGACAGCGGGAAATCCACCATTCTGTACTTGCTCCCGAACGGAACGCTCGCCATAGCTCTCGCCTTCGTCAGCTCGGGAAGGTTCTGTTCATGCATATTAGCAAAAATCAGTCCTAAAACATTAGCCATACTTGCCATATCAAAAACATCCTTTCCTGTCTTATATATCCTTGGAGATCATAGCCTTGGGCGGAGCGACCGCCTTGTCGGATACGTTTACATGGTGACCTATGACTGCAACGCCCCAGCTCGACTTGTCCTCGACAAGCTCGGGACGCTCGCCGATGTGCGCGCCCTCGCCGATAACGCAGTCCTCGCCTACGATAGCGTATTCAATGACCGCGCCCTTCTTGATGACGGTGTTCGGCATAATGATACTGTCGCGAACTATCGCGCCCTCCTCAACGGTAACGCCCGCGAACAGAACGGAGAAGTCGATCATGCCGTTTATGTCGCAGCCCTCCGCAACCATCGAGTTTTCTATCTGGCTGTTGGGACCCGCATAGTGAGGCGGCATAACGGGGTTGCGGGAGTAGATCTTCCAGCTGTCGTCCAGCAGGTCGAGCGGAACGTTCGGGTCGAGAACGTCCATATTCGCTTCCCACAGGGAGTCGATAGTCCCGACGTCCTTCCAGTAGCCGTCGAAGTGATAAGCCATCATCTTCTGCTTGTCATCAAGCATTGCGGGAATGATGTTCTTACCGAAGTCCTTTGTAGCCGCTTCGTCGTTCTCATTGTCGATAAGGTACTTGCGCAGCTTGCTCCATGTGAACACATAAATACCCATGGAAGCAAGGTTGCTCTTGGGCTCCTTGGGCTTCTCGGCAAACTCGTATATCTCGCCGTTTTCGTTCGCGCTCATGATACCGAAGCGGGGAGCCTCCTCCCACGGAACCTCAAGTACCGCAATGGTAGCGTCGGCGTTGTTCTTCTTGTGGAAGTCAACCATCTTGGCATAATTCATCTTGTAGATATGGTCGCCCGAAAGGATAACGACATACTCGGGGTTATATCTGTCGATAAAACCGATGTTCTGATAGATAGCGTTCGCCGTGCCGGAATACCAGCTCTTTCCGGAAGCCGTTTCGTAAGGCGGGAGTACGTGCACGCCGCCGTGCGCTCTGTCAAGACCCCACGGCTGACCGTTTCCTATGTATTCGTTGAGCACCATCGGCTGATACTGCGTGAGCACGCCTACCGTGTCAATGCCGGAGTTTACACAGTTGGAGAGCGGGAAGTCGATAATCCTGTACTTACCGCCGTAAGGAACGGCAGGCTTCGCCATGTCCTGTGTTAGCGCGTAAAGACGGCTGCCCTGACCGCCCGCAAGCAGCATAGCAACGCATTCCTTTTTTATGTGGTTCATATTTATCCTCCTGTTCGGTATTTCGTTTATATCCGTCGGCATACGCCGAGATTTATCTGTGACGCTTCTTGAATTTGCGGGAGTGACCTCCGCTTTTCGGCGCAGCCGTTTCGGGTGTACTTCCCTCCGTTTTGGGTGCACTTTCCTCCGTTTTGGGTGCACTTTCCTCCGTTTTGGGTGCACTTACTTCCGTTTCGGGTGCACTTACTTCCTCGACAGGCCCCTCAAGCTTATTGACATCAAAATAAAGCACAGACATAGGCGGCAGGTCAATGGAGATACTGTATTCAAGACCGTGCATAGGCTCTTTCTTGGAGCGGAGCGTCCCGTTGGTAATTCCGCTGCCGCCGAAGCTAACGTCGTCGGAATTGAACACCTCGGTGTAATCGCCGTAATACGGCACGCCTATTTCGTATATTTCATGTCTTACGGGCTGGAAATTGCAGAGGATAACAAGCTCCTTACCGCTGCGGGAGATACGCCTGAACGCGATAACGCTGTTCGCGCTGTCGTCCGCGGATATCCAGCTGAAGCCCTCCCAGCTGGTGTCGCATTCCCAGAGCGCCGGAGTATCCTTATAGAATTTATTGAGCGCCTTTACATACTCGTGCAGCTTGTAGTGCGGCTCGAACTCGAGCACCTCCCAGTCGAGCTGCGTCTGGAAGTTCCATTCCTTGTACTGCGCGAACTCCTGCCCCATGAACATGAGCTTCTTTCCGGGGTGCGCCGCCATGTAGCCGAGGAATGTGCGCAGGCTGTTGAAGCGGTATTCGCGCGGTCCGCCCATCTTGTCGAGCATGGAGCATTTTCCGTAAACCACCTCGTCGTGGCTTATCGGAAGAATGAAATTCTCCGAGAAAGCGTAGTAGAACGAGAATGTTACAAGGTTATGGTTGTAGGGTCTGCCGAGCGGGTCCATGCTCATGTATCTGAGCATATCGTTCATCCAGCCCATGTTCCACTTGAAGTTGAAACCAAGCCCGCCGATATCCGCAGGCTTTGTTACCAGCGGCCACGCCGTCGACTCCTCCGCTATCATCATGATGTTCGGGTGATCGCGGAACAGCGCGGAATTAAGCTTTCGGAAGAACGCGATCGCCTCGAGGTTCTCATGACCGCCCTTTGAATTGGGGCGCCATTCACCGTCGCGCCTGTCATAGTCAAGATACAGCATGGAAGCCACCGCGTCGACGCGCAGACCGTCCATGTGGTATTTCTCTATCCAGTAATTGGCGTTTGAAATGAGGAAGGACTGCACCTCGGGTCTGCCCCAGTCGAAGATGTGCGTGCCCCAGTTCTTATGCTCGCGCTTGAGCGGGTCGTCGTATTCGTAGCAGCTCTGCCCGTCGAACTCGTAAAGCCCCGCCGCGTCTTTCGGGAAGTGCGCGGGAACCCAGTCGAGAATGACCCCGATGCCCTCGCCGTGGCACCTGTCAACAAATGCCATGAAGTCATGCGGCGTGCCGAAGCGGGAGGTCGGCGCGAAGTAGCCGATCTGCTGATACCCCCACGAGCCGTCGAACGGGAACTCCCCTATCGGCATGAGCTCGATGTGCGTGTAGCCCATCTCCTTGACGTAGGGTATAAGCTCGTCGGCAAGGCGGCGGTAATCGAGATAATCCTCTCCGTTGCGCTTCCACGAACCCGCGTTCACCTCATAAATATTCGCGGGGCTGTCGTAGATATTCTTTTCGGAGCGCTCGCGGAGATATTTTTCATCGCTCCACGGGAAGCCCTCGATATCGTAGAACTTTGTCGCGGTGTTAGGCCGCGTTTCCATATGGTAGCCGTAAGGATCGGCTTTAAGCTTAATGAGCCCGTCGGGCGCCTCAATGCTGTATTTGTAATTATCGTATCTCCTGATACCCTCGACGAAAATCTCCCATATACCGCCGTCGCTTATCTTGTTCATAAAGCAGCGGTTTCTGTCCCAGTGGTTGAAATCTCCCACAACGCTGACGGACTTTGCGTGCGGCGCCCATACTCTGAACACCGCGCCATCCTTTCCGCCTCGGCTTTCCTTATGAGAACCGAAGAACTCATAAGCGTGCGAATTTTCTCCCCTATGGAACAGATACAGGGGAACATTGTAATTATCGGGCACTGTAACCGGCAAAACTATCCCTCCCTGTTGATTTTCAAAAACATTCTGCACAAAATAACCAAAAACCCTAAGGCATTTCATTATTTCTTTATATAATATAATAACACAATACTTTCGATTTTTCAATAGTTTTGTTAATATTTCATGGTAATAGCTATTTTTTATCGTTTACATTTGTTGATTATAACGAAAGTATTCAACACCGAAAGGTAATTTGACAAAAAAATAACGGTGTTCCGTCGGGCGCGGGTCGTAAAACAGCCCAATGCCCGACGGAACAGCCGCCGTTTATTTCAGAATGTCATGCCTATCTAAAGTCGGGATACAGACAAGCTCCGCCTCAAAGGCTCCCCCAATGGGCAAGGGTTATTGCTTCAAACCCTTTCGGGGACAGTATCGGCTTTGAGATACGCGCCATTGTTTCGGGGCTGAGTTTACGGTTCTGCGCAAACTCTGCGCCCGCCCTCGCGATGTCCGCAAGGTAGCCCTCGCGCTGACGCTTCGCCTTTTCCGCGATGAACAGCTCGCCCTCGGGGCAGAGTATCGCGGTGTAGTTCCCGTCGCCGCAGATAAGGTCGTACTCCTTGAGCAGCGCTGGGTACATCGGCTTCGCGTCAACGTAGCCGCAGGTCGTTATCACAACCAGCCGCTTGTCGTGCATGGACTCGTCGCGCAGCTCGTGGAACGATGCGTTCTTGTCCTCGACAAGATTTCCCATATACGGGAGCATGAACGGCAGGCAGCGGTCGGTCATTGCCTTGAGCTGCGACGGCATACCGAAGAAATACAGCGGGAACGACTCGATGATAACGTCCGCCGCGCTTATCTTCCCGTAAAGCTCCTGCATATCGTCCTGTATCACGCAGTGACCCTGCGTTTTGCTCCAGCAGGAAAAACAGCCGACGCAGGGCTTGATGTTCATTCGGTAAATGTTGACATATTCGACCTCGGTGTCCTCGGGGAACCCGCTGAGGAACGCCTTGGTGATGTTCAGAGTGTTGCTGCGGTCCGCTTTGGGACTTCCGTTCAGAACAAGAACCTTCATATATTCTCCTCGTCTGCGGCAGTAGTATCCGCCGCCGTGTCAATGCAGTAATAGTATTTCGCGCCGCAGCAGAACGCCGTCCCGACGCGGAAGCGCTCGCCGTCAATTCCCGCGCCGCCGATATGGTCGAGAATGTCCTCGCCGATACGCTTTGCGTAAGCCTCGCGGCGTATCCACGCGGTGAAAAACACCGCGCGCCTGTCCTCGGCGCTGCGGAACTCCGCAAGCTCACGCTCGGTCATAAACGCCGCCGAAAGCTCGTCCATCTTTTCGTCAGAGTAATCGCGCTCGCGCTCGATATCCGCGCCGACTGCTCCCGCCGCCGCTCCGTTTCCCACCGCAAGCGCGCAGAACGCGCAGCCGCCGCTGTGGGATATGCTGAAATCTATCGCCGCGCCCTCGGCGTAGGGTCTGCCGCGTTCCGTGCGGAGCAGCCTTATCCCGCCGCGGTCGAGCCGCTGCGACTGTATCATGCTGTCCAGCAGCAGAAACCCGCAGGCGCTCTCCTCGAACGCAGCGCCGCTCTTTGTGAAAAGTCCGTCAAAAAATGCACTGCCCGAGGCATAGCAGCCCGCCGCCTCAACGACGCGCTCGCGCAGACCCTCACCGCCCGTGACGATGCAGGCGGAAAATTCAACCCTTAAATCACTCATAAACCGCGCTCTTATCTATCGCCGTAAAGAGCATACTGCCCTTTGCGCGCACCTTTCCGTCCACCGAAATGACCGCCGAAAATTCATACGCCGCCGCGCTCGCAAGGGTGCATTTTACCTCGATCTCCAGCCTGTCGCCGGGGATAACGGGCTTGAGGAATTTGAAGTCCTTTACCTTGAGCAGGACGTAAAGCTTGTCCGCGTCCGACGCGGCGTTTTCGGGGGCGATAACAAGGCTGCAAAGCTGCGCCGCGCACTCAATGATAAGCACGCCCGGCATTATCGGCGCGTCGGGGAAGTGCCCCATAAAATAAGGCTCGTTGACCGAAACGCACTTTATTCCTTTCGCCGAAACATTCGGCTCCAGCTCCACGACGCGCTCTATCATCTGAAACGGCGGGCGCTGCTTTATTCTTTCGTTTATTTCGGTAATATTCATCACAGGCTCAGCCCTCCGTCAAGCACGACTACCTGCCCCGTCATATAAGCGAACGACTCGGAGCAAAGCGAAGCGACAACGTTCGCAACGTCCGCCGCCGTGCCGAATTTATGCATCGGCACTGCCTTGAGGTACTCCTCTTTTTTGTCCTCGGGGATAGCGTCGATCATCTCCGTTTCGATGAACCCCGGAGCGACCGCGTTCACCGTTATGCCGCGCGGCGCAAGCTCCTTTGCGAGAGTAGCCGTCATGGAGTTCACCGCGCCCTTTGTCGCGGAATATACCCCCTGCCCCTCTACCGCAAGCACCGAGCTTACCGACGAGATATTGATTATCTTACCCTGCTTTTTGCTCATCATTTTGAGCGCCGCCTGCTGTGCGCAGTGGAAATAGCCCTTTATGTTGATGTCAATGCTGCGCGAGAGCGAGTCCTCGTTTATCATAAGAAGATACGCGTCGTCCACAACGCCCGCGTTGTTTACAAGCACGTCCAGCCTGCCGAACGTCTTGTGCACCTCGCGGAACATATTCTGCACCGCCTTGAGGTCAGCCGTGTCAGCTCTGACGGCTATCGCGCGCCTGCCCTTTTCCTCTATCGCGGAAACGACCTCGAGAGCCTTTGCCTCGTTGCTGTTGTAGTTCACCGCCACGTCATATCCGCATTCCGCCAGCTTCAGCGCGCACGCCCTGCCTATGCCGCGCGACGCGCCCGTTACCAGCGCGACTTTGTTTTCGTTTTCCAATTTATCCTCCTGATTTCGGGAAAAGGGCGGAGAAATCGCTCTCCCCGCCCCATATATCATACTTTTTTAAGAACTACCGCCGAGTACGAGCCGCCCGCGCCGAACGCCGCCGCGAGGATATACCTGTACCCCGTCGTATCCTCGGTCACATCGCAAACGCCGTCGGCAGTTATCCTGTGAGCGGGAAGAGAAGCCCCCGCCTCGCCCGAAAGTATCTCCGCCGCATACGCCGCCTGCATTGCGCTGGCAGCCGCGCGCGCTTCGCCCATTGCGTCCTTTACGCAGAACACGGGCACCTCGCCGAATATCTCGCGGTAGACCGAAAGCTCGATAGCGTCCACCGCCTTGTGCCCGTCCGCAAATCCGCAAACCGCGTCAATGTCCGCGGGAGCTATCCCCGCCGCCGCGCAAGCCTCAAGCACAGCCTGCTTCAACGCGCTTTCCGAGCCGCTGACCTTGCCGAAATCGACCGACTTGTGCGCCGCCGCGCAGCCGACAAGCTCCGCGTACTTCTTTGCGCCGCGCTTTTCGGCATTGTCCTCCGTTTCGATAACTAGGGAAACACAGCCCTCGCCGAGCGTAAAGCCCTCCTTTTCGAGGGAGTAGGGCTTCGCGTCCGAAATAAGCCCGAGCTTGTCATAGAGGTATTCTATCGTGTCGGTGTTCTCGTCGGTGCCGCTCGCGACCATTATGCTCTCGTCGCCGTTGCGGAGAACGTCCGCCGCATAGCACACGCTCTGAAGCCCCGCCTGAATGCCGTTCGCGTCGGTGACATTGTAGCCCTTTATCCCCGCGAAAATGCTGAAATAGCCGCCCGCCGCATTATATACGGTGTTCGGGAAAGAGAACGCGCTGCCCGCAGCGGTGCCGTTTTCGATAACGTTCTTCTGGAAGCCGACTATCTCGGTCATGGGTCCGTCGGCGGTGCCGATGATGATGCCGATGTCGTTCTCGTTGCTCTCGTCAATGGTTATCCCCGCGTCGGAAAGCGCCCTCATGCCGCCGATGAGCTGGAGCTGCGAAAACCTGTCCAGCTTGCGGTAGAACGCCATTTTAATGCCGTGTTCCTTGTAATCCTCCGAGGTGAGCTCCGCGCGAAGGCAGCCCTTTTCGTCCGCCGCCGTGCCGACTACCTTGCCTATGCCGGTTATGTAAAGTCTGGCGTTATTGGTGCGGTCGGGTATCGGGTGACTGTTTTTGGAGAATACAATGCTCGCGTTGTTCCCGCCGAAGGCAAAGGAGTTCGACGCAGCGTAGCTGACATTCTTCTCATGCTTATTATTGGGAACAAAATCAATGTCGCCCGCCTTTTCGCCGAGCTTTAAGAGGTCGTCGTCGGTGTAGCCGATGGTCGGGGGTACGGTGTCCTCGCATACCGCCTTAACGGTCAGCACCGCCTCGATAGAGCCCGCCGCGCCGAGGCAGTGCCCCGTCATGGATTTTGTGGAGCTTACCGAAAGGTTGGGGCAGCCGTCGAAAATGGTGTGCAGCGAAAGGAACTCCGCCTCGTCGTTTTTCGCGGTGCCAGTGCCGTGCGCGTTGATGTAGTCGATATCGTTTGCGCAAAGACCCGAATTGGATATAGCGCGGCGTATAGCCGACATCTGCCCCTGTCCGTCGGGACGGGGAGCGGTTATGTGGTGCGCGTCGGAGCTTACGCCCGAGCCGAGCACCTCGCAGTATATCTTCGCGCCGCGCGCTTTCGCGTGGTCGTAGTCCTCAAGGATAAGTATTCCCGCGCCCTCGCCGAGGGTGATACCGCTGCTCCCGTTAAAGGGGGAGCAGGGGTTCGCGTCCAGCGCGTGCAGCGCGTGAAATCCCGCGAACGCAAGCGACGAAAAGCTGTCCGAGCCGCCCGCAACGAACGCGTCCGCCTTACCCGCGCGGATAAGGTCGCAGGCGTAAGCAAGGCTTATCGTGCCCGCCGCGCAGGCGTTTACGATATTCGCGGTCGTGCCGTTAAGCCCGAAATGGCGCGCGACATTGTTCGCGATAGCGGAAGCGGGCATTTTGAGGATATCCTCTTTATCTCCCGCGCCGCTGTTCTTCTCGTCGGTGAAATATTTGTCAATGCTTGCGGCGCCGCCGACGCAGTTGCCGACGATAACGCCGATCCTGTCGGGGGCTGCGCTTGTATCATAGCCCGAATCCTTAAGCGCTTCCTCAGCCGCGTGAATACACAGCAGCGAGGAGCGGTCGTAATTTTCGTCGGAAAGTTCCGCAGAGGAAAGCGCGACCTCCGCACCGATATCGACATAGCAGCCCTCGGTGTTTACGGAGTTGACCTTTCTTATGCCCGTAACGCCGCCCGAGGCGTTGTCCCAGCATTCGCCGACATTATTGCCGACGGCGCAGATAAGCCCCAGTCCCGTGACCGCGACGCGTCTGTTATTGCTCATGCTCATTCACCCATATGCTCTTCAACGTACTTTGTGAGAGTTTCGATGGTCTGGAAGTTCTCCCTCGCCGCGCCCGTCATCTGTACGCCGAACAGGTTGTCGATACCCGCGATTATCTCGATAGAATCTATGGAGTCAAGTCCGATATCGTCGCCGAACAGCTCGGAGGTGTACTCCAGCTCATCGGCGGGTATTCTAAGGTTCTCAACTAACATGCCCTTGATCTTTTCAGCGATTTCTGTGTTCATGATATTTACCTCACATTAATTT
>CAMERU010000029.1 GCA_945935925.1 uncultured Clostridia bacterium | reverse complement strand
TGAGCAGGAAGCTGTTTTCCCGCAGGAAAAGCGCCGCCAGCAGCGCCTTTGTCTCTTCCCCGCCCGCCAGCGTGCCGAACTGCCGCCCCAGGATCTCCTCGTCCGCCTCGAGCAGCGAAATTTCCCGCGAGATCTCCCAGTCCTCCGCAGATGGCGCTTTTTCGCGGATAATATCGATAACGAGCTCGTTTTCGTCCGCGGGGTAGGGGAAATACTCAAACCCGACTGCCGCCGAAATATTCCCGCGGTATTCAAGCCCGCCCTCAAGCAGGCGCAGGAGCGTTGTCTTGCCCCTGCCGTTCCTGCCGGTCAGACCGAGCCGCCAAGCCGTGTCGAGCGAGAGCGACACGTTTTCAAAGACATTTTCGGCGCTTCCGTCGTAGCCGAATGTAAGGTTTGTTATACTTATCAATGACATAAAATTACCTCCGTGTTCAATAAAAAATGCCGCAGGAAAGACCCACGGCATTCTTTTTGCACGGAAGCAAGCCTCGGCGGAAGCTATTCCGTCGGAGCATAATATATCCATGAAAAGAGCGGAGCGTTTCCTGCCCGCATACCCGAACACGCCGCAGAGGGCATAGTACCCCCGTGCGAATGCTGCGATATGCGATTTTCTCAGCAGGATAAATTCCGCATCTTCTCACCTCAAATCTGCAATTGATGGTGCTATTATACCATATCCGAGGGGATTTGTCAAGAGGCATGACCGTTTTTTCGTGCGGGAAAATTTTTTTCGGAAAGGTACTTGACAAAAGCGGTGTATAGTGATATAATAATATGCGTGATTAAGATTTCTTATTCAGCATTTGGAGAACTACCCAAGTGGTGAAGGGGCTCCCCTGCTAAGGGAGTAGGTCGGCTAAAACCGGCGCGAGGGTTCAAATCCCTCGTTCTCCGCCAGCTAAGTGCCTTGACGCGTGTTTTGCGCGTTGAGGCATTGCTGTTTTTAAACACATGAAATATTGAATAGTTAGGAGTTAGGAGTGAAAATAACAAGCTTCTAACTTCTAACTCCTGACTCCGAAAAACAAAAGCACCTCTACGCGCGGAGATACGCGTAGAGGTGCTCGTCTGGCGGAGAGGATGGGATTCGAACCCATGTGCGATTGCTCGCAAACTGATTTCGAGTCAGCCCCGTTATGACCACTTCGATACCTCTCCGTATGCGTTCATTTTATGAACATTAATATTATACACATTTTCTGCCCGTTTGTCAAGTACAAATGTAAAAAAATATTGTATCTCAAATATATATTGCATTTCCCGAGAAAATATGGTACAATAATCATATATACAGTTTTTCGGGGGTGTAATTAATGAGGCTGGTAAATGTCGGATTCGGGAACACCGTGAACGCGGACAGGATCGTCGCCGTGGTGAGCCCCGAGGCTGCGCCGGTAAAGCGCATCGTTCAGACCGCAAAGGACAGCGGAGCCGCGATCGACGCGACCTGCGGAAGAAAAACGCGCTCGGTCATTGTGTGCGACAGCGGCCATGTCGTTCTGTCGGCGCTTCAGCCCGATACGCTTTCGGGAAAGATAACGGAGGGTGACATTCATGAATAAGGGGCTTCTTTTTGTTGTTTCCGCGCCTGCGGGCTGCGGAAAGGATACTATCCTTGAGCAGCTGTTCAAAAAGAACGACAGCGTTGGTTATTCCGTTTCGGCGACCACCCGCGCGCCGCGCGAGGGCGAGACAGACGGCGTACACTACCACTTCCTCACCCGCGAGCGTTTTGAGGAGCTAATCGCCGAGGGCGGCGTGCTTGAATATACGCAGTATTGCGGGAATTATTACGGCACCCCCCGCAAGGGCGTTGAGGAGCTTCTCGCGCAGGGCAAGGACGTTATACTTAAAATAGAGGTAGAGGGCGCGATGAATATCCGCCGCCTTTTCCCCGAATGCTGTCTTGTGTTCATTCTGCCGCCGTCAATGTGCGAGCTTGAGCGCCGCCTCCGCAAGCGCGGCACCGAAACCGAGGACAAGATAATCCTCCGCACGGCGCAGGCGCGCAACGAGATCAAATTCGCCGAGAATTACGACTACCTCATCACCAACGGCGAGCTTGAAACCGCCGTGGACGACCTGCTCGCGGTCATACGCGCGGAGAAGCTCCGCCGTTCGCGCAACAGCGCCCTGCTTGACCGCCTGTCCGCAGAGGACTGCGAAAAGAGCGGCGTCTGATGGAGGAACGGAGGCTTATTGCCGACGTCGCCGTTGAAAATACACTTTTTGCGTTCGATAAGCTTTTCGGGTACAGCATTCCCGCCGAGCTTGAGGGCAGCGTTAAAGCGGGCGTGCGCGTCGTCGTTCCCTTCGGAAAGGGGAACAAGAAGCGCATGGGGCTTGTTTTCGCGGTGCATGACGACGACGGCTCGGTGAAATGCAAGGCGATATCCGCCGCCGCGGACAGCGAGCCTGTCCTGTCGCGGGAGCTGCTCGACCTGTGCGCATGGATAAAGGAGAACACGTTCTGCACCTATTTCGACGCGTTCCGCGCGATATTCCCGCCGGGGCTGGGTTACACCCTGAAGGTGCATTACTCCCTGTCTGCGGACAATACTGCGGAGCTTACGGAGGAGGAAAGGCGCTTTACGGAAATACTCCGCACGGCGGCAGACCGCGCGTCGTTCGACGCGGTGGTGCTTTCCGACAAAACATCGGGCGGCGGCAGGCTGGTGAAGTCGCTGCTTGAAAAGGGCGTGCTGCGCGAGGACGACGTTCTGCGGCGGCGCGTCGGCGACGAAACGGTGTCAATGCTGCGGCTTTCGGGGGATATTCCCGAGAGCGTTGCGCTGACCCGAAAGCAGCGCGAGGTCGTGGATTTTATCGGCGGCTCGGAGTGCGCTTCGCTGCGCGAGGCGTGCTACGCCTGCACGGTCACGCCGTCGGTGGTGAAAAGGCTTGTCGACAAGGGGATACTTGAGCAGTTCGAGAACGTTGTTTTCAGGACGGAACCTACCGAGGCGGCTTCCGAAAGCCCGTCGGATATTCATTTCTCGCCGAAGCAGCAGGAGGTTTTCGACGGGCTGCTTGAGCTGATGAATGCCCCGGAGCCGAAATGCGCGCTGCTGCGCGGCGTGACAGGAAGCGGCAAGACCTCGGTATTCATAAAGCTTATCGAGCGGGCGTTGTCGCAGGGGAAATCGGCGGTAATGCTTGTCCCCGAGATATCGCTCACGCCGCAGATGGTGGGGAAATTCCGCAGGCTGTTCGGCGCGGAGGTCGCGATAATGCACAGCAGCCTTTCGCTCGGCGAGCGCGCGGACGAGTACCGCCGCATTCGCGAGGGCAAGGCAAGGATAGTCATAGGAACGCGCAGCGCGGTGTTTGCCCCCGTGCAGAACCTCGGTATCATCGTCATTGACGAGGAGGGCGAGGGGACATACAAATCCGAAAGCGCGCCGCGCTATCACGCGCGGGATATAGCGAAGCAGCGCTGTTTTGCGCATAATGCGTTCCTGCTGCTCGCTTCCGCAACGCCGTCGCTGGAGAGCTATTACTGCGCGAAAAACGGCAGGTACAGCCTTTTCGAGCTTGACGAGCGGTATAACAATGCCGTTCTCCCCGATGTATATATAGTAGACATGAAGGAGGAGCAGCGCAACGGCAACAATTCCTCGTTCAGTATGCCGCTTATCCATGAGATAGAGCTGAACCTCGAGCGCGGGGAGCAGTCGATACTGCTGCTTAACAGGCGCGGTTACAGGACAAGCGTGCGCTGCGCGGGGTGCGGTGCGCCTGCCGAATGCCCCAACTGCTCGCTGCCGCTGACCTATCACAAGGCGAACAACAGCGTTATATGCCACTACTGCGGCTATATGCGGCAGATGGACAGCGCCTGCCCGAAATGCGGCGGGAAATATTTCACCATGAAAGGAACAGGCACGCAGCGTATCGAGGACGAGATATCCGAGCTGTTCCCGAAAGCGCGCGTTCTCCGCATGGACGCGGACACGACATCTACAAAGAACGCGTTCGAGCGGAATTTCAAGGCGTTCGCCGACGGGAAATATGACATCATTGTCGGGACGCAGATGATAGCCAAGGGGCTGGATTTCCCGAACGTAACGCTTGTCGGTGTGTTAAAGACGGATAATTCCCTGTATTCGGAGGATTTCCGCGCGTATGAGCGGACGTTCTCACTCATAACGCAGGTCGTCGGGCGGTCGGGGCGCGGCGGAAAGCGCGGTCGGGCGATGATACAGACCTTTTCGCCGGAGCATTACGTTATTAACCTTGCCGCAAGGCAGGATTACCCCGATTTTTATAACGAGGAGATAGGACTGCGCGAGGCGATGCTTTACCCGCCGTTCTGCGATATTGTTGTGTTCGGATTTTCCGCGCTGACGGAAAAGGACTGCAAAAACGCCGCGTGCCTGTTCGCCGGTATGCTTTCGGAGAACGCCGCGCCGCTCGGCAGGGGCGTTCCGCTGCGGATACTCGGACCCGCACCGAATACCATAGGAAAGCTTAACGGCAGGTTCAGATACCGCCTTATTCTTAAATGTATAAACAGCAGCGCGCTGCGCGGGCTTGTCGGGGAAACGATGAAGCAGGCGGCGCAGAATGCCGCATTCGCGAACGTCAGCTTTTACGCCGACATGAACGGCGGCATGGACTGAAAGGATAAATTTGATGGCATTAAGAGAAATCGTTAAATTCGGAGATGAAATTTTAAGAAAGAAGTGCAGACCTGTCACTTCCTTTGATGAGAAGCTGTGGACGCTGCTGGACGATATGCGCGACACGCTCAAAGCAGCGGACGGTGCGGGGCTTGCCGCGCCGCAGGTTGGAATGCTCCGCCGAGTGGTCATTGTGGACGTTCATGACGAGCACGGCGTTATCGAGCTGATTAACCCCGAGATAATTTCCACGGAGGGAATGCAGACGGGGGACGAGGGCTGCCTTTCCGCGCCGGGCGAATGGGGCAGGGTGGACCGCCCCGCGACGGTCACCGTCAAGGCTTTGGACAGAAACGGCAAGGAATTTACCGTGACGGGCAGCGGGCTGCTCGCGCGGGCTTTCTGCCACGAGCTGGACCATCTTGAGGGAATACTATTTACCGACAGGATAAAGTCGGAGCTGCCGAATAAGGGCTGACAGAAAGGGAAATGCATGGCTGTAAGGGAAATTCTTCTTTTCGGGGAGGAGCTTCTTCGGGAGCGCTCCGCCGAAGTGGATAAATTCGACGCGGAGCTGTGGGAGCTGCTCGACGATATGTATGAAACCATGTGCGCCGCAGACGGAGTTGGGCTCGCCGCGCCGCAGATAGGCGTGCTGAAGCGCGTCGTCGTTATTGATATCGGGGACGAAAACGGGCGTATCGAGCTTGTCAACCCCGTTATCCTTTCCATGAGAGGCAGGCAGACGGAGCCGGAGGGCTGCCTTTCCTACCCCGGTAAGCAGGGTGTAGTCAAGCGCCCCGCGTATGTGCGCGTCCGTGCGCTTGACCGCTACGGAAAAAAGGTGGAGTACAAGGGCAGGGAGCTGCTCGCGAGGGCTTTCTGCCACGAAATTGACCATCTCAACGGGATATTATATAAGGATAAGGTCATAGAATGGGTAGAGGAGGACGAGAAATGAGGATAGTATTTATGGGGACGCCAGTGTTCTCGCTTTCCTGCCTTGAGGCGCTTATCGCGGCGGGGCACGAGGTCGCGGCGGTATTCACCCAGCCCGACAAGCCCCGAAACAGGGGCAAGCAGATACAGATGACCCCCGTTAAGGAATGCGCGCTTAAACACGATATACCGGTATATCAGCCGCTCTCTCTCCGTAAGGGCGAGGACGCGGAAAGCTCGCTTTCCGTGCTGCGCGATATCGCGCCCGACTGCATAGTTGTCGTGGCATACGGGCAGATACTCCCTAAAGATATACTTGAGCTGCCGAAATACGGCTGTATAAACGTTCACGCGTCGCTGCTCCCGAAATACCGCGGAGCGGCGCCGATGCAGCGCTGCATACAGGACGGCGGAAAGGTCACCGGCGTAACTACGATGTATATGGCACAGGGACTTGACACCGGCGACATGATAATGAAAACAGAGGTCGCGATAACCCCCGAAATGACGGGCAGCGAGCTGCACGACCTGCTGTCCGCGGCGGGCGCGGAGCTTATCGTGAAAACGCTTTCCGCGCTTGAGGACGGAACGGCTGTCCGCACACCGCAGACGGGCGACACCTGCTACGCGGCGATGATAACCAAGGAGGAGCTGAAGCTGGACTTCACGAAGCCCGCCGAGGCTGTCCATAACTTTATCCGCGCGATGTCCGACGCGCCCTGCGCCTACACCTTCCTTGACGGAAAGCGGCTTAAGGTCTACCGCGCGGTTATTTCGGGGTTAAAGACCTCCGCACCCGCAGGGACGATAGCCGACCCCGATAGTTTCGCGGTGGTATGCGGCGACGGCTGCTGCGTTGAATTTACCGAAATTCAGCCCGAGGGCGGGAAGCGCATGGATACGGCGGCTTTCCTCCGGGGGAAAAAGCTTGAAAAGGGCGCAATGCTCGGCTGACAATAAATCGAAAGGTAACGTTAAAAATGGCTGACGCTCGACTTGCGGCGGTGAAAATGCTGCTGAAAATGGAAAACAGCGACTCATATTCAAATATCCTGCTGGACTCCGCGTTCAACTCGTCGGAGCTTTCCGAGCGGGAAAAGGCGTTCGCCGCCGCGCTTTTTTACGGCGTTATCGAGCGGCGGCTCACGCTGGACTATGTGATACAGCAAAACAGCAGGCTCCCGTTTGAAAAGCTGGACAGCGCCGCCGTGGCGATATTGAGGGCGGGGCTGTATCAGATAATGTTCATGGAAAGCGTGCCCGACAGCGCGGCGGTAAACGAGAGCGTTAAGCTGTGCAAGAAGCTGCGGCTTTTCGGGGCGCAGGGGTTTGTAAACGGCTTGCTCCGCAGCTTTATCCGAAACGGGAAGAAAATAAGCTGGCTCGGGCTGAGCGTTCCCGAGCGGCTGTCGATAGAGTATTCCTGCCCGCAGTGGCTGACGGAAAAATGGACGGAGGAATACGGCACGGAAAAGGCTGTCGCGGCGTTAAAGGCTTCGGTAGGAAAGCCGCCGGTCTACGCCCGCGTTAATACCCTCAAATGCACCGCGGACGACCTTATAAAGCAGCTTGCCGACGAGGGGATATCGGCGGAGAAATACCCCCGCCTTGAAAACTGCGTTAAGCTCAACAAAACGGGCGACCTCGAAAAGAGCCGCGCTTTCCGTCGGGGAATGTTCCATATTCAGGACATTTCCTCGCAGCTGTGCTGCCTTACGCTGCGCCCCGTGGTCAACGAAACGGTGCTGGACGTATGCGCCGCGCCCGGAGGGAAGAGCTTCACCATGGCTCAGCTTATGGGCAACAACGGCAGGGTCATCAGCATGGATCTGCATGATATGCGCGTCGGGCTTATAGAGGACGGAGCGGCTCGGCTCGGGCTTCGGATAATAGACGCGCGGCAGAACGACGCTCTGGTGTATAACGCGGAGCTTCCCGCGGCGGACAGGGTGCTGTGCGACGTGCCCTGCTCGGGGCTCGGCGTTATCAGAAGAAAGCCCGAGATAAAATACAAGGACGCGGCGGAATTTGCGGAGCTTCCGCAGATACAGCGTGAGATACTCGAAACCTCGGCGAGATATGTTAAGGCAGGCGGGACGCTCGTATATTCCACCTGCACGCTCTCCCGCGCGGAGAACGACGAGGTTGCGGACGATTTCGCTTCATCTCACCCCGAATTTGCGCCGATAGTTCAGCCCGTGCCGTATCAGGGCGCGGAGAACAGCTTCAAGCGCACCTATTTCCCCGATGAAAACGGCGGGGACGGCTTTTTCACAGCGTCTTTCAGGAGAATAAAATAAATGGAGAAAATGGATATCCTTTCCCTTTCGAGGGAGGAGCTTGCCTCGGAGCTTTCCGCCATGGGCGAAAAGTCGTTCCGCGCCAAGCAGATATATGAGTGGCTCCATACAAAGAGAGTTACAGATTTTTCGCAGATGAGCAATATTTCTGCACAACTTCGCGAGGAGCTATCAAAAAAATTTTGTATAAAATCACTAATTATCAAAAAAAGACTTGTCAGCAATATTGATAATACGGTAAAATATCTTTATGGGCTTCCCGACGGCGAGGCGGTGGAAACAGTGCTTATGGAATACAAGCACGGCAACAGCCTGTGCATTTCGTCGCAGGTCGGCTGCAAAATGGGCTGCCGCTTCTGCGCGTCGACGATCGCGGGCTTTGTAAGGAACCTCGAGCCGTCGGAAATGCTGCTCCAGATATACGAAACGGAGCGCGACAGCGGGCGCCATGTCGACAGCATAGTGCTGATGGGCATAGGCGAGCCGCTCGACAATTTCGACAACGTGATGAAGTTCCTGTCGCTGCTGAACGACGAGGGCGGGGGCATGAGCCTGCGCCACATCTCGCTTTCGACCTGCGGCGTTGTCGACAAGATATACAAGCTCGCTGAGCTTAAAACGGGGCTTACGCTGTCTATATCGCTCCACGCGGCGACCAACGAGAAGCGCAGCGCGATAATGCCGATAAACAAGCGGTTCGATCTGGGACAGCTCATGACCGCCTGCCGCGATTATTTCAAAAAAACGGGCAGGCGCATAAGCTTTGAATACTCCCTTATCGAGGGGGTAAACGACACCGACGAGTCGGCGGACGAGCTTATAAAGCTGCTCGGCGGCATGAACTGCCATGTGAACCTTATCCCGATAAACGAGATACGCGAGCGGGAATTTAAAAAGAGCCGTTATGTCGAGAAATTCAGAAAGCGGCTCACCGACGCGGGAATAAACGCGACCGTCCGCAGGACGCTCGGCGCCGACATAAACGCGGCGTGCGGGCAGCTCCGCAGGGACGACGGAATATCGCAGTAAGGCGGTGCGTAATGAAGATATTCACTAAAACAGATATAGGGCTTGTACGGACGGAAAATCAGGACACCGTATGGGGCGAAATGCTCGGCGAAAACTGCTCGGCGGCGGTGCTGTGCGACGGAATGGGCGGCGAAAGCGAGGGCGGACTTGCAAGCTCCATCGCGGTGGACGTTATTTCCCGCCGGATAAAGGAGAGCCTGTCCCCTATGATGAACCGCAATTCCATACGAAACCTGCTGATAACCGCGGCTGTCGCTGCGAACAGCATTGTGTGGGAAACGGCGAAGGAGCACTCCCATGACGTCATGGGCACGACCTGCGTTGCGGCGATAGTCCTCGGTACGACCGCGTATATCGTCAATATCGGCGACAGCCGCGCGTATCACCTGTTCACCTCGGGCGACGACGAGTGCATTCGCCAGATAACCAAGGATCACTCCCATGTGCGCGAGCTTGTCGACCGCGGGGAGATAACCGAGGAGCAGGCGAAGGTGCACCCCAAGCGGAGCAAGATAACCAAGGCTATCGGCGCGGACAGCTCGGTGACCCCCGATTATTTCGAGCTTGACATGAACGAGGGGGATATGCTGCTGCTGTGCTCCGACGGGCTTTCCGCCTACGGGGACGACATGGATATACTTGATATCTGCTTCGACGAGCAGCACGAGGTCTGCTGCGACAGGCTTGTCGACTACGCCAACGGCAACGGCGGTCATGACAACGTGTCCGTCGCGCTTATCGCCCTGTGAATGTTACAGAACGGTTTCAGCGGGCGTGAAATTATTTACAATTCAATTACAGTTTGGTAATTGTTATTGACATTTCGGGAAAATCATGATATTATTTTACGGGGACAGGTATGCTCCTTCGTGTGAATAATTCTTTGTCCTTCCGCGCTGCCATACGGCGCGGTAAAAGGTTTTATCATTAATGTATGGAGAAATGGCGGATAATACATGGACAAAAATATCGGAAAAAAGCTGGACGGAAGATATGAGCTGCTTGAGCTTATCGGCGTCGGCGGAATGGCGGATATTTACCGTGCCAGAGATATCCAGGAGGATCGTATCGTTGCGGTAAAGATACTCAAGACCGAGTTCGCGGGGAGCGATGAGTTCCTGCGCCGCTTCCGCAACGAGAGCAAGGCTATCGCGCTGCTTTCCCACCCGAACATAGTTAAAATTTACGACGTCGGGTTCACCGATAAGGTGCAGTTTATCGTAATGGAATATGTCGACGGCATTACCCTTACCGATTATATCGAGCAGCAGGGCGTTCTGAAATGGCGCGACGCGGTGCATTTCACCGTGCAGATTCTCCGCGCGCTTCAGCACGCGCATGACAGGGGGATCGTCCACCGCGACATCAAGAGCTCCAATATAATGCTGCTCCGCGACGGAACGATAAAGGTCATGGACTTCGGTATCGCGCGCTTTAACCGCGAGAACAACAAGACCGTTTCCGAAAAGACCATCGGCTCCGTACATTACATCAGCCCCGAGCAGGCGCGCGGCGACATCACCGACGAGCGCAGCGACATTTATTCCGTGGGCGTGGCGCTTTACGAAATGCTGACGGGAAAGAAGCCGTTCGACGGCGACACCCCCGTTGCAATCGCGCTAAAGCATATGCAGAGCGCGCCTAAGAAGCCTACCGAAATAAACGAAACGATACCCGAGGGGCTTGAGCAGATAGTCCTCCGCGCAATGCAGAAGGAGCCCTATCAGCGCTATCAGACTGCGGGCGAGATGATAAAGGACCTCGAGGATTTCAAAAAGGACCCGAGCATCATATTCGATTACAAGTACAATTCGACCGACGGCTCAACGAAGTATTTCGACCGTCCCGTTCCCGCGGCGGAGCAGGAGAGAGCGCGCCGCAGAAAGGCGGAGCCCGAGCCCGAGCAGGAATATGACGAGGACGATGAGGACGACGAGTATGATGACGACGAGGACGACGACGACGAGTACGCAGAGCGCCGCTCGCCGCTTATCCCTATCCTTTTTGCGGTGGGAACGGCGTTCATCATCGCGACGGTTTTCCTTGTCCTGACGCTTGTTTCCACCAAGCTCAACAAGACGGAGAGCGACTTCCAGAGCGTTCTCGGGATAGGCGACAGCTCCGAAATCAGCGTCACCGACAACGACGAGTTCATCATGCCCAATCTTGTGGGACTTTCATGGGAGGACGCGCTGACGAAGTATTCGTCCTACCTTGACCTTCAGGCTCAGCAGGAGTGGTCTACCTATACAAAGGACGAGATATTCGATCAGGATCTTGCCGAGGGAAGAAAGGTCAAGATCGGCGCCACCGTTACCGTTAAGGTAAGCATGGGCATAAAGCAGATCGAGATACAGGATCTCTCCAACCGCACGCAGGACGCCGCGGAGCGTCAGCTCAAGAAGGACGGCTTTGTTGTTTCGAGGACGTTCGAGGAGAACGACGAGGTAGCAAAGGATTATGTAATAAGAACTATCCCCGAGGCGCATGAAATGGCTCCGCAGGGCTCGACAGTCGTGCTTGTCGTAAGCCTCGGCGCGAAGGATACGCCCGTTTATGTCCCCAAGCTTATCTCTCTGCCCATAGAAACGGCTCTCAAGCGCTGCGAGGAATATTACCTCACTCCGCAGGTAGAATATGTAGCAAGCGAGGAAGAGGAGGGCACTGTCCTCGAGCAGAGCGTTGATCCCAATACGCTTGTCGACAGGGGCACCGAAATATTGCTCAAGGTAAGCTCCGGCGAGATACCCGAGCAGTCCAAGACGATCACCATAACTCTGCCGAAGAAGGCAACGGGCGAGTTTGACTTCAGATATTACGTTGACGGCGTTCTTGACGAGGCAAGCAACGAAACGCGCGATATCACCCTCTCCGCAGCCAAGACCATCAAGTACACCGTTACGGGTAAGGTCGGCGATGTAAAGCAGCTTGCCATTAAGGTAACGTCCAGGGCGACGGGCAGGAGCGACAACTATATCGTTGTCAAGGTTGAATTTGGCGAGGATAAGATAACCGCTACGGAGGAGTCGAAGAACAGCAAGGTATTCGACGAGCTTAACGCCGCAGCACCGGTTGAGCCCGAAACAGAAACCGTTCCCGACACGACGGAAACCGGCGAGAACGGCGAACCGGGCGCGCCCGATAATACGGATACATCCGAAACGACGTCCGAGCCCACCGGCGAAACGACCGACACCACCGGCGGTATCCCTGTGGTTTAATGTCCGAAAAAGGGCGGTATCCCGCCGCGGGAGGTAATCTTTATTTCATCTGAGATCTTCAACGGAAAGATAATAAAGGCGGTTGGGGGTATCTACTATGTAGATGCCCTCAGCGGCATATATGCGGGCGAAACGGTTAAATGCACCGCGCGAGGGATATTCCGCCTTGACGGCATAAGCCCATGCGCGGGCGACAACGTGACCGTTGAGGCGGGAGAAAGCGCCGAGCCCGTCATAACGAGGATACACGAGCGGAGGAACTATCTTGTGCGCCCGCCGCTCGCTAACCTTGACGGAATAGTTTTCGTCAATTCCTGCGTTGAGCCTGCCCCGAACCGCTTCATACTTGACAAGCTTGTCGCAATATCGGACAGCAAGGGCATAGAGCCGCTCATAGTGTTCACAAAAACGGACATAGGCGCGGCGGGGGAACTGCCCGAGCTATACAGGAACATCGGCATTAAGGTCTGCACCGTTGACAACACCACGGGAAGCGGCGCGGAGGAGGTGCTGGATTTTATCCGCGGAAAGACGACCGCGCTTATCGGAAATTCGGGAGTGGGCAAGTCCAGCCTTATGAACGTGCTGTTCCCGCAGCTTTCGCTGGAAACGGCGCATATCAGCCGAAAGCTCGGCAGAGGCCGCCACACGACGCGTCAGGTCGAGATGTATAAGCTTGAGGGCGGCTATGTCGCGGACACGCCGGGCTTTTCGACGGTGGACACCGAGCGCTACTGCCGTATCCCGAAGGAGGAGCTTGACGGAGCGTTCCGCGAGTTCGCGGATTTTTCGGGGAAGTGTATGTTCGGCGACTGCGCGCATATTAAGGAAAAGGGCTGTGCCGTCCGCGCCGCCGTCGACGAGGGGATAATTGCGCGCTCGCGCTATGACAGCTACCTTCGAATGTACGAGGAAGCGGCTAAAATAAACGAATGGGAGCGCCCGAAATAACGCGGAGGTGAGCCTATGAGCACAAAAACAGGTTCGATAATATGCGGCGCGCCCGACGGGACTATCCCCGCAGGGGAAACAGCGGGGCTGGTCATTGCCGCGGACAGGGGGCTTGAGCACGCGCTTTCGGCGGGGATAACTCCCGATATTGCCGTGGGCGATTTCGACAGCGCGCGGGTCGCGGTGCCCGAGGGAGTGGAGTGCATTCGCGTGTCCCCGATAAAGGACGACACCGACGCGCTGCTTGCCGCCGAAACGGCGATAGAGCGCGGCTGCGATGAATTGAGGTTCTTCTGCGCGCTGGGCGGGCGGCTGGATCACACCATTGCGAACATTCAGATGCTTAACGGGCTGATGCGGCGCGGCGTTAAGGCAGCGCTTTACGGCACGGGAGAAAAGGTGTACCTGCTTCATGGCGGGAGCGTTGAAATTGCGCGGTTTGAGGGGTATCTTTCGGTTTTCGCGTTCGGCGGCAGCGCCGTGGTGAGCGAGGCGGGCGTTAAATACCCGCTCGACAGGCACAGGCTGACGGAGGATTTTCCTCTCGGAGTGAGCAACGAGGTGACCTCCGAAAAGTCGGTCGTTACCGTTCACGAGGGCACGGCGCTTATAATTGAGCATTACGGGAAAGAATAACATACGGGGCGGGTTTCCGCCCTTTTTGTTTTGGGGTCAATACGGGCGGTTTTGCCGCCCCTTTTTTTGTACTAAACCGGACAGCCCCCGCATAGAATTTACCGTAAAGGAACGGAGGTCGGTATATCGTTATGATTAACGCAAAAACACAGGACATTCCGCTGAAAACGGCGGCGGCGAAAATACGGCTCCCCGCGGGCGCGGATATCGCGGAGATACGGCTGCGCGCGGGGCGGTGCGCGGCGGCTGTTACCGTTTCGGGGAAAATTATCCCCTGCTCCGCGCCGTTTTCGGAAAAGGACATTGCCGACTGCTTCGCGGAGCTGTGCCGCTATTCCGTCCACAGCTACTCGCGGGAGATAGCGGAGGGGTTCATAACGCTTGACGGCGGCCACCGCGTCGGGCTGTGCGGCACGGCGGTCATGAGCGGCGGGGCGGTCGTTTCGGTAAAGGATATCTCCTCGCTGAACATTCGTATCGCGCGGGAGGTCAGGGGCTGCGCAGAGGAATTGTACGGCAGGTTTTTCGCGGGAGGGCTGTGCTCGCTGCTGCTTGCGGGCAGACCGATGAGCGGGAAAACGACGGTGCTGCGCGACCTTTCGCGAATGCTCGGTGAAAAGTACCGCGTGGCGCTGATCGACAGCAGGAACGAGCTTTCCGCTTCTGTGCGCGGGCTGCCGACGCTCGACGTCGGGGAGAACACCGACGTGCTGTGCGGCTACACAAAATCGGCGGGAATAATGACTGCGCTGCGATCGCTAAGCCCCGATGTCATTATCTGCGACGAGATAGGCGACGACTATGAAGCGGTGGAGCAGTGCCTTTTCTGCGGCGTTAAGGTAATAGCGGCGGCGCACGCGGGCAGCCTTTCGGAGCTTTCGCGGCGGCGCGGGACGGACAGGCTGCTCCCCCTTTTTGACTGCGCGGCGGTCATCGGCGGGCGCGGGCGGCTGCTTGAAAGCAGGGCTGCCTCATGAGGGCGGCGGCAGCGGCTGCTGCTTTCATATTGTGCCTTGCGGCGGGGCTAAGGCGCAGCGCCGCCCTGAAACGGCGCGCAGAGCTGCTCGGTGAGCTTGTTGTAATGCTGAAGCTTTTCGGGATAGAGATACGCTGCTGCGCTTATCCTCTGGACGAGCTGTGCGAGAGGGCGGAGGGACGCTTTGCGGAGCTTGTCCGCGCGGCGCGGGAGCACTGCCCCGACATACGCTCGGCATGGGAGTGCGCCTGTTCGCAAATGCGCGGCAGCGGCTACGGCGCGGCGGAAACGGAGCTTATGCGCGAGCTTGGGAAATGCCTCGGGACGAGCGACATCGCGGGGCAGGAAACGCTCCTTGCGCTGCACGGAGAGCGGCTTTCCGCGCTTTACGAGCAAGCGGCGGCGGATTATGCGAAAAAGGGAAAGACCTTCCGCTCGGTCGGTCTGCTGTGCGGAGCGGGCGCGGCGGTGCTGCTGATTTAACGGTACAAAACGAATGGATATAGAACTGCTTTTCAAGATAGCCGCAGTCGGAATTATAGTTGCGGTGCTCAATCTGATACTGAAAAAGACCGACCATGACGAGCAGGCGGTCATGCTGACCGTGGCGGGGCTTGTTATTGTCCTGATGATGATAATTCCCGCGATAGACAGCCTGTTCTCCGAGATAAAGTCCGTTTTCGGGCTGTGGTGACGCTATGGATATCATATCGCTTGCAGGCGTTGGGATAATCGCCGCGGCGCTCTGCGTCGTTCTCCGCAGGCACAGCCCCGACGCGGCGCTCGGGGTGAGCATTGCCTGCGGGCTTATCGTGCTCGCTGCGGTGGTGAAAATGCTCGCGCCGTCGGTGGAAACGCTCTCGGCGCTTGCAAACTCGGCGGGAATAAGCGGGGATCTCGCGGCGGCAATGCTGAAGGCGCTCGCCGTGTGTTACATAACGCAGCTTTCCGCCGATGCCTGCCGCGACGCGGGCGAAAGCGCTATCGCCTCTAAGCTGGAGCTTGCGGGGCGCGCGGCGCTGGCGCTGATAACGCTCCCCGTGTTCACCGCGCTGGCGGACGGCGTGACGGGACTTCTGAATACATAAGGGAATGATCAAATGCCGAAAATAATATCACTTATCGCCGCCGTGCTTTTGTTTTTTTTTGCGGGAACGCTCGCTGCGGCGGAGGCTCCCGACATTGATGATGAGCGGGAGCGTATAGAGGACGCTCTGCCCGACGAGGCTGCGGAAATACTGGACGAGCAGGGTCTGACCCTCGACAACGGCGGCGCGGCGGCGCTCACGCTCGGCGAGGTGCTTGATACGCTGTGGGAAATGCTGAAGGAGCGCGCTGTCGGTCCGATAAGGCTGCTTGCGGCGCTGTGCGGAGTGGTGCTGTTAAGCGCGCTTGCGGACAGCATTGCGGAGAACGGCGGGCTTAAAGGCGCGTTTTCGGCGGTGTGCGTCCTCGCGGGGGCGGGGATAACGGTCGGCGCGGTATCCGAGGTGATATCGGACACGCTGTCGCTGCTTAGCGGCGCGGCGGCGTTCATGCTTGCGTTCATACCGGTGTTCACGGGAATAGCGGCGGTGCTCGGGCATACCGCCACGGCTTCGGCGGTCAACGCGACTACCCTCGCGGCGACGCAGCTTTTCTCGCAGCTCGCGGTGAATTTTCTCGCGCCGCTGTGCGGGTCGATAATGGGGCTTTCTGTCGCGGGCGCGGTCTGTCCGCAGCTTGACCTCTCGCGGCTGGGCGGGCTGATAAGGAAATTCGTGGTGTGGGGGCTGACGCTGCTTATGACGGTGTTCACGAGCGTTCTTTCCGCGCAGACCTTTGTTGCCGGCGCCTCGGACAGCGTAATGCTCCGCACGGCGAAATTCATGGTGAGTTCGGGCGTTCCCATCGTCGGCGGGACTATTTCCGACGCAACTGCGGCTGTGCAGGGCGGGCTTATCATGCTGAAAAGCAGCGCGGGCACCTACGGTATTGCCGCGGCGGCGGCGATGATCCTGCCGGTGCTGATAACGGTCGTTTGTTACCGCGCGGCGCTCGCCTGTGCAGAGGCGGCGGGGGATATTTTCGGCTGCAAGGCGCTTTCTGGGCTGTTTTCCTGCTGCGGGTCGGTCATGTCGATAATCATTGCGGTGATATTCTGCTTTCTGCTGCTGAATACCATAGCGGTGGTGATACTGCTCGCAATGACGGGAAACGCGGGGTGAGCCTATGGGATTTCTGACTTCAATATGTATCTCGGCGATAGCGGCGGCGCTTTATCGGCTGCTTGTCCCCGAAAATAAATTTTCAAAGCAGATATCGCTGCTTATAGTCTGCGTATTTCTGCTAAACGGCATAACGGCGCTGAGCGGCGCGGAATTTGACCTCGACGCGGACGCATACGACATCGGCGTTTCGGAGGACTACATCGGATTTTCGGGCGAGGTCAACAGGTCGCTTCAGAAGAAGATTTGCTCGGATATGTCGGAAAAGCTGTACGCGCTGCTGAATGAAAACGGAATTTATCCCGAGGAGATACACGTTATCGTTAATATTTCGGGGCTGTACAGCATAGATATTACACAGGTAAAGCTTGTATTCGGCGCAGGTCAGCAGGCGGCGGCAGAAGCGGCGGCAGAGCTGCTTGCGCGCGAGCTTACGGAGGACATCAAGGTAGTCACCGAAATTAAGGAGTGAGGCTGTTGAAATGACATTCGGGCTTGAGCGGATAAAGGAATTTTTCCTCGGCGAGAAGGGAAGAAAGGCGCTTATCATTGCGGGGATAGCGGCGATGGTGCTGCTGCTTTTCAGCACGCTGTCCTGCGGCGGCGGGGAGGAAACGGCTGCCGCGGGGGAAAGCGCCGCGGAGTTTGAGCAGCGGCTGGAGCGGCGGCTGGAGAGCCTGCTGTCCGAGATAGACGGCGCGGGAAAGGTAACGGTGATGATAACGCTTGAAACCGCGTCGGAGCGGGTCTACGCCGAGGACGAACGCACGGAGCGCTCTGCGGACGGAAAGAGCGGCACGCAGTCGGAGGTCGTTCTTGCGGGAAGCGGGAAAAATCCCGTTGAAAAGAGCGTTATTCAGCCCGTTGTGAGGGGCGCGGCGATCGTAAGCACGGGCGCCGCCGATCCTGTCGTAAGGGAAAAGCTCGCGAAAGCGGCGGCAGGGGTGCTTGACATAGGGATATCGCGGGTATATGTTACCTGCTGACAGTCAGAAAGGGTGTATTTTATGAAAAGACTTAATCTTATCATCGGGAAGAAGCAGATAGTAATTGCGTCGCTGACCGTGCTGCTCGGCGCGGCGGTCGCGGTGAATTTCATCTGGTCGGGCGCAAAGGGGCGCGAGCTTGCGGAGCCGTCCACGGAGGTCAGCGGCACATACGGCGAGGCGGCGTATGTGTCCGATAACACGGACAGCAGCGCGTATTTCGCACAGGCAAGGCTTGACAAGCAGGCAAGCCGCGACGAGGCTGCGGAGGTGCTTGCGAGTATGTATCAGGGCGGCGATCTTACCGCTGACGAGCTCGGAATGGTCGCAGACGACGCGCTTAACCTCAGCGGTATCATCGAAAGCGAGAACAAGATAGAAACGCTGCTGAAGGCGCAGGGCTTTGACGACGCGCTGTGCTATCTCAGCGACAGCGGCGCGAATATCATCGTAAAGACCGAAGGACTTGACGCGGCGGGCGCGGCGAAAATAAAGAGCACGCTGCTTTCCGAGGTGGAAGTAAGCAGCGACAAAATAACCATCGTCGAGGTCAAGTGAATAAAGGTTTCGGGGAGGAAACGAGAGTTCCTCCCCGAAATTTATGCGGTTCATTCCGCCGCGTCCTGCTTTTTTATCCCGAAAAATAATCTTAGCAGTCCCGCGAAGAATTTCGGGCTTTTCCAGACAACGACTTTCATTATGTAGCGCTCCTTTCAGGCTTTACGGTTTCAGCATTTCAGCAGGAAAATGCCGATTATTATGAGCAGCGCGGCGACCGCGAAAAGCAGCACTTTGACCGAGAAGAACGAAATGCACATCACTGCGCCAAAAAATGCAGCCGCCGCGAGAACGGCGCCCGTCACACAGCGCCTCCTTTTCGGTTTTCTCATGCCCCAGCCTCCTTTCGCGAGCCGTCTGCTACATGATATTCCGAACGTTGAAAAGTGTTACTCGTAAGCAAGGAAAAGCGCCGCGGCACAAGAAATTTCATTATACACGCCGTAACCGAAAAAAAGTACTTGTACATTTAAAGAAAATGTGATATACTATACTCGTATATTTATGCTCACTTGCGATCAAGCTTACGGAGGGAGAATATGGATAATAAGAA
>CAMERU010000028.1 GCA_945935925.1 uncultured Clostridia bacterium | reverse complement strand
TGTCCGTGTCTGTATCCGTGTCGGTATCCGTATCCGTATCGGTGTCCGTGTCGGTATCGGTGTCTGTATCGGTGTCCGTATCCGTATCGGTATCTGTGTCAGTATCCGTGTCGGTGTCCGTATCCGTGTCGGTATCCGTATCCGTATCGGTGTCTGTATCGGTGTCCGTGTCCGTATCCGTATCGGTATCTGTGTCAGTATCCGTGTCGGTGTCCGTATCCGTGTCGGTATCCGTATCCGTATCGGTGTCTGTGTCGGTATCGGTGTCTGTGTCCGTATCGGTATCAGTGTCTGTATCGGTGTCCGTATCGGTATCCGTGTCGGTGTCTGTGTCAGTATCCGTATCGGTATCCGTATCCGTGTCGGTGTCCGTGTCCGTGTCGGTATCGGTGTCTGTGTCGGTATCGGTGTCCGTATCGGTGTCCGTGTCGGTATCGGTGTCAGTATCTGTATCTGTATCAGTATCCGTATCTGTATCTGTATCAGTATCGGTGTCCGTATCAGTGTCCGTATCGGTGTCCGTGTCAGTATCCGTGTCGGTATCCGTATCCGTATCGGTGTCTGTGTCAGTATCCGTGTCGGTGTCGGTGTCGGTATCCGTATCGGTGTCTGTGTCAGTATCCGTGTCGGTGTCGGTGTCTGTGTCAGTATCAGTATCCGTATCCGTATCGGTGTCGGTGTCAGTATCCGTGTCCGTATCGGTGTCCGTGTCCGTATCGGTATCCGTGTCGGTGTCAGTGTCAGTATCCGTATCGGTGTCCGTATCCGTATCGGTATCCGTGTCTGTATCCGTATCGGTGTCTGTGTCAGTATCCGTGTCCGTATCGGTATCCGTGTCGGTGTCTGTGTCAGTATCCGTGTCCGTATCAGTGTCCGTGTCAGTATCCGTGTCCGTATCAGTGTCCGTATCCGTGTCGGTATCCGTATCAGTATCAGTATCGGTGTCAGTGTCCGTATCAGTATCAGTATCGGTGTCAGTGTCCGTGTCGGTATCCGTATCCGTATCGGTGTCTGTGTCAGTATCCGTGTCGGTGTCGGTGTCGGTATCCGTATCGGTGTCTGTGTCAGTATCCGTGTCGGTGTCGGTATCGGTGTCCGTATCGGTGTCCGTGTCGGTATCTGTATCGGTATCGGTATCCGTGTCGGTGTCCCCCTCATCGACATCGAAATCAAGGTCGATGTTGGTTATCTGATGTATCTCACCGGTCTGGTTGATGCGGTCGGCGATTATCATACCATTAACATTGCCGCTGTTCGAGAAAGTCGCGTAAGGCGCAACGAAAATGCCGCCGTTCAGACCGGTGGTGATATTGCCCGTGTAGCTGCCGAAGTTAAAGATAACGTTGCCCGCGCTTGCTGTCCAGTCGGGAACATTAACATTGCCCATCCAAATATTCGTCGTGCTTTCGTCGGTGATCACATTGATTATCACACGCACGCCGTTGTTATGCTCAAGCAGACTTCTTACCACCGTTTCGTTGCGGGCAAGGTCGTCGGCATGAACATTGACAACGATAGTATCCCCCTCGGAAACACTGCCGTTCGCAATGCAGTCGTACGCCCTGTTGAGTGAATAAGCGTCCTCCCTGTTAAACGCGGTGTCGCTCATTATTGCGTCGCCGTAATGCGCAAGCGTGTTCAGTACGCTGTCAAAATCGGTGAACACATCCTCGGCGGTCGCCTTGCGGATACTGATATTGTCATAGCCGCCGTTGACATTGAAATAATAGTCAACGCCGCCCGCCCTGACTGCTGTCTTGTTGCCGTTGTCATATGTAAACAGCTCGCAGTCGAAGCCGAGTACGATCTCATAATGCGATCCCGCAGCGAGCTCGATATTCGGGAGCTTTCCGAACTCGTCAACGCTCGCTATATAAATACGGTAAACGCCGCTGCTGTTGGTCCCGTTGGCAACTACATTGGTGTTCTTGATCTCCGTGCAGTTGGTCTTTTCAACACAGATATTGCCCTCAACATGGTTCGAGTACAGCTCCCTCGTGTACGCGGCAAACTCCTTAATGGAGGAAAGCGCGTTGAAGTAATTGAATGCAGAGTAAGACTGTCCCGTAGCGAGATATACGTTTGTGTCAAGCGATTCATAGGCAGGACTGCCGCCCGCCTGCTTTACCGCCTTGTCGATTTTGCTTGTGTCGTTTCCGAGAGCTTCTCCCGTCTCGGGCACAGCGGAAGCCGCCGCAGAAGCGGCGCGCGAGGTAAGGACTGTCAGCGCAAAGGCAAACATAATTGCGGTTTTGCCCTTGCTATGTTTATTTGGTCTGCGGTTTTCTTCACTCATAACCATATTTCCTTTCCAAACAACAAATTACCGAAGGTACAATAACAACACTCTATAATATTTATATAATTATATCACATTTTTTTCCTGTTGTCAATATCAATCATTAAAAAATGAAAAAATATCCATTTTTTAAATGTCAGCCCGCCGCAATACGCTTTCTCATAATTTCGGGGTTATAAGCATGCTCCTCGGCAGTCTGCGCGGTGATGATACCGTCGCGGTAAAGCTTCATGATGCAGTTGTCCATTGTCTGCATACCCGGCGCTGACTGAATAACGGTGTCGATCTGGTGCGTTTTTTCCTCGCGGATAAGCGTGCGGATAGCGCTGTTCATGGTCATTATCTCAAACGCGGGAACAAGCCGCCCGTCTACCGTGGGCAGCAGCTGCTGCGACACTACCGCGTTAAGCACCATTGAAAGCTGAATGCGTATCTGGTGCTGCTGATTCATCGGGAAAACGTCGATTATTCTGTCAACGGTGCTTGCCGCGCCGAGCGTATGGAGCGTTGAGAACACAAGCTGCCCCGTTTCCGCCGCTGTCATCGCAACGCTTATCGTTTCATAATCGCGCATTTCACCGAGCAGAATGACATCGGGCGACTGCCGCAGTGCGGCGCGAAGCGCGTCGAGATAACTCTCCGTGTCAATGTTTATCTCGCGCTGGCTCACGATACATTTGTTATGCCTGTGCAGGAACTCAATGGGATCCTCTATCGTTATTATATGCCCGTGGCGCGAAGAGTTGATTTTGTTTATGAGGCAGGAAAGGGTGGTCGATTTGCCGTTGCTCGCCGCTCCCGTGACAAGGACTATGCCGCTCTTGCATTCGCTCAGCGCCATTACCTGCTCGGGAATGCCTATCGTCGAAGCGTCGGGAAGCTCGAACGGGACATACCTGAGCACCGCCGCATAGGTGCCGCGCTGCTTGTATATATTCGCCCTGAAACGCCCCAGCCCCGGTACCGACACCGAGAAATCCAGTTCCCTTTCCGGCATATGCTCATTATTATACTGCGTCATTCCCGCCATGGCAAGCACACCGCATACGAGCGCGCAGGTATCCGAAGCGGTAATCTGCCGCTCGTCCAGACGGATAAGCTTTCCGTAAGCCTTGCAGCAAAGCGGTGCGCCCGATACTATAAATATATCCGACGCCGAACGCTCCGCCGCCGCCTTGAGTATTTCCATCAGTTCCATGGTTATCTCCTTTTTTCATTGGGGTATTTCGCTGCCGTTCCATATGTTGAGCGCGCCGCCGCTTTCCTCCGCAACGGTCACAGTCCTTCTTCCCGTCGTTTCAAACCTTGCGCCGCCGTGCTCCGCGGGTGACCCGAAGAACACAACGGTGAGCTCCAGCACCTGCCGCTCGTTTATTTCCGCGGAAATAACAGCCCTGACGTTCCCGCCCTCGTCATAAAGCGAAGTGTTCGCTATATCCGAAGCCGCGCCGATAAAGCTTTCGCCGAAAAATTCCGACCCGAGAGAAGCAAGCGCGCATTCGTCAAGCCTTGCAAGTACCTCGTCCGCCTTTCTTTCAGCCTCGTAATACTGCGCGGTGTATTCGCCCGCGCGCCTGTTCACCGCGTCACCCGACTGCGCCGCGCGAATGCTCATCACCGCGAACACCGCAAGGCACACCATCGCAAATATAACGATGACCGACACATAGCCGATACCCGCGCCGTTCGGGCGTAAACCCTTTTTCTTATTCACCGCCGACACCTCCCGCAGGAACGTATGACGGGCAGCGCAGCGAGTAAAGCTCCTCACCCGAAACGCTGAAACACAGCGTCAGCGTGCGGAGCTCCCCTGCCGAATATTCCGTGATATCCTCGGAATAATCAAGCCGGACAGCACCGTTTTCCGACAGGGCGCAGCCGCCGTCAAGCAGCAATGCTCCGCCGTCGGCGTGCTCCCGATAATTCTCCCCGAAAACGATCGAAAACGCGTTGTCAACGCTCCCGCTCGTCGAGTAAGCCTCGGCGACAGACTGCGCGCAGAGCGTCGCATTTTCGAGCGCGCCGCTCAGCCGCGCCTTGTTGTCCGCAAAAGCAAAAACGCGCAGCACGACCGCTCCCGAGAAGCTGAAAAACAGCAGCGAGATGATAAGCTCTATAAAAAACAGGTTCACGGGCGCAGACTCTCCAGCGCCGACTTTGATTTTCAGATAGATCACCCTTCCCTCACGAGAACGGAATATTCCTCGCCGTTCAGTGATACGGTTATTCGGTAAAGCCCGCCGTCAAGGCTTATGTTCATGCTGTCGAGTGCGAATAACGGCTCCCCGCCCGACGTTTCGGGAACGGCGTCGGAAGCGGCGGTCCGCTCGTACAGTTCCCCGTCCTCAAAATAAATAACGCTCATTACCCCGCCGCTGCGGACGGCAAGCCCTTTCCCGCCGTCAAGCGGCTCTGTGCTGTCGGCGGCTCTTATTTTGTTGGAAACATACCTCAGCGCCGCCGAGCCGCCGAATATACCGTCGAAATCCTCGCTTATGCGGGAATACGTACCCGCGGCGGTCGCTATCATCATCATGGTGCAGACCGCGAATATCAGAAACAGCAGCATACTCCCGAACGCGCTCACCGAGTCCGCTTTTTCCCTTATTCTGAAGTTTTTCATATCAACCGCCCTTTTCAACGACAGTTACGCCCGGGCGCACGTTGTCCGCGAAGCATTCATAATGAACGGCATACCTGCCGCTGTCGTAATATACGCCGTAGTTTTCCGTGAGATATTCTATATCCGCGGGATATGCCCCCTCTATCGCATAGCAGAGCGTTATCCCCTTTTCAATGCTTTTTCTTACGGAAAGGAGCTGTTCCTTTTCCGAAGCCCTCTGCGCGTTTCCCACCGCGATGACCAGCCAGACTATCATTGCCGCAAAAGCAGCGGCAGGCACCGCGTAAGCGAGGATACGCCCCAAGGCAGACTTCTTCATACCGTTCCCTCCTCAGCCAAGCACCGACATAATATTCATCAGCGGTATCATGACCGTAAGCAGTATCGCGCCGATTACCGCCGTGAGTATGACGATTATCAACGGCTCGACAAAGGCAATTACCCCCGATACCGACTGCAATGCCGCCGCGCCGCTCCTGTCCGCCAGCTTTTTCCACGCCCGCTCGAACGAGCCCGAGGTGTATGCAAGCTTCAGCGAATGCGAATATATCGCGGGGAAGATTTCCGCGCGGGCTATCGCCTCTGCAAAATTTTTTCCCTCAAGCAGTTCCCTGCGGCACTGCTCCAGCCTTGCGCGCAGCTTCCCGCCTTCGACGAGCCCGATCGCGTTTTCAACCGCCTCGTCGGGCGATATCCCCGCGCTTATCATCATGCTCAGCGCGGAGGACACCTTTGAAACGCCAAGCTTCCATGCAATGCCCGCCGTCGGGGGGAATACCGCCGCGAAACGGCTCAGCGCCTCACGCGCGGACGGAATGCCCGACATGACCGCGACCGCCGTCATCAACGCAATGACCCCGAGCAATACGCCGAGTATCACCCTGCCCATTCCGTAGGCAAGCTCCGTCGTGCCGCGCACCGCGTCGTTGACCGTGCCGTCAAACTGTGAGAAAATATCCCCGAACATCGGTATGACGAGCACCATCAGCACAATTATCACCGCCGTCATCATGACAAGCAGCATGAGCGGGTGCAGCACCGCCGTTCTTACCGAGCGGGTGAGCTCCGCGCGCTCCTCGTAGTAGTCGGAAAGCCCGTTAAGAACGCTCTCCAGCCGCCCCGAAAGGCTGCCTATCCTCACCATTTTCACGGCGTATTCGGGGAATACTCCCGTGCTTTTCATCGCCTCGTCGAGCGTGCTCCCGCCGTTAAGCCCGCGCGAAAGCTCCCCGCAGACGGCTTTGAGCCTGTCGTCGGCTATATCCTCCCCGAGAATTTCTATGCCGTTTCCGAGGTGCATTCCCGAGGCAAGCATGATAGCCAGCTGCTCGCAGAAATACGCCGTTTCGTCGGGGGTAAGTCTTTTAAGCTTCATTTATGTAAGACCCTCCGTGTAATATTTACTTATTAATAATAGTATATCGCGGAATAATTCCCGCCGTTGGAAATATAAGCTGATATCGCGGACTTATCCGACGAGCCAGCATAGAATGTCGCGTCGACTATGTTGTAGCCCTTTGAGGCAAGCAGCAGCTCGGCGGTTATCCAGCCCGTTTCGGGGGTATAGACCTCGTTCCACGCATGGTAGATGTCGGGCGAGGCATAGCCGACGACAAGCCTTGACGGAATGTCCTGCGAGCGCAGCATCGCCGAAACGAGCGACGCATAGTCGAAGCATATCCCCTTTCTCCGCGACAATACCGTGTCGGGGTCGGGGACATAGCCGCTCTGCACCGTTGCGGCAAGGTCGTAGTCGTAGGAAATATTGTCCGTCACCCACTCAAACACCGCCGCTATTTTTTCGATGACATCGGTCTTTTCCGCGCACACCTCCGCCGCCTTTTTAACGCAGGCGGACTTCTTCCCGAACATAACATAATCGTTCGGATAGAGGAATATTCCCACCTCGTCGGCGACAGCAGCGGTAAAATCCGTTTCTGCCGCGCGCGCGTATTTTGTCCCCTCGAGCTGCTCGTAAAGTATCACGGAATAGCTCCCGCTGCCGCAGGAGAGCGGGAAATACTGCGCCGTGCCGTCGGTTTTCAGGTCATAGTCGTAGGTCGCGTCGCCGCATTTTATGCGCAGCTTCGCACGCTTGCTTGACCCCGAATAGGCAGCGGAGATATAACCGAGCGACTTGTTTGATAGGTCTATCCACCCGCTGTCGGCTGTCACCGCGTCGGTTTTCGGCGAGGATACCGTTCTTACGTCCGGAATGACCACCTCAACCGGCGGCGCTGGTGGCGCTGTCGTCGTCGCCGTTGTCGCTGTTGTCGCCGAGGTAGTCGCTGCCGTTGTCTGTGTAACGGCGGGCTGCGGCTCAGCCGACTGCCCGGAAGAAACGGCGCTTTCGGTTTCGCCGGTCGTTTCGGAAGTTTCAGGAGTTTCGGAAGTTTCGGCTGTTTCGGCTGTTTCGGCAGTTTCGGAAGTTGAATCCGCCGATATGTCCGCCGAAAAATCGGACGAGGCGTCGGTCGAAGCCACGGTTTCTTCCGGGGCACTCTCCCCCGAATCCGTTTCGGGCGGGAGCTCCTCCGCAGAAGAATCTGTCTGCGAGGTCGTGCTCTGTCCGCTCGTCACGGCTGCGGGCGCAGAAGGAATGTCCCCGGACGTACAGCCCGAAACAGCCGATATGACAAGCAGCGCCGCTAAAGCCGCCGCTATTTTTATTCTGTGCTTTTCAGGCATGGTCGTTGTCCTTTCGGAAATGTTGTCAGTTCTCCCGCTGAATGCGGAGATTGCGCAGCAGCAGGTAGTTGTCGTCGACGGTGCTGAACACCCTGCGCTGAGTGCCCTGCATTATCTCGCCGATGTAATCCCCCGCCTGACGGTAAAATTCCTCTTCATAATGCACTATATGCGCACCGCCCAGCGGGAAGCTGTCCGAGGCATAAAAGTGCTTTGAAATGTCTATGACGTAGCACCCCGTTACCCCCGCGAAGCGTTCCTCACACAGCGATATGAACTTCCGCTTTATCTCGAACATACCGTCGTCGGCGAGCGGCATCTTGCGGTTGTCAAGGGTTATATAAGCGTCCTTGGGCTCCGCCTTGATAAGGATTATGTTTGTGCCGTATTTCTCGGATATCTTCGCCGCAAAGCGCGTTATCGCGTCAAAGCAGCACCTCATGTCCCGCTTCTCAAATATGTAGCATTCCTTCGGGCGCGGCTCAAGGCTCCTGTAAAACTCCGTCCTGCACAGAAATTCGTCCGTGCCGAAAAGATGTCCGAGATAATCGGCGGCGCTGCATATCAGGTCGTAGAAGTCAACAACTATCCAGCGCGCCTCGCTGTCGGCTATGGCGTCAAGCCCGCTCCTCATCAGCGCGTCGCGGAAGTTCCGCCTGCGCCAGCCGCTCCCGCAGAACAATGCGTCGTCCTCGGGGATATCCAGCCCGACGGGCGGCTCGGTCGCGAGTATCTGCGGCTGCTTGAAGATGAATTTGCCGATAAACGCGCCGCGGCAGTTGTTCACGGATTCACGGGAAATACTGCTGCCCCATATATCGACCGTGTTATGCTTCAGCGCGGCGGTGTAGCGCTTCATCTGCGTCGAACCCCTTAACAGGAAAACCAGCTCGGCGCTGTTTTCGTTGACGGATATCCCCGTTTCCTCGGACAGCAGCCGCACCATTGTCCTGATTATCGCGAATTTGCCCTTGAACGCGGGCAGGAAAAATTCATACGGCTTGTTGATATCCCCCGCGAGCAGCGCGCTTATGATCTCCGCCGCGCGGACGAGTTCCTCCGCGCCGCTGTCGCCGTCAAAGAAATCCGCCACTCGTGACAGGTCGGACTTCCCCGCTTTTTTGAGGGAAATAATGCGCCCCGAGTTCCTCGCGGCAAATTCCGCCGAGGTATATGCGACAAGCATATCCGCCGCGTTATTCATATCGAGTATGCGGCTCTGATAGGACCGCGCGGTCATGCTGCCGTAATATTTCATCGCGCGGGAGAACCAAAGCTCCGCAGCGGGCTGCGATATGCAGCTTCTCCCCGAGCCCGACATTATCTCCGAAGCGGCGTTGTAGGCGTCGGTGTAGTACTCCCGCTCGAACGCGGAAAGCTCCTTTCCCTCGCCGAAATAATGCCGCGAAAGGTCGACGACGGCGGGGTCAACCAACGATATGAAATAGTCCTCCATATCGCGTATCTGCCTGTTAAGCCTGTCCTGCGCGGGAACGGTGCGAAGCTCGCTGTCCATCGCGCGGCAGGTTCCGAAGCTGCACCTGAAAAGCACTATCCTGTCATGTGGAAGCGCCGAAAGCAGCGCGGCGGCATATTTCTCCACCAACGGCTTCCAGATCCGCTCGCCGAACGGCGGACGTATCCTCACAAGCTCCGCGCGGTGCCCGCGGAAAAACGCCGAGCTTCTGAACCGCTTTGTGTTGGTGTAAAAGCAGGGGTCGCTGCCCGGCACGCCTGTCGTTTTGTAGCAGGAAAACGCCGCGGGGATATAAAAATCCACCGCCGCATAATCGGGCGCGGTCCTCTTTATGTACCCCGAAAGGTCCTTTCCTATGTCGAGAGCAAGCCTTGCGTCCTCGTTTTCCGCGGGGTCAAATTCCTTCGCAGAGCAAAGCGACAGCGGCGAAAGCAGCAGCGCCGTCTTGTCGCAGCGGAAGCCGCCTCCCGCCGAGAATATCCTCCCGAGTATCGCCGAGCCGCTCAGGAAAACGCGCGGGCGGTATCCGCAAAGGCTGACGCCCTTTCCGAGCGTCGCTTTCAGCCGTTCGAGCGAACGCCTGCCCTCCTCGCTGAACGGGCGCGAATTATCCGTGCAGACCGTCCCGCGCGCGCCGTCCTCCTGAAAAACGGGAACACAGGAAACGCGCGCCGAAACGCCTTTTTCGCTGCGGAAAAGCTCCGCGCGGAGTATTATACCGTCGCGGTTCTCGTTAAGCCCGCGCATTCCCGAAAGCAGATTGCCGAGAGAATATGCGCAGGGAACGCTCCTGCCGTCCTTCGTTTTTATGGTAACAAATTTCTGAACAACATGAGGGTGAGCGCCGATGATGATATCCGCGCCCGCGTCCGCTATGAACTGCGCCTCCTCCGACTGACTTTTCCTTACCTGAAGCGAATTACCCGCGCCCCAATACATACAAGCGGCAACATATTCAGCGCCCTTTGCGCGCGCCCTGCTGACAAGCTCGACGAACTCGTCGCGGTAGTATTTCCCGCTGCCCTCGCCGCCGTTGCCGACGGTCGTGCGCGCGATAACCGCAACGCGAAAGCCCCTGATGTCAAAAATAACGCAGTCGTTCCCGAGAGTGCCTATATTACGCATTCCGAGCTTCTTTATCAGCCCGACGGTGCTTTTAAGCGCCTCGCCGCCGTAAATGTTCGCGGTGACAAGCGCGCCGAAGCCCGCGCCCGATACTGCGGAAAGCATGGTCGAGGGCGCATTGAGGTTAGGATTCCCGTCGGGGAGCGTCCGGCGCTCGCTTTCATACGCCGCAGTATCGTCCGCCGAGGCGGAATAAAACCCGACGGAAAGATCTGCCGCCGAAAGGACGCTCCTTATCCCCGAAAACGAGTCGTGGAAATCATAGGAAAACGGCGCTGCGGCGCGCTGCTGTGCTGCCGTGCACATGATATCGCCGCCGAACATAAGCACCGCCCTGTTCCCGCCGAACCCGAGCGAGCGCCCGACGGTAACCCCGACGCGCAGCGTCTGCCCGTCGGCGGCAGTCAGCTTTATGAACGTTCTGCCCGCCGATTTCGCGGTGATAACGCCGCTTTCCGAAACAGAGGCTATGCGGGCGTCCTCCGATTTATAGGAAACGGAAACGCTCCCGTCGGGGCATTCGGGGCGCAGCTGCTCGGTATCTCCCACTTTAAGGCAGACGTTTTCGGGCGCGGAAAGCCGCTGTGCGCGCGGCGTGAACGAAAGCTTATCCGTCCGAACGCCCGGTATCTCCCTGCCCTTTTCATATACGAACGCACAGACCTCCACGAGGTATTCGCAGCCGTTCTCAAGCCCCGAAACCTGCTTTTTTGTCTTTTGGGAATATCGCGTCTTAACACACCGCTCGGGATCGTCCGCGCGGTAGAAGTAAAGGCGGTATCCGTCCGCGCCGCTTACCGCTTTCCATGAAAGCAGCGCCGCCCCGTCGCGCGGCTGTGCCCTTAATTTTTCGGGAGCATTCGGTTTCTGCGCCATTTAAAGGCTCCTTTCGTCACTGTCCGTTGTTGCCGCTGCTGTCGGAGTCATTATTCATCTCCGCCGCCGCGCGCATTTCCTCCAGCCGCGCGTAGTTCCTGTAAAAGGAATAATAAGCGCCGCAGAAATGCTGTATGTCGTCTATCCTTATGCGGTAGCCGTCATGCCTTACGAAAAACGCGCCGAGCGCAGTGTAAGGGTGTCTGAAATACATAACATACTCGGGGTATCCGTAGCCGTTGAGCATATGCTCCGCGCGGTGGTATATCGTCTTTACGAAATACGCCTCGTCAAATTTGCCGAGGTAGCTGCATTTCAGTCCCTCGTCAACTATCCTTGTGTACAGCTCGAACGTTACGCAAAGCAGCTCGAGATATGTATGGTAGGAAGTCGCGCGGCGGTATATTTTGCGGAGGTTCACCTGCGCGTTTTTCAGTCCGAAGCTCAGGTATTTGTCCTCGGGGCAGTATTTCGTCAGCTCATTCATCGCATAAGCGACCCAGTGGTCGGCGTACTGCGTGTAATCGTCGGAAATAAATCTGTCGACAGCTTTTTTTGCGGCGTTAAGCCAGCGCTCGTCCTTTGTCAGACCGTAAAGCCGACACAGCGCGAAAACCGTTTCCCCGTCGTAATACACCGTTCTGAATTTGTCCTTCGGGGACAATGACGGGTAATTCAGCACATGGAAAAACGACCCGTCGCGCTCATCAAACAGCTCCAATATACCGTTCCCGAACTCGCGGCAGAGCTTCGTATATTTGTCCGAGCCCGTCGCGTCCATATATTCCGTCAGCATTATTACCGCAACGGAATTGCCGCCTATTTTTACCTCGCCGAGCGTTTTGTCCGCAAGGTAGAGCGTATTGTCGCCGCCGCGCTGCGGGTACTTGTAGAACGAATTTCTTACCATGAAGCCTATCGCGCTCTCCGCCTGACGGAGCGTGAATTTGTCGCCCGTTATGCGGTAGGAGCAGATAAGGCTCCATATCGACGAGGAATGCCGCAGGATATTGTAGCCCGGTATCTCCTTGTGGAATATCGGGTAGTAGCCATAGTCGAATTTGCCGTCCAGCCCGACCTGCATGGAAAGATACTCCGACGAAGTGGAAATAACCTCCAGCGCGGTCTTGTCCGTAAAGCGCTCAAGCACCCGCCTGCCGCAGTTCAGCCCCTCTCCGTAAAGCGAAAACACATTCCCGTCGCCGTCGCAGAACGCGCTCTCGCAGTCGAAAAGCACCACCGTTTCGGGCAGCGCGGCAAGCGTCCGCAGCTCCTGCGCAGCAAGATACTTGTTGACGCGCGCGAGCTCTATCGTCTTTTCCTTGTAGGAGATAACGCGGTTCCCGTTTATCTCCGCCTCGATAAGCGCGGTGTCCATATTCCCGTCAAAGGAGATCCCCCTGCGGAAAAACTCGTGGAACCCCTTGGCTATCTGCGATATCACATCGGAAAGCAGCGCCTTTTCGCTCCTGCGGAGAATATCCGCCTTGACCCATACGGGGTCAAGATCGGAGCAGGCAACTGTTTTCGCAGCGCGGGCGCAGACCGCTTCCCACGCCTCGCGGGGAGTTTCGCCCGCCGCGCGGAACACCTTAGCCCTGTCGCGCGTATCGCACACTGAAAGGAACGCCGCATATCTCCCGCAGATATCCGCCGAGGTATCATTTCCATACTGCTCAAAGCTGCGCCCCGAAAGTATCTTTTCGCGCAGGGCGTCAAGCTTTTCCGCAAAAACCGCGTTAAATTTGTTCATACGCCGCTCCTTTAACGGTCATTCCGCGCCTCTGAAATACAGTCCGCGCGTAAGGCTGCCCGAAGGCTTTTTGTTGTTAAGGTACATATCAAGCACGGGCGCGGGCTCGGTTTCCGTCGTGAATTTCAGCACCGCGAAATCGAACGCCGAAAGCGCGCTCTGCCTGTCGCTCATGATAAGCGTGTCGGGATTGAGCAGCTCAACGCTGTTCCCGCCGCAGAGTATCGGCATACTGTTCCCCCGGCGGTCGGTCAGGCAGCCGCCGCAGGGCGTTCCCTCCCCGAACGGAGATACTCTCCCGCAGGGCTTCCCGTCTGCTATGGGACAGCGCCGCATGGTCATCAGCGGGAGCCTTCCGTAAGCTACGATCCCTTTCGGAATGCCGCAGCGTATCTCCGCAAGCTTCGCCGCCGTGCCCTCGAACGAAAGAGTTATGTCCACGAAGCCAAGCTCCTCGCATACCCCTGCCGAAAGGCTGTTCAGAATATTCATGCGGTAACCCCCGCGCACCGCGAAGCCGCATTCCCGCAGCAGCCGCGCGTGCCCGAGCGTCTGCGCCAGCCCCGACGAAAACCCGAGCTTCCTCAGCTCGTCAAGGCGGCGCGCCGTTTCCTCCTCGCAGTCCGCAAGATAAAGCGGCGGTATCACGCACACCCTGTCCTTGTCAGGGGTATTTTCGTCCAGCAGACCCATCGGCGCGTACACCAGATCAAACGGCAGTGCAAGCGCCTGCCGCAGCTGTCCGGCAGTGCATACCTCCGCGCGGTATTTTGTTTTTGAAGGAGCACCGCTGCATTCTTTCGCAGGTAACGCCGCACCCGCGTCAAATATCTCATAATGCGGAGTATTCGCCTTGAGCACCGCCTCGTCGAGCCGTTCGCACAGCCCGCGCCGCAGCGCGTTTAATTCCGACGCCGGAATATAAAGCCCCTCGCCGACGCGCGCCGTTATTCCCCCCGCGAAAAACTGCGTACCGCCCAGCTTCGACATACGCGCGCAGACCGACTCCTCCGTTGCGGGGGCGCTCTGCGCCTGCTGCGGGACGGCTCCCGAAGCGGTCACGGAGATACCCGCCGCGCTTGCCGAAGCGCTTATCGGCTCGCCGCATTCCGCCGTAACCGAAATATCGGCGCGAATGCGCGGATACTCGTCCTTGTATATTGCCTTTATCCCCGACAGAGCCTTCGCCGATGCCTCAACGTCCTCCCTGCCGCGAATGCCCTGCATATCGCGCATTTCTCCCGTGAAATACCCGTCGGTAAGCCCGCCGCGCGAGAAAATGCCCTCAAGCCTTTCGCGGTCGTATTCCTCTCCGTCAAGGCTTTTACGGCAGGCGTCAACTGCGCAGGCGACATATTCGGGGCGCTTCATTCTGCCCTCTATCTTAAAGGAAGCTATCCCGAGCTCCGCAAGTGCGGGAAGATGAGCGGCAAGCGAGCTGTCCTTTAAAGAAATGACATTATGCCGCCCTCCGCAGGAAAAATCAAGGCGGCAGGGCTGAGCGCACAGCCCCCTGTTACCGCTTCTGCCGCCGAAAAGACTGCTCATATAACACTGCCCGCTGACGCACACGCAAAGCGCGCCGTGGACAAATATTTCTATCTCCGCGTCGGTGTTTTCCTTTATGCGCTTTATCTGCTCAAGCGACAGCTCACGCCCGATGACAACGCGAGAAAATCCCATTTCCTCCGCCGCCTTCACGCCGTTCACGCTGTTAAGGGTAAGCTGCGTCGACGCATGGCGCTCCATTGTCGGGACTATATCCCGTGCGAGCCGCGCCGTTCCGATATCCTGTATGATAAGCCCGTCCGCGCCGCATTCCGCCGCCGTTTTTATGCACTGCGCCACCGCCGCCGCCTCGTCGTCGTACATCAGCGTATTCAGTGCCACATACAGCTTGACCCCTCGCCTGTGGCATTCCTTGCAGGCTGCCGCAAGCTCCTCATCTGAGAAATTCTCGGCGTTCTTCCTCGCGGAAAAGCTCTTCATTCCGACATATACAGCGTCCGCGCCCGCGTTCAGCGCCGCGTAAAGGCTCTCCATACCTCCGCAGGGTGCAAGGATCTCACTCATAATGTAAGCTGTCCGTCCTCAAGCATTTCCTTTATCTGCTTGTCAAGGGAGTTGTTGGTGCGCTTGAGCGACTTTATCTCCTTGGCCTGCTCCGCGTTCTTGATAACAAGCTCCTCTACCTGCTTGTTCAGCCTGTCAAGCTGCGAATGCAGTTCCTCGTCCGCCTGCTCCGCCTGCTTGAGCGCGGCGTTCTCGCTCTCCACCTGCGAAAACCGCACCATAAGCTCCTCATACTGCCCCGAGCGCTTTTCAAGCTCGGCAACACGCTCCGCTTCGGCGGCAAGCTTCTCCACCGCCGAGGTATTCTCTGCCTCGAGCTTCTTCGCCCGCGCGATAAGCTCCGCGTTCTCCTTTTCGAGCAGGTCGGCGCGCTCTGCCGCTCCGCTGCGCGCGGATTCAAATGCGGCAAGCTTCGCGGCGGTCTTTTCCGCTTCCTCGCGTGCCGCGGTCAGCGCCGCCTCTGCGGCAGCCTTTTCCCCTGCAAGCTCGCTGCCCTTTTTGCCGAGTTCCTCGTTGGACTTCTCAAGCTGTTCGTTCAGCTTCTCCAGCTCGGAATAGGACTTTTTAAGCTCCGCATTCTCCTTTTCGGCGGCTCTTAACCTGTTCATTTCATCGTCGGACGGCTTTTCGCCCGCCGCCTTTTCCAGCTCGCCGTTCTTCGCGGTAAGCTCCGAAACGGATTTCTCAAGCGCTTCCTTTTCCTTTTTCAGCGCGTCTGTATTCTTTTCGGCGGCAGCCGCGCGCTTTTCCTCGCGGCGGAATGCCTCCTCGAAATTCTGCGCCTTTTCAAGCTTTTCGGAGAGCCTCTTATTCTCCTGCGCGACTATCTCCGCGCGCTCCGCTTCCTTTTTCAGCCCGCCTATCTGCTTTTCAAGCTCGGCGATACGCTTCGACTGACCCGATATCTTGTCCGCGCTCTCCTTTGCCTCGGCAGAAAGCTGAGCATTCTTCTTTTCAAGGCTTTCGGAAATTTTCATCGCTTCCTCAAGGTCGGCGCTTATTCCCGCAAGCTCAGCCGTCTTTTTATTGGCAGCCTTTACAGTTTCAACGAGCTGCGCGTTTTTCCCCTCAAGTTCAACAAAGCGCTCGGTCATTTGCACAAGCTCCTCGCTGTCCTTTTGCAGCGCCTTGTTTTCCGATTTGAGCGCGGTATTTTCCTCGATAGCCGCCTTTGCGCGCTCCTCTGTCTTTTTCACGGAGTCAAGCTCCGACTGCACCGCCGAAAGACGCGCCTCAAGCTCGCGAACCTTTCCCGCAAAATCAAGCGCGGTGAACACCGCGGCGTCGGATTTCTCAAAATCCTTGAGCGCCTCACAGTATTCCGTTATGCACATCTCGACCTCTGCCGCCGTGTCGTTAAGCTGTCGGGAATTGTCAGTCCTTAGCGTGTAGGTTCTGCCGCAAATGGTGATAGTAGTCTTTTCGTTGAGCATGATACAACTTCCCTTCCGTTATACTTTTGTTAAAGCCGCATTGCTTCGGCATAAAATTCTTCACTTTATATTATATACCAATTCTTCGGCGATTTCAAGTGTTTTATCAAAAAAGATGTTGCCCAACAAAAAACGAAGCGGCACCAAAGGGTGTCCCTTTTGGCAATTCCGCCTCGCCGACACATCATCTTTACGAAAGAAGATTTGCTCGGCGGGTCGGAAAGTGCTTTATCGGTAACACGCTAATGCCGCCCCGTAATATCAAAGGAGGATACTGATCTCGTCAGAGGATAATGCAGATAAGCCCGCCGCAGCCGTCGTTCACAATGCGCTGTATCGTTTCCTGAAGCTTCATCCGCGCGTCGGTGGGCATACGGCAGAGCTTGTTATTCAGGCCCTCGTTCACAAGGTCGTGGAGAGATTTCCCGAAAATGTTGCTGTTCCATATACCAGTAGGGTTCTCCTCAAAATCATTGAGCAGATAGGCGATAAGCTCCTCCGACTGCTTTTCGCTGCCGACTATCGGATTTATCTCGGTGGTGATATTCGCGGACATCATGTGTATTGACGGCGCGCTCGCGCGGAGTCTTACCCCGTATTTTCCGCCCTGACGTATGATCTGCGGCTCCTCAAGGGTGAGTTCCTCCTGCGTTGGCAGCACTATCCCGTACCCCGTCGCTTCTACCTCCTCCAGCGCATTGCGCACACGCTCGTACTTTTTCTTTATCATCGCGAGCTCCGCCATGCAGGGCATGAGGTCGCTTTCATCGTGCAGCTCTATTCCCGTCGCCTCGCCGAGTATCTTATAGAAAAGCTCGTCGCACAGCGCAATGTCGACCGTTCCCGAGCCTGTTCCGAGGTCAAGCTCCGACGACGTGCAGCTTTTCACATACTCGCACTCACTTATCCTCGCGGCACAGCCCGCTATGTCGTTTATCCCGCGGACATCGGCGGCGGCTTCCTTAACGCTGTCGAAAAGCGCCTTGCGGAGCGGGTGGCTGCTGTCCAGCGAGCGCACCCATTTCGGCATCTTCACCCGCAGCTCGCACACGGGGAATTTCAGCAGCAGCTCCCCCATGATCTCGTTTATCTTCTCCTCGTCAAGGTCAACGCAATTCAGCGGCATGACTCTGACGCCGTATTTTTCGGTCAGCGCCCCGGCAAGCTTCACGCTTTCCGCGCTGTTCGGCTCGCGGCAGTTCAGCAGCACGACGAACGGCTTGTTTATCTCGTTCAGCTCGGCGATTATACGCTCCTCCGCTGCCTCGTACTCGCTGCGCGGTATCCCCGTGATACTCCCGTCGGTCGTAACAACAACGCCTATGGTGGAATGGTCGGTGATGACCTTTCGGGTGCCTACCTCCGCCGCCATGTTGAACGGCACCTCTTCCTCGAACCACGGGGTTTTCACCATGCGCGGAGCCTCGTTTTCGATATACCCGACTGCGCCCGGGATAATGTAACCAACGCAGTCGATAAGGCGCACGTTCATTTTAACGCCGCCGTCAAGCTCTATCGCCGCCGCTTCCTCGGGGACGAATTTCGGCTCGGTCGTCATGATCGTCTTTCCGGCGGAAGACTGCGGCAGCTCGTCTTTCGCACGCTCGCGGCGGTATTCGTCGGAGATGTTCGGAATGACGAGGGCGTTCATAAAGCGGTTTATAAAGGTGGATTTGCCCGAACGGACGGGCCCGACTATCCCTATGTAGATATTCCCGCCCGTTCTTTTTGAAATGTCCGAATAAATGGAATTGTTCATGGTCTGATAACACGCTCCTTTATATTGTGGGAATAACTATCATGCCCGACAGCGCGGTCTGCTCGTTCTCAACGCCGTTTTCACGCATGAGGGCTTCGGTGGTTGTGTTGTATTTCTTGGCGATACTCCAGCAGTCGGCAGGCTCGCCGCCGATGTAGCAAATCCTCAGAGCATAATCGGACGCCCTGTTCTTCGGCTTGTCGTCAAGTATCGTGACAGATGTTACCGCATCGACGGCGGCAGGCTCGCGCAGCTGCGCGCCGAACGCAATGTGCGCGGTCAGTCCGAGCGTCCCGTCGGAGCGTATCGAAAATTCCGCGTCGGTCACTTCCGCCGCTGCCTCCGCCGCCGTTTCGGGGGTAACTCCCGCCGAGGCTATATCCTGCGCGAAAGGCTCCTGTTTTTCGGTGAAAAACGGCTTCCCGTCCTCCGTCAGACCCATTGCACGGCTGAAAAGCTGTCCCGAGAGCGAAAGCACCCCATCGCCGCAGCGGCAGGATATCCCCCCGAGCTCCGCGCGGGCGTCCCATACGGCGGATATCGCGCCGTCGCCGCAGGAAAGCTCGCTGCGCGCGGAAAGGCTCTCGGAAACGGAATGCGGGCGGGTGTTTATGCGAAGCGGCGCGGTGGTAAGCTCCGTTTCATAATCAAGGGAGTAGGCGTCGACGGCGATAACTGCTTCCTCCTCCTTATCCGCGCGTAGGGCGCATTCCATAAGCAGCTCGCAGGAAATAATGCCGCTGTCCGTTTTCGGGGTCAGCTCGCAGTTCATGACGGTTATCCGCGGGACGGTGAGATATTCGTCGTTTATACCCGCCGCGTCAAGTATCACGCTTATCGGGATATCCGCCGTCATTTTTTCAATATTGCCGCAGCCGCTGCTTTCGGGCTCGTATATCCCGTACAGCGCGTTCACCGTGACCGCGCCCTTTACCACTGCCTTATCGGCGATAACGCGCAGGTCGTTAAGCTTGGGCACTGCCGCGCTGTCAAGGATAAACCCTATCCCCGAAGCTCCGGTGTCAATCTCCTCGCGGACGGTAAACTGCCTTACGGCGGTTATCGTCCCGCCGCAGCAGCGGATCGTCCTTTTCCTTACCTCGAGCCCGTCGGGAAGCGCAGGCAGCTCTGTCGTGAGCGGCGCTGATATCCGTATGTTAACGCTGACCGCGCCGCGTATGTCGATACGCCTGCTGCTGACCGCGCGGCAGTTGCAGTAATCCGACGACGGGCGGAGCGCTACGATAACGCCCTCGGGCGGGAGATTGTTCCTGCCTGTGTCA
>CAMERU010000027.1 GCA_945935925.1 uncultured Clostridia bacterium | reverse complement strand
CAAATGAGCATACAGGCCATCCTTGGCCATAAGCTCGTCATGAGTTCCCGCTTCGGTTATGCCCTTGTTGGAAACATACATTATTTTGTCGCAGCTGCGGATCGTTGAAAGGCGGTGCGCGATGATGAATGACGTTCTTCCTTTCAGAAGATGGTTGAGCCCGTTCTGGAGATAACGCTCTGTCTTTGCGTCTATCGAGGACGTCGCTTCGTCGAGGACAAGTATCTTCGGATCGGAAACGATCGTGCGCGCAAAGGCAATCAGCTGCTTCTGTCCCTGCGAAAGACCCGAGCCGCGCTCGTTGACCACTGTGTCATAGCCGTCCTTGAGCGACATTATATAATCATCTATGCCGACTATCCTGCACGCCGCGCGTATTTCTTCCATTGTTGCGTCAAGCTTTCCGTAGCGGATATTATCGCCGAGAGTGCCGCTGAAAATAAAGCTGTCCTGAAGCATTATTCCCATCTGAGAGCGCAGCGACCGCAGAGTGACCCCGGAAATATCGCTGTCGTCTATCATTATTTTGCCGCCGTTTATGTTGTAGAAGCGGGAAATAAGGTTCACGATAGTCGTTTTTCCTGCCCCCGTCGGACCGACGAGCGCAATGCTCTGACCCGCTTTAACGTCAAACGAGAGGTTTTCAAGAATGTTGATGCCCGGCTCATACGCGAACGTTACGTTCTCGAAGCGGACATCTCCCTTTATTTCGGGCATTTCCACTGCGTTTGGCGCGTCGTCCACCGATATCGGCTCGTCCATCATCTCGAAAATCCGCTCAAGATTTGCGACTGCGTTGATGAACGTGTTCATGAGGTTAGCGAGGTTCATCAGAGGCTGCCAGAAGCGCGCGGAATAATCCGTCATCGCCGTTATCGTACCGAGGGAGAGCGCTCCCCTAAAACCAAAAAGTCCCACTGCAAATATTCCCGCGCGGACGATTATCGAAACGATATCCGTTGACGGCCATACCATGTTGGAATAGCTTACCGCTTTCATCCAGTCCTTGCGGTATGCGTTGGCGAGCCTGTCATTGATTTCCTCGTTTTCCTCTTCCCTGTTGAATATCTGCGATATCTTTACGCCTACAATGCTTTCGTGCAGATAAGCGTTGAGGTTTGAGCTTTTGTTATTGACCGCCTGCCATGCCCTGCGCTGCTTGTTTTTTATGAACAGCATTACCGCCGCATAGACCGGCAGTCCCGCAACCGTCACGAGCGCCAGCTGCCAGCAAACGAAAAACATGAATACCGTGATGAAAAGCAGGTTGAATATCTCCAGAACGAAATTGATAAGTCCGTTCGTCATGAGATCGGAAATGGCGTTGATGTAGTTTATTATTCGGGTGAGTATTTTTCCGTGGGGGCGGCTGTCGTAATATTCAAAGGACAGCTTCTGCATATGCTCGAAAAGATCCTTTCGGATATCGTACACGATGTCCTGCCCCACCTCGGTCATCTTTACCGACCTGATTTTTGTGAAAATCACGCTGACAACAATGCATACAAGCAACGCCAGACCGCTGAGCAGCAGCTGGGGGATAGTTTCGGTGCTGCTCATGTAATTATCCAGCGCATTCTGAACGATAAGCGGAGAGAGCAGCCCGATTATGATACCAGCCGCGCTCAGCAGAAGCGACTGTGCTATTTTCTTTTTATATCGCGCCACATACACAAGCGACCGCTTTAAATGCCGTATGTCGAACGGGGTCTCAAGTACCTCGTCGATGTCATACTTGTTCCTTGCCATAGCTGCACCTCCTTACTTCTGAAGCTCATATACTTCCTGATAGTAGCCGCCCTTGGTGATAAGCTCGTCATGGGTGCCCTGCTCAAGAATTTTTCCGTCCTTGAGGACGATTATCTTATCGGCAAATTTCGCCGTGGATATCCTCTGCGCAATTATTATCTTGGTGCAGGGGAAATCAAGGTTTTTCAGCGCGTTCTGAATATGACACTCGGTCTCGAGGTCAACTGCCGAGGTAGTGTCGTCAAGTATCAGTATCGCGGGCTTTATCGCAAGCGCCCTCGCGAGGGAGATGCGCTGCTTCTGACCGCCCGAAAGACCTACGCCGCGCTCGCCGACGATCGTGTCGTATCCGTCGGAAAGCCTGCGGATAAATCCGTCGGCGTCCGCCTCCTTTGCTACCTTTACAACGTCCTCCTCAGGCATATCGCTGTCGCCGAAGCTGATGTTGCCGTCAATGGTGTCGGAATAAAGCAGGACGTCCTGTGTTGCAACGCCTATGTTGGCGCGCAGCTGTTCAAGCTTCAGACGGGTCACGTTCACTCCGTCGACCCTTACCTCGCCCGACGAAACATCATATATGCGCGGGATAAGCTCGGTGAGCGCCGTCTTTCCCGAGCCGGTTTCTCCCATAAGAACAACGGTTTCTCCCGGTTCGATCGAAAACGTTATGTCATCAAGCACCTTTTCCCGTCCGTATGCGAAGCTGACGTGCTCGAACTCTACCCTGCCCTCGAACCTGTCGGGCTTATCCACAGCGTCGGAGCGGTTGACTATACGCGGAGCGCCGTAGTATATCTCTATTATTTTGTTAGCGGAAGCGGAAAACCTCTGGAGATCATTCACAATGTTTCCGAGCGTTCTCATCGGGTTGGAAAGCGTCCAGATAAGCCCCGCAAACGCGGTGTAATCGCCGAAGGTGATCCTCCCGCCGATAACGAAAAGACCTCCGCATACGAGCATTACCACCGAAAGCGACTGTGCGGTCGTTTCAAGATACGGGAAGAATTTCAGCCATGTGAACGCCGCTTTTTTTGTCGCGGAGCAATATTCCCTGCTGCATTCGTCAAACTTCTTCATTTCGAAGTCCTCTCGTGCGAACGCCTTAACGACGCGGTTTCCCGAGATGTTCTCCTCTGCCGCGGTGTTCATGCGGGACATACTTTCACGCTGGTCGACATACATGGGTCCAACCTTGCGCTTAAACACCCATGTTATAAGCAGAATCACAGGAGTGAGCGCTATAAGGCACAGTGCCATGAGCCAGTCGATAGTGAAAAAGAAAATAATCGACGCGGAAAACAGCACAAGGCACTCTACAATCGCCTTTATTATCCATGCAATAGAATGCCGCACCATATCAAGGTCGCCCGAAACACGCGTCATGATGTCGCCCGTGCGGTAGAAATTATAAAAGCGCGCGTCCTGACTTTCGATGTTGTGGAAAAGCACTTTCCTTACGCGGTAAATGAGCGACTGCGACGAATACTCGTACATCATCGCGCTGCTGTACTGTATGACGCCGCGCAGCACAGTAAATCCCACCATTGCAACGAGCATCCAAACAAGCGTATCCCCGTGGTCGCGAAGGTTTTCAAGCGCATTTTCATTTATAATAAAGGTATCGGTGATCTGCGCGGTGAAATACGGAGTGATGATATACATTGACTGACATATCACAGTCATAAGCAGCGCGCATATGTATATTGCGCGGCACCCTTCCATGTTCTTCCATAGCCATCTGAAAAGATACATTTTGCTCCCTCCTTTGTTGTAAACGTTTTCTTTTACCCGTTTTTTAAATGCCGTGATATGCGGCATTTTGTGTTTCTGCCTGTTCAAAACAATAACCGCATAACCGTTTATCACCCGTAAATAAATGGTTATCAGCGTCAGCTTTTTGCGCGGCAGCCTTAAATAAGTATAACAGAAATAAAATATTTGTAAAGGGGGTATTTGAAAAAAACTTGCACAAATTATTTCGGAAATGACCTCTGAACTTAACGTAAATCACAAACCCCCGTGCTGATGATAACACGGGGGATAAATTATAACCTTTCAAGCTTGTAATAGAAGCTGTAAAGTTTCTGTACTGAGTTTTCGAGGAAATAATAATGCTTTATATACGGAATGAGCAATGCAAGAAAAAGCAGCGTCAGCACCGCAATGCCGATCCCGCCTTTTAACAGGAATATCAGCAGCGATATCATGAAAAGCAGCGCGAAAGCCAGCGTTACTAACAGATGAATAAGCCGCTCATGTTGGTAGAGCCCTATTCTTTTGAGAAGGATCTCCCGTTCCGCACGGAGCTCGTCGGGAGTATGCTCCTCCTCCATGAACGCTGAAATGTACGCGAGATATTCCCTTATCTGCTTCGTCATACGTCAAATTCCTCCAAAGCAAGCGACGCTTCCTCCCATACTGCCATGGCATCTTCCTGCTTTCTGCGCAAAGCCTCTATCTCCTCGGAAAGCTCCATTGCCTTCTGGTAATCCGAAAGCCCCGAAAGCTCCTCTGTCTTTGCGGAAATGAGAGCGTCAAGCTCTTCAATCTCCTTTTCGGCGCGCGTTATCTTGGTGTTAAGCTTGCGGCGCTCGGAGTCGCGCTCCTTTTTCTGCTTGTAGTCGTTGACCTTTTCGGTTTTTTCGGGAGAAACGGCTGCGGGCTTCTCGGCGCTGACATTCATCATTGTGAGCGCGTATGCGTCATATCCGCCCATATATTCCTTAACGCCGTCGGTGGTAAGGTAATATATCTTGTCGGCAAGCTTGTTTATAAGGTAGCGATCGTGCGATATTATAAACAGCGTGCCGTCGTAATTCATCAGCGCGTTTTCAAGCGCCTCGCAGGAGGTTATGTCAAGGTGGTTCGTGGGCTCGTCCAGCAGGAGGAAATTCGCGCCCGAAAGCATGAGCTTCAGTAGCGCGATACGCGCACGCTCACCGCCGCTAAGCTCCGAGATATGCTTGAAAACATCGTCGCCCCTGAACAGGAACGAACCGAGCGCTGTGCGGACTGCCGTTTCGGTCATGCGTGGGTACTCGTCCCATACCTCGTCGAGAGCGGTCTTGCTGTCGGTGAGCCCCGCCTGCGCCTGATCGAAATACCCCATCTGAACGCGTGTGCCGTAGCTGAAATCGCCGCTGTCCGCTTTATACTGCCCCGTAAATATTTTGAAAAGCGAGGTCTTTCCGCAGCCGTTCGAGCCGAGCAGGAACACGCGCTGTCCCTTTTTTATGTCAATGTTGACATTGCGGAAAAGCTGCTTTCCGTCAAATCCGAGAGTTATACCCGAGGTATGGAAAACGTCGTTTCCGCAGCCGTCGGCGCTCCTGAAGCTGAATTTCAGCGCGTCGGGAGCTTCTTCGGGTTTAACAAGGGTCGCTTCAAGGCGGTCAATGGATTTCTGCTTGTGCGCAATGGTTACATAGTTGCGCTCCTGATTCCAGCGCTTCTGCTGCTCGATTATGCCCTCAATACGGTGTATCTCTTTCATGGTGGCGTCATAGACCTTGCGGCGGCGCTCCTGTTCCTCCGCTTTAAGGGAAAGAAAACGGGTGTAATTGCCCTTGTAACAGTCAATGTGCCTGTTTTCAAGCTCTATCGTGGAGGAAGTCACCTTGTCAAGGAAATATCGGTCATGCGAAATGACGATATATGCGCCGCGGTAATCCTGAAGAAACTTTTCAAGCCATTCCACCGACTTAATGTCAAGGTGGTTGGTCGGCTCGTCAAGCAGCAGCAGGTTAGCGTCGGAAAGGAGCAGCTTGGCGAGCTGTAATTTCGAGCGCTGTCCCCCGCTCAGAACATCAACGGGGAGCCTGAGGTCGTTCTCCGAAAAACCGAGCCCTGTCAGCGCGGAGGCTGTCCTGCTTTTATAGGTAAGTCCGCCGTCGCGCTCAAACTGCTCGGTGAGCGCGGTCTGCCGCTCGATGATCTCGGCGCTGTGGTCGCCCGAATCTATCTTGTCATGTATCTCCTCGAGCTCAAGCTCCATATCCTCCAGCCGCTCAAATATTGTGAGCGCCTCGTCGAAAAGCGTCTTTGTCGATCCTCGACAGGCAAACTGCTCCATAAAACCCATTTTACAGCTTCCCGCGATATGCACCGCGCCGCTGTCGGGTGTGTGTTCGCCTTTAAGCAGGCGGAACAGCGTTGTCTTTCCGCTTCCGTTGACGCCGACGAAGCCTATCTTGTCGCTGTCATATACTTCAAGGTCAACGCCCGAAAAAAGCTGTCGGTCGGCGAAAGACATTGAAATATCGTTAAGACTCAGTAATAGCATAGTTTTCACCTAAAAATTCGGGGAGCATAAAGAGAACGCCCCCCGAAAGCAATGTGTTTTATTAGTTTCAATTCATTCCCTTTAAATTCTGGGGAGCATACTTGTTATTTACAAGGTAATCGTTGATCTCAACGGAGTAGCCAGCATATGCCTGCTTTATCGTTTCGTCGTAATCGTCGGACTTCATCGCTCTGAGAACAGTGGAGCGGTTTTCTTCCTGCCATTCGGTGAGTGCGGTAACGTCATCTCTTACAACAACATAAACGGAATCGTCCGTTTCGAAAAGGGTAGCCTTTGAATCGTCGGCAATGCTCCAGATATAGTCGGTAAAATCGGCGTCAAGCGAGGAATAGTCCTTGCTGATGACCTGCTCAAGCGACGCCTCGGATTCAGCCTTCTCGGCTGTTGCTTCGTTGACTGCCTGCTCAACATATTCCTCATATGTCAGCTCGGTCGTTTCGGAATCGTATTCCTCCTCAGCCTTTGCCTTTGCGTCATTCTTCGCCTGATGAAAGTCGTATTCATACTTGATGTCAATGAAGCTCTCGCCCGCGTTGAGCCTGTCTGCGTAGTCCTGCGCGGTGTCCTTTACCGCCTGTATCTCCGCTTCTTCCTGTAACGCTATGCCGGCATAGTCGTCATATTCAAGCTCGATAAACTTTACTCCCGCGTAATTGTCCTTAAGGTATGTTTTGAAATCCTCGTCGGAAACGGGGGTCAGTCCGCCCTTGTCATAATAATGCAGGAACAGCTTGTCGCTGAGCTCGTTCACCTTGTTGATCTCGGCAAGGGATTCCCTGCCGATGCCTATGGAATCGTAATATTCGCCGATCGTGTCGCAGTTGTACAAATACTGCGCATAATAATTCTCGTCGTTCCAGAGGGAGTTCATCTCGCTGTTTATCTCGTTTAACTCCTCGTCTGTCAGAGTTACGCCGTAATCCTCGCAGAGGCGCTTGACCGCAACGAAATTCTTGACCTGCTCAAGTGTGTTTTCCTTTATCCAATCGGCAGCGGGCTTGTCCTCAACGGTATAGCCGAATATATCGCCAACCTCGGAGGTGTCGCCGTCCTCGGTCTTTTGCTCGGATATTTTGTCGCTTGCGTCGCTGTAAGCGGTCTGCATGAAGGAAAGGTAAACACCGTTCCTGATCTGCTCGCCATCCACCGTCATAACATAGCCGGAATCGGTGCAGCCACACAGCGCCGCAGCACATACTATTGCCGCAGCAGCGGCAGCTGTTTTTCTGTAACTGAATGTCATTTATTTTCCTCCTGAATTGAACCAAACGGTATTTTTATCAGTGTTATTGATCATCGGCAGAATAATCCGTGAATTTTACCGACATAAGGGTATCCTTGCCGTCCCATCGGTTTATGGTGTATTCCATGTATTTTTCGGGAACGACCTCCATTCCGTTGATACCCGAAACGGACGCGAGCGTCGGCGGCAGATATCCGACAATGAGCGTGTATGTGCCGCTGCTTTCGGTCATGCTGACTATCGTGGGCGAGTACGTCAGGTAGCGCGTATTCTTTGCCGCGCTGTAAACGTGATTGCTCTCGTCATAGCTGAATTTGTTTTCGGCAGTGCCTGCCGTCTGGTGCTCTATCGACACCGACGAACCGAAGATCTCCTTGCAGGAGGCGGTAACGTCGTATTCGGGGATAGTCAGACCGCCTAGATCGTTCTCGTAAGGCGTGACGTCCTTATTTACAAGAATATTCCATATCGCACAGGTTATCTTGGTGGAATTGGGGATCTCCGAAGCTTCGTCAAACGGCGCAATATCGTTGACTACGACCGGGAAAATAAACTGCGCGAACTCGTTTTTAAGCGAGGTGTTGTCGAGCAGGCTGCTTGTAAGGTCCGCCACGAACCGCACGGTGGACACACAGCCTACTATCGCCATAACTATTATAAAAACCGCAAACCCGAAGAAAAATCCGTTTTTACGCGGCTTCGCGGGCGCTTCCTCTGCGGGAGCTTCCTCCTCGCCGCCGAGCGACGCGATATCATTTTCGATATCGGGTTCGCTTTCAAGCGAGCCGAAAAGCTGGTCGATTATCTTTCCACTCTGCGGGACCTCTTTTGCGGGCTCCTTTGTTTCGGGTGCCTTAGTTTCGTCAGGCGGAATTATGTTCTGCGGTGCTTTCTGCGGAGCGTTCCGCTTTTTCTTTGCCATATTGTATCCTTTCGGGGTCAGCCTCTTATCTGCCCGTCGCCGTTGACGAGGTATTTATAGGTCGTCAGAGCTTCAAGTCCCATGGGACCGCGTGCGTGAAGCTTCTGCGTGGAAATACCTATCTCTGCGCCGAGCCCGAATTCAAAGCCATCGGTAAATCTGGTGCTCGCGTTGACATACACCGCCGCCGCGTCTACCATCTGCTGAAAATGTTCGGCATTTTTCAGGGAGGAGGTAACGATGCATTCGCTGTGCTTTGTTCCGAAGCGGTTGATATGCGCTATTGCCTCGTCAACGTCCTTTACCACCTTTGAAGAAAGCTTGTAGTCAAGGAACTCGGTCGCGTAGTCGTTGTCGTCGGCAAGCTTTTCCACAGGGATAAGCTTTGCGGTCTCGCTGTCGCCGACAATGGCAACTCTGCCGTTCCACAGGGCGTCAAGCTTTGCGAAAAACTGCGGGGCGATCTTTTCGTGAACAAGGATATTTTCTATCGCGTTGCACACCGACGGGCGCTGCGTTTTCGCGTTGTTTACGATGTTTACCGCCATGTCGATATCGGCGCTTTCGTCAACATAAACGTGGCAGTTGCCCTCGCCCGTCTGAATGACGGGTATCGTCGCGTTGTTGATAACGGCACGGATAAGCCCGCCTCCGCCGCGCGGGATAAGCAGGTCGATGTATCGGTTGAGCTTCATCATTGCAGTCGCGACCTCGCGCGAGGTATCCTCTACAAGCTGAATGCAATTCTTGTCCGCGCCCTTGGCTTCAAGCGCGCTGCGCATGAGCCCGGTGAGCGCCTTGTTGGAATTAATCGCGTCGCTTCCTCCGCGGAGGATAACGGCGTTGCCTGCCTTGAAGCACAGTGCCGCCGCGTCAACGGTGACATTAGGTCGGCTCTCGAAAATAATGCCAATCACGCCTATGGGAACTCGGCGCTTTACTATCCTCAGCCCGTTAGGAAACTCTCCGCCACCGATGACCTCTCCGATAGGGTCGGGCAGCGAAATAACCTTTTCAACGCCGTCGGCAATGCCGTAAATGCGCTCTTTTGTGAGCGTCAGCCTGTCAATGAGCGAGGCTGACATTCCGTTTTTCTTGGCGTTTTCTATGTCGGCGGCATTTGCTTCAAGAATGCTGTCAACATCTGCGCGGAGCCTTTTGGCTATCTCTGCGAGCACGGAATTTTTCTCGGCAGATTTAAGCGAAGCTGCATATATTGCGGCACTTTTCGCAGCGGCGCCGAGGGTTTCAATGTTTTCCATAATGTATCCTCTCAAATATTGTGTCTGTCAGTCGACCGCCTTGAAATATGTGCATACGGGGTCGCCCTCAAACAGCTCGTACAGCAGGCGCGGGTCATGGTTTCCGATAATAACGGTGTCTATTCCTGCCTCTGTCGCTATCTGCGCGGCTTCTATCTTGGTGAGCATTCCGCCTGTACCGACGCTGCTTCCCGATCCCTGCGCTGTTGAAATGATATCCGATGTTATCCTGTCGACCTCACGAATTAGCCTGGAGTCGGGATTTTTCGGATCGCCGTCATACAGTCCTTCAACGTCGGTCAGCATTACAAGAAGATCGGCGCCGCAAAGCGTTGCGACTATTGCGGAAAGCGTATCGTTCTCGTCGAAATCGAGCTGCTTTATAGATACTACGTCGTTTGCGTTTATTATAGGTATAACACCCATTTCAAACAGCTTATTGAACGTGTTGATAACATTTTCCCTGCGCACCTGATTTGATATTACATCTCTTGTCAGCAGAAGCTGTGCTACCTTGTGGTTGTGCTCCTCGAAATTCTCGCTGTAAAATTTCATGAGCTCCGACTGACCGATAGCTGCGCAAGCCTGCTTTGACGGGATGTCTGTCGGCTTGGAAACAAGACCTGCCTTTGAAGCGCCGACGCACTGTGCGCCCGATGTAACAAAGACTATTTCTTTTCCGGAATTTTTCAGATCGGAAAGCACCTCTACGAGCTGCCTGCTCTTGCGGATATTAAGATTACCTGTCTGCGGGTATGCCAGAGTCGAGCTTCCGACCTTGATGACCACTCTTTTTTTATTACTGAATCGGGGCATAAAGCGACCTCTTTTCGTATGATCAATTATGTTCCCGAAAAAATAACGGGAATTTACGCTGTGCGTACTTTTTTATTATAACAAATATTTAGGAAAATTGCAACACGTTATTAAAAAATATCACCTAATTTTTATCTCGAGATAAAAAACGATTATGAAATATGTTAATATTTATGCGATTTACATAAAAAAGCTCTTGATTTTTGTTCAGATTTATGCTATAATTTATTTATATCAATAAAAGCGAATAGGAGATATATTATGGATGTTTTTGCTGAGCAGCTTATAAAAAAAGAAAAAACCACTGCCGATTATATAAAAATGGGCGGCATTGCCGCAGGCGCGATCATTCTGGCGTCGCTGTTCATGTTCCTTGCTATGACGATGCTTTTCAGCTTTGCTATTCCGGCAGTTCTGGTGCTGTTCCTGGGCGTATGGCTTCTCGGCAGCACTAACGTAGAATATGAATACATCATAACAAACAACGAGATGGACATAGACAAGATAATCGGAAAGCGCAAGCGCAAAAGAATGATAACCATTGACCTCTCCAAGGGCGAGGATTTCGGAGAATATCCCCCCGAGGATACAATAAGGGCGGAGGCAACCGTCCATGCTTCAAGCGGGCTCGAAAAGGACGCTCACTATCTTGTTGTAAAGCACGAGGTTTACGGAACCGTAAACGTCATCTTTAACCCCAACGAAAAAATAAGAGAGGCAATTATGCAGGAGCTTCCCAATTCTCTTCGCATAAAGATAAAGCGTAATGTCAAGTAAAGTATTTATCAGAACAGGAACGGCGATCATCGAGATCGACCGCATAAAAGAGGCTTGCCGCAACAAGCGGTTTCTTTCGGATTATTTTTCTTCGGACGAGATAAGATTTTTTGTAAAGCATAAGCTTTCCCCCGCTCTTATCGCCGAGAATTACTGTGTAAAAATCGCTTTTGCGAAAGCTATCGGTACAGGTATGCGCGTTGTCCGCGCGCGTGACATAACCGTTCTTCGCGACAGGCTCGGCTCTCCGTTCATAATCACCACGGGCTACGCCAAAATGCTGGAGCAGCGCGAGGAGTACGAATTTAACCTATCCGTCGCACACTGCAAGGGATACGCGACGGCAAGCGTTGTCATCAACAAGTGATCATCGTACAGCACCGCATGGGATTTGTGCGGTGCTGAATTTATTACAGGGAGGTGTTTCAGTGAAAAGAATAGTGCTCGGAATGACCGCCCATGTCGACTCGGGAAAGACTACCCTTGCGGAGGCAATGCTTTACTGCTCCGGCGGTATAAGGAAGCTTGGGCGCGTCGACCACGGCGACGCATTTCTTGACACCGATCCGCTGGAGCGCTCGCGCGGGATAACCATTTTTTCAAAGCAGGCGCTTCTTCGCACCGAAAACTGCGAATTTACCCTGCTTGACACTCCGGGTCACGTTGACTTTGCCGCAGAAACGGAGCGCGCGCTGTCCGTGCCCGACTGCGCTGTGCTTGTCATAAGCGGAACCGACGGCGTTCAGAGCCACACCGACACTATATGGCGTATGCTGAAGCGCTTCGATATACCCGTGTTCATTTTTGTCAACAAAATGGATATTTCGCTGCTGGAGCGCTCTTCCCTGCTCGGCGAGCTCAAGAGGAAGCTGGACGGCGGCTGCACCGATTTCTCCGACAGGGAGAGCCTTTCGGAGCTTTCGGCGGAATGCGATGAGGCTTGCATGAACTCTTTCCTCGAAAGCGGAGAGGTGACCGCGGGGGAAATTTCCGCGGCAATAATGCAGCGGCATATCTTTCCGGTCTGCTTCGGTTCGGCGCTGAAATTAAAGGGCGTCGGCGAGTTTCTTTCCGTTCTTGATGAATTTGCACCCGAACCGCCGCGCGGGGAGCAGTTCGCGGCACGGGTATTCAAAATTTCACAGGACGAAAGCGGCGCGCGGCTCACTCATCTTAAAATCGACGGCGGTACGCTTAAGGTGCGCTCCGCGATAGACAGCGCCGCGCCTGACGAAAAGGTTAATCAGATACGCATTTATTCGGGGACAAAATTCACCGCCGTTGACGAGATCTCATCGGGGACGGTGTGCGCGGTGACAGGGCTCACAAGGACCTTTGCGGGGCAGTGTCTGGGCGCTGCTTCCGAAACGCGCGCGCCGATAATGGAGCCCGTTCTGAGTTACAAGCTCATTCTCCCCGAGGGCACGGATATCCCGTCCGCGCTGACTAGGCTGCGCCGGCTTGAGCAAGAGGACCCGCAGCTTCGCATAACATGGTCGGAGCAGCTTAAAGAGGTACACGTCAGCCTTATGGGCGAGATACAGCTTGAGGTGCTGAAAAGCATTATCGCTGAGCGGTTCGGAATGGACGTTGCGTTCGACGAGGGCAGCATTGCATATAAAGAAACAATAGCGGCGCCTGTTGTCGGCATGGGACATTATGAGCCGCTGAAACATTATGCGGAGGTACATCTGCTGATGGAGCCGGCGGAGCGCGGGAGCGGAATGCATTACGCCGCCGACTGCCGCAAGGACGACCTAGACACCAACTGGCAGCGGCTTATATTGACCCATCTTGAAGAAAAGCAGCATATCGGCGTTCTGACAGGCTCACCGATAACCGATATGAAAATCACTGTTGTTGCAGGACGAGCGCATATTAAGCACACCGAGGGCGGCGATTTCCGCCAGGCAACCTACCGCGCCGTGCGGCAGGGGCTTGCAAGCGCGCAGTCGGTGCTGCTGGAGCCGTATTATGATTTTTCGCTTGAGATACCGTCGGACTGCGTTGGGCGCGCTATGACCGATCTGCAAAGAATGGGAGCGGAATTTGACCAACCCGAAAACAACGGCGAATATGCCGCCGTTATACGCGGAAGCTGCCCGGTATCGGAAATGCGCGGATATCAGCGCGAGGTAATCGGTTATTCAAAAGGAAAAGGCAGGCTTGCCTGCGTTTCAAAGGGCTATTTCCCCTGCCACAATGCCGAGGAGGTCATCGCGCGCTGCGGCTATGACTTTGAGGCAGACACGGATAATTCCCCCGACAGCGTTTTCTGCTCGCACGGCGCGGGATATCTCGTAAAATGGAACGAGGCGCCCTCCCGTATGCACACGGACAGCGGGCTGCGGTTTGGCGTGGGTGTCGTCGAGGAGCCTGTGCGCGAAAAGCAGCGCAGCGTCAATTCGTCAAAGGAGCGCCGCGCTTCCGACGAGGAGCTTATGGCGATATTTGAGCGCACCTACGGCAAAATAAACCGTGACGAGCATTCCGCAATGCGCCGCGAAAAGCAGCCGCAGGCGGCAAAAATACCCAAGCTTCCCGTCCCGCCTAAGGGACCCGAATATCTCCTTGTCGACGGGTATAATATAATTTTCGCGTGGGACGAGCTCAGCGCACTTGCAAAAGAGAGCCTTGACCTTGCGAGAAACAGGCTCATTCATATCCTGTGCAATTATCAGGGCTTCAGTAGAAACAATGTGATCCTTGTTTTCGACGCATACAAGGTCAAGGGCAGCCACTGCGAGGTCGAAACGGTCGGAAATATTTCCGTTATATACACCCGCGAGGCGGAAACTGCGGATATGTACATTGAAAAGACCGCGCACGAGCTCACAAAGCAGTACCGCGTCCGCGTTGCAACGTCCGACAGTACCGAGCAGATAATCGTCATGGGCAGCGGCGCGATGCGGATTTCGGCAAGCGAGTTCCTGTCGGAGGTTCGTGAAACCGAAAAAACTATCCGCAGCATGATAGAGCAATAGCTTGTGAGGCTTGTGAGGTAACTATGGAAATAAAACCGATCGCGCATATTTACACCGATTTTAAGGGGAAATTCGGCATTCCGCGTCAGAGCGGGCTTGTCGGCTCACTTACGGGGAGAATCGTTTTCCTGCCCGAATACAGGGATCCCGACGCGCTGCGCGGGCTGGAGCAATACAGCCATATCTGGCTTCTTTGGGAATTTTCCGAAATAAAGCGCAGCGGCTGGACGCCGACGGTCAGACCGCCGCGGCTTGGCGGTAATACCCGCATGGGTGTATTTTCCACCCGTTCCCCCTACCGCCCAAACCCGATAGGGCTGAGCGTGGTAAGGCTTGAGGGTACAGAACAGACCGCCGACGGGACTGCGCTCATCGTTTCGGGCGCGGATATCCTCGACGGAACGCCGATATTTGACATCAAGCCTTATCTCCCATATGTTGACAGTATCCCCGAAGCGTCCAACGGCTTCGCGCTTAGCACTGCCGAAGGCGTGCTGACAGTCGAGATACCCGAAAGGCTGCTCCGAACGATTCCCGAAGAAAAAAGAGAGGGTCTGCGCGATGTTCTCGCACAGGACCCCCGCCCGCAGTATCAGCACTCCCCCGAACGCATTTACACAATGAGCTTCGGCGGCAAGGAAGTCAGCTTCACCGTCGACAACGGCAGGCTCACCGTCACCGACATTACCGACAGCAAATAACCAATTTCACAGAAAAAACGCCGCACCAATGAAGTACGGCGTTAATTATTTGAAGTAAATCAGCGGGCTTCAAACGGTCAGAATTGTTTTGCCTGAGAAAAATCGACTGTTTTGGTAAATGAATTATAATAGATGTCGGTCATATCTTCGCCGATGAAAAAATATTCATTCTTGAAATAAAGCGGGACGAACGCCGCGCGGTTTATCAGAAGCTGCTCCGCCTGTCTATAAAGCTCCGCGCTTTCGTCCATGCTTTCGCATTCCTCCGCCCTGTTCATAAGGCTTTCAAATTCCGTGTCGGAGAACCCGCCGAGGCGGACGCTCTTGCGGAAGCTGTCCATATACGCGGCGGGGCTGTTGTAGCTGCCGGAAAGCTCAACAACGGCTATCTCATAATCGCCGCTCTCGAGCCGCGCCGAATATTCCTTTTCATTCAGCCGATCCACAACGCAGTAGAACCCAAATTCGCGCTGCCATTCCTGCATTATGTAGGACACCGCTTCTGCGGCAGCGTCGTCGGGAACGATCACCCTTGCGCCCGTGAGCAGCGACCTGTCAAGCGTATCCTTTGCCTTTTCAAAGAAGCTTTTCGCGGCGACGGCGCTGTATTCCGGGGTCATTTCCGAGCCGACCAGCTCGCGGTAGCTTTTGTCGAGCATTGACACCTCATGCGGGATTATCGCCTGTGCGGGTGCGTAGTGCTCAAGCGCGGCAGCTATCGTTTCCCTGTCGGTAAGCCGCGCTAGCGCCTGTATAAGATCCTCGTCGGCGAAAACCTCCTTTTTTCGGTTGAAAACAAGCCCGACGGTGATATTGCTGTACGCCGTGCAGGTGTATTCGCCTGTTATAAGCGCTGCGTCATCGTCGGAAACGGCAATGCAGCTCGTTGTTCCCGAAAGAAAATCTCCGACGAAACCAGCCTCGTCCTCGATAAAGAAGTTAAGTCCCGACGGGTATATCTGCCGCGCGGCGCTGTTTTTCGCGTTTCTGCGGAGAATAAGGTTGTTGACATCTGTTATATTATAAGGGGAATAGTTCCACGATTTAAGGTAAAACGCGCCGTTTGACGGGGTGCATTCCGCCGAAAGCCCGTATTTGCCCTGCGACAGGAGGAAGTATTCCTCGCTGCAAGGCATTGCGGGAGGCTCGGTCAGCATGGTCAGAAAACGAACGTTCGGGTAGTCGAGCGTTATTTCAAGCTCGAAATCGCCGTTAGCCTTAACGCCGATGACCGACGCGTCGCCGACAGCGCCCATATTAACGGGGCGAGCGTTTTTTATACAGTAATACTCCTTTGCGCGCGGCGCGTTCGTTTCGGGGAGAAAAAGCCGCTGAAAGCCGTAAACGAAGTCATGCGCATTGCATTGCTGCTCGAAATCACCGCCGTCGGTCCAATACACGTCCTGCCGCAGCTTAAATATGTATTTAAGCCCGTCGTCGGAAACAGTGTAATCGCTCGCCACGCCCTCGGCAAGCGAGCCGTCGGGCTGAAGCGTGAGCAATCCCATAAAAACATTACCGATAATAAGCTCGGAATTTTTATCGTTTGCGAGCTGCGGGTCAAGCGTTACGGGGTTATAGGAAATGTCGTATTTGAAGATATAGCCGCTGCCGTCCTTGTTGCGGCAGGCTGTTGTGCCGAACAGCACTGCGCAGGCGGCGGCAAGCGCCATTGTTTTTCTGAAATAATTGATGAAAATCGCCCCTTATGATAAAGTGTCAATAACAGTATATCACAAAAATACCTATAATTCAACCCTACGTCACGCATTTTTCGGTTACATTTCGGCTTCAACGGTGCGGTTTTCCGAAAGGCTTTTCTGAACGTCGATTATCCTTTGATTTGTACTCCCGCGGAATTTCAGCGTAAGCGAGCGCTTTTCAAGCAGGAACCTGCCGTCAACAAGATAGTCCGTGACCGAAAGCAGCTTTCCCACATATTCCTCCCTTTCGGCTTTTTTAAGAAGCTCCTCGAATGTCCAGCCGCTGTAACACATGATGTTATAGCCGCGCTCCCTGAGCCGTTTCCCGAGCTCGTAAAGCGGTTCGGGCTGACAGAACGGCTCGCCGCCCGAAAATGTCACTCCCTGCGTGAGAGGATCTTCCGTGCACTTGTTAAAGAGCGCGTCGGTATCGGTAAGTTTTCCGCCCGTGAAATCGTGCGTTTCGGGGTTATGGCAGCCCTCGCATTTATGCGGGCAGCCCTGAACAAAAACGACATATCTCAGCCCCGGCCCGTCAACGATAGACTCCTCAACTGTTCCCGCTATTCTTATCTCCATACTGACCTCCGTTTTTCATTAAAACAGCCGCCATATGTCGGCGGCTGAATTTATGCAAAAAAATTATTCTATGCCGTGCTTTACTCTGTCGGCCTCCTCGGCGCGCTTGGCGTTATTGAAGCGGTCGAGCGTGCCTACAAGGTAGCCTGTGATACGGCGGATACGCTCGAACTGTACCTCGCCCTCTTTTCTGTGGCAGCGCGGGCATTCGTCGTCGATTATACCCGTATAGCCGCAGCAGGGATCGCGGTCGATGGGGTGGTTTATTGCGCCGTAGCCTATACCCTGCTCCTTCATGAAGCGTACTATCTGCTCAAACGCGTCAAGGTTCTTCAGCGGGTCGCCGTCAAGCTCGATATAGCTGATATGACCGCCGTTTGTAAGCGCATGATAGGGCGCCTCAAGCCGTATTTTCTTGAATGCGCTGATATTGTAATATACGGGAACATGGAAAGAGTTGGTGTAATAATCCTTATCCGTAATCCCCTCGATAATGCCGTACTTTTTCTTGTCGATAGCGATAAATCTTCCCGAAAGACCTTCTGCGGGCGTTGCGAGCAGGCTGAAATTAAGCCCGGTCTTTTTGCTCTGCTCGTCCATACGCTCTCTCATATGAGTTATTATCTCAAGACCGAGTTTCTGCGCCTCCTCGCTTTCGCCGTGGTGAACGCCAATAAGCGCTTTAAGGCACTCCGCAAGACCGATAAAGCCCATGGAAAGAGTTCCGTGCTTGAGTATTTCGGCAACGCTGTCGTTGTCGGAAAGCTTTTCGGAGTCTATCCATACGCCCTGCCCCATAAGAAACGGATAATTTCTGACGTGCTTTCTGCACTGTATCTTGAAGCGGTGGAGAAGCTGGTCGACAACGAGGTTCATCATGTTGTCAAGGCTCTCGTAGAATGCTTTGATATCTCCGTGCGCCTCTATTCCGAGTCGAGGGAGATTTATCGTTGTGAAGCTGAGGTTGCCTCTGCCGGTAACTATCTCGCGGGACGGGTCGTAGACGTTGCCGATAACTCTCGTGCGGCAGCCCATGTACGCTATCTCGGTGTTGTAGTCGCCCTCCTTGTAATATTGGAGGTTGAACGGTGCGTCAATAAAGCTGAAATTCGGGAACATTCTCTTGGCGGACACACGAATAGCAAGCTTGAACAGATCGTAGTTAGGCTCGCCCTCGTTGAAGTTCACGCCGTCCTTGACCTTGAAAATGTGTATCGGGAAAATGGGCGTTTCGCCGTTTCCAAGGCCGCTCTCGGTCGCAAGCATTACATTGCGGGAAACCATTCTTCCCTCGGGAGAAGTATCGGTGCCGTAATTAATGGACGAGAACGGATTTTGCGCGCCAGCGCGGGAGTTCATGGTGTTAAGGTTGTGGATAAGCGCCTCCATCGCCTGATAGGTCGCGCGGTCGGTTTCCGTTTCGGCAAGCTTTTCGGCGCTGTCCTGAAGCTCGGAGAATTTGTCGCCGTACTCGGGAGCAAGCCGTTCCCACTCCTTCTCCTTGTACTCGTAATTGTTGGAAAGGCGGGGATAAAGACCGGTTTCATTTTCTATAAGCTCCATATTTGCTGTGAGCTTGTCCTTTTCCTCGCTGAAGTCGCGGGTGCCCATAGAGAAGCATACCGCCTTGGCAAGGTTGCTGATATACAGCTTGCGGAACGTTTTCTTGACGCCCTCAGCCATTGCGTAATCGAAATTCGGGACGGACTGACCGCCGTGCTGGTCGTTCTGGTTGGACTGGATTGCTATGCACGCGAGAGCAGCATAGCTTGCTATATCGTTCGGCTCGCGGAGGTAGCCGTGACCCGTTGAGAAGCCTCCGTGGAACAGCTTGAGCAGGTCGATCTGGCAGCAGGTAGTTGTGAGGGTAAGGAAGTCAAGGTCGTGTATATGGATATCACCGTTGATATGCGCCTGCGAATGCGCGGGCTCGAGGACATACATTTCGTTGAACTGCTTAGCGCCCTCGCTGCCGTATTTCAGCATTGTTCCCATGGCGGTATCGCCGTCAATGTTAGCGTTCTCGCGCTTGATATCACAGTCGCTCGCGGATTTGAAGGTAAGATCCTCATATATCTTCATGAGGGTGGAATCCATCTCGCGGACGCGGGTACGCTCCGCGCGGTAGAGGATATATGCCTTGGCTGTCTTTGCGTGTCCTTCCTCAACAAGGACGCGCTCCACCATGTCCTGAACCTCCTCGACAGAGGGATTTCTGCCGATTATCGTTTCGGAGAGCTTCTGGCACACCTCGTCTGCAAGCTTCATCGCTTCGTTGTAATCGTTACCTCCGACTACCTGAGCAGCCTTGAAGATAGCGCCCGCGATCTTCTCTATGTTAAACGGCACCTGTCTGCCGTCACGCTTCTTTATCATCGTTATCATTGCCATTAAAAAAATCCGCTCCTTGTAATTTCATTTGACACAATATCTAGTAGAAATGTACCGCTAATATCTATTATATAGACTTGTGCGTAATTTGTCAA
>CAMERU010000026.1 GCA_945935925.1 uncultured Clostridia bacterium | reverse complement strand
AGCGTGCCGTAAACCTTCATGTGGCGCATAACGATATCGCCGATAGAAGCCGCGCACATGAAATACTGCTGACGTAGACGGAGCGCCTTGCCCTCCGCATGGTTATCGTTGGGGTAGAGCACCTTGGAGATGGAGTGCGCGATGTTGTTCGCGCCGAGAGCCTTAGCGTAGTCGCCGGTGTTGAAGGAGCTCATATCGAAGGACATACTCTCCGCACTCCACAGACGGAGCTTGGAAACACCCTTGCTGTCGTAGCCCGAAACATACATATCGTAGGGAACAGCGCTGACGCTGTTGTAGTTTACGTGCTCGAGGTGGTGGTAGTTGTTGTCCCAGTATTCGTTTATCTGACCGTCGAAGCGGACTTCTACCGCCTGATCGGGGACGGGAACAAGCCATGCGCCGCCGCCGGGGAGCCAGTTATCGGGAAGCTCCGTCTGCCAGCCGTCAACGATCTTCTGCTTGAAGATACCGTATTCATAGCGGATAGAATAACCCGTTGCGGGGTATTCGCAGGTAGCAAGCCCGTCCATGTAGCAAGCGGCAAGACGGCCGAGACCGCCGTTTCCGAGACCTGCGTCGGGCTCTTCCTCATAAACCTGATCGATCTTTACGCCGATGTCCTCGAGAGCCTTCTTTGCCTCGTCCTGCATACCGAGGTTATAGAGGCTGGTCTTGAGCGAACGACCCATAAGAAATTCCATGGAAAGATAGTAAACCTGCTTCCTGCCCTTGGAGTTGCAGTCGCGCATAAATTCGCTGCGCTTTTCCTTGAGGTAGTTAACGACGATGGAGGAAAGGGCGCGGTACACCTGAGTTACGGTGGCGTCCTTTGCGTCGGTTCTGAAGTCGTACTCCAGAATGGTTTCGAGCTGTTTTTTCAGTTCTTCGCTGGTGAACGGTGATTTCATTCTGTATTATCCCCTTTCGGTTAATTTTCGATATACCAATACACACTAATTATACAACAAACTCCCCAAAAATTCAAGTAATATAAGAGATTACTGTACATTAAAACAAAAGTTATAAATATTGTTTGTGATATTTAGACAATTTTCCTCCCTTATTTTTGTAGTAAACGATTACAAATTTATTGAAGCAGGCGTTTCATCCGAAGCACAAAATGTCCCCGCCATCAAGACGGGGACATTGCTTGTAGAAAAACCGTGCGCGCAGTATTGCTCGTCCGAAACAGGATCCATATTCAGAGCTTGTTATACCCGCCCTCCTTAATTATCGTCGTATAATTCTTATAGGAGATATTAAGGTCGACATATCCGTTTATTCCCGAAACGATACCCTTGCAGGAATACTGCCACATACCGAATTCCCCCTTGTATGTGGGCACCTCGTTCCACTGCGCGAGCCATACGTCATAGTCGGACAGCTTGCTCATGTCAAGGTAATTTGTAAGCCACGACTTGTTTGAATACAGCATTGCATAATAGCCCGCCGCGCTCACCTCGTCAAGGAATGCCTTTACAATGTTGGTTATCTTGGTTTTGCCGAGCTCCGCCTGATACTGCTCCTCAACGTCAAGAACAACGGGGTAGGTTATTTTATAAGGCGCTATCGTTTCAAGGAAGAACCGCGCCTCCTTCTTTGCCTCCTCAACGGTGTCCGCATAAAGGTAATGGTAAACGCCGACTTTTATGCCGTTCTTTGAAGCCTCGGTGATATTGTAGTCGAAGGTAATATCCTTTGCCATCGGCTTTTTGCTGTTCGCACGCCCGCGCGACGCACGTATCATTGCAAACTGAACACCCGCTTTCTTTACCTCCGCCCAGTCGATCGCGCCCTGCGCATAGGATACGTCGATACCCTTTGCGCCGACGTCGGTGTTGCCGCCGATATCGTCATCGCCGCCGATGTCGCCCGTTGTGGTGTCGGTTCCGCGGCGGTAGTCTATAAGGCGGCTGCTCTTAGACACCGCGAACCGCGCGCTCTTTGACTTGAGGTACTTCACCGTGGTTTCAAAAATGAATACGCCGCTGTTGACAAGCTCTCCGCTGAGCGAGAAATAGCCCGCCTGAGTAACGCGTCCGTTTATAGTTATACCGAGGTAGCCGCGGCAATACAGGCGTCCGTCCGAGGCGGTCTGCCATTCGCCGGTGACCTTTGTGACGGAATGTGCGGTAAGAGTAGTCTGCCCGTAATTAAGGAACATACCCGTTTTGTAAATATTGACTCCGCCCGAAAAAACCGCCTTTGCGCTGTGCCTGATGACAAATTCGCTCGAAATATTGATGACCGAGCTCTTTGTCGCGGAAAATGTGCCGTAGCATTCGATACCGCCGCTTTGCAGCAGGTTTATCTTTCCCGAAACGGTAAGGCTGCCCTTAGGCTCAATGACCATATTGCCGCGAATGTTCAGCTTGGAAGCGCCGTACACCAGCAGCTGCGCGCCGCCGCAGACGATAAGCCTGCTGGCCTCGGGCAGCGTAAAGCTCTTTTTAACCTTGACCTTGGAGTCTATGTAGTAATTTGTCCCCGCGGCAAGCTTTGTCTTTCCGTCCCATTTTGTGTAGGTACTGATGTCCTCGGGCGTGTAGGTCGTGTCGGAAAGGTCAACGCCGCTTTCGGGAATGCTGCCGCTGCTCTCGCTGTTATCGCCGTTGTCACTGTTATCACCGGTGCTGCCGCCTCCGTCCGCGATAATGGGCGTTTCTATCCCGCCGCCGATAAGCGACGCCTCCGCAAAGGAGGAAGCCGCGCTGCACATAGCGACAGTTACAGCCAGCAGGAATGATACCGCTTTCTTAAAAATTTTCATGATCTTCAACTCCGTAAATATTTTCTTTTTCTCCCGTGCCCGTAACGTCAAAAACGCCGAGCGTCCCCATACATTTATTGTCGCATATTTTTCCCGATTTGTCAAATGTTTTCCGTATAATTTTAAAAGAAATTTTTTCCTGAATGCGACAAAGTCCGCAAAAACAAAAAAATCCCCCGCGCTGTGCTGACGCGGGGGACGTTCTCCGTGCGAAAAAAGGAAGGAAAACGCACAGAGAAATGGGGAGGTATTATTTATGCTAACGACATCGGCTTTCTGCCGTATGCCGCCTGTTCGGGGGGCGGCGGAGTATTCCGCTGCCCTGAATAAATAATACCTCGTCAATTTGAACAAAAAATAACAGAACGGTGAAAATGAAATGAAATCAAACGCCGGCACAGTCCAGCACCCGCCTTATATCCTCCTCATAATCAGGTATAAGCTCCCCGTTTTCGATCACAATATCCGCCACGGTATCCAGCGCGGCGGTGTTTATCCGCTCATACACCGCCTCGGGCAGCTCGCCCGCGCTTCGGCAGAACTCCGCCGCATTCCCCGCGCAAAGCGCCGAAAGCACCGAAAGCTCCGTTTCGCCCAGCCGCTGCACAAATTCGCGCCAGCCGTCGGGAAGCGCGGAGAAATCGCGCGAATACTCCGCACAGGCGGCAACGCGCTCCGAAAAATCCTCCTCCGCGACCGCCTCGGAAATTTCCTCCGCGCGGACAACGGGTATCTCCTCTTCCTGCTCGACAATAAGCTTTTTCGCGAGCTCGTCCGACTGCTCGCGGATACCCGCAAGGCGGGTCACGTCGATAACAATGTTCGGCGGCTCGCGCGGCGTTTCGGGGGGAATATCATCGTAAACGGCGCGCTTCCTCGGTTTGTCGGCTTTCGCCGCCTCGGGGCGGATACCGCGGCTAAGACACCATTCTCTTACCGTCCGCGAAATTGTTCCCGAAAATTCATCGTCCGATACCGCCGCGATAAGCTTGTCACGGTTGCGGAAGTCGTTCAGCGCCATTGTGATGTTCGTGGTCAGGCTGTGGCGGAAGCCTGTCGCACGGCGGAGCTCCGCCTCGGTGCTCTTTAGCACATAGCCTATAAACCCCCGGCAGGGCGCAGGCTCAAGCCGCTCCAGAACGGGCTCTCCCCGCTTTAAGCAGTAGCGCTCCAGCGCGTTTATCCTCACCGCGCGGAACTTTCCCATGCGGTCAAGATTTACATATGCCCCCGCGAACGGCGTCCACGAGAAATCCTTTTTCAGCCTGCCGCAGAGTATCTCAAAAAGGGAAATGCCGCGCTCGTCAAAATACCCGTCCAGAGCGGAAAGCACCGCCGTCAGCGCGCCGTCCATGAGCTTTGCGCCGTCCTCCGTCATGAACCTGCTGCCGCGCAGGTTGTATGCGGAATGCTCCATAAGCCGCTCCATGCAGCCCTCGTAATGCCTGTTGAACATTGCCGCCGCCGTTTCGTCGGCAACCCCGCCGCCCCATTTAAGGCAGGCGGAAATATCGGGGTACTGCTCCGAAATATCGTTGTAGGCATAAAAATCCTTCAGCCAGCGCGGCATTGCCCCGTCCAGCCAGCCTGCCCACCCGCGCGCGTTTTCCCACAGCCCGAGCAGCCGCCCGAACGCGTCTGCGGGCGAAATGCACCCGATAACATTCAGCAGCTCATAGCAGTAAAGCTGAACATACGGCTTGTCGGTCTCGCGATACACCCCGCGGCGCACGTCCGTGCGCCATGTGAAATAGGTCCTCAGCTGCGCGTTGGAGAGCGCGGCGTATATCGGGCGGGGCGTTCCGCAGAACGCCCTCCTGCCGTAGTCGTCGGTGACGTCCGCCATAAAAAGCCCCTGCTTGACTATGCTTTCCTCGGCGCAGCGCTTGAGCATATACCCGTTGTAGAACACCTCGTTCAACTTTCGCATTTCGGCTATGCGCTCATTCATTGCCGCGTCCTCGGGGCGCACGTCGGCTTGCTCGGGCGGCTGCTCGGAGGGGTAGGCGAGCTCGTCGGCGGTCAGCTCCCGCCGCGCAACGGGCTTTCCCGTGGCATAGCTGATGTTCACGCGGTCGGGGCGGGGCGGTATCTTCTCGGGGCACGGAATGCTCTGCGCCGTCCTTTTCGCGTCGTCCACAACGGAGGCTATCTTGCGGCGGATATCCTCGGCTGTGTCGTCCGGCACAGGTGGGATTTCCTCAACGGGAACAGGTTGGATACTCACAACGGGTACGGGTGGGATTTCCACAACAGGTACGGGTGGAATATCCTCAACGGGCACGGGTGGAGCGTCCTTAACGAGCGCTGCCTTGCTGCCGAGCATTCGGCGGATCTCGTCCTTTATCTCGTTAAGGCTTTTTCCGCCGGTTTCGATGAATTTTGCGAATTTATCCGCCAATATACTCCCTCCCTTGCATTAATGACAAAGCCGCACATTCCCTGCGCGGCGCTGCCGTTTATTCCTCCTCAAACGCGATCATTTTCTCCCACCCGTCGGGGAAACCGATATCGGACAGCCGCGCTGTTCCCGCGTTTTTTCGGATAAGCCTTGTCAGCGGCTTTACGACCTGCTCGTTCCAGTGCCTGTGGTCATGATACATCTGCTTCATTACGATAAGATAACCGAACACATTCGGCAGGAGCTCGACCTCGAACCCGCGCGGCGTGCGCGGCTCGACGGGGAAAGTGACCCCGTAAAGCCTGTTGTAATGCGCGCAGTAGTTGCGCAGCTCGTTAAGGCAGAATATCCAGTTGTCCATTTCGGAGTAGGTGCAGCCGTAATACTCCTCCGCGATCTCCTTTTTGTCGGCGGTGTGCATATCCTTATAAAAGAACGCGAGCGTTCCGAAGCTGAAAAGCTCCATCACCACCCACAGCGGGAAGCAGCCGTTGTATTTCGTGTTGTAGTGCTTTACGAACTCCATGTTGCTGTTGGATTCAATGAGGTGCTTTACGCGGGACATAAAGCTGTTGTGTATATGCCTGTGGTCAAAGGTGGAAGGGTTGAGATAGCCCAGCGCACCGTATTTCAGCGCGTGGTAATTCGACACGGAAGCCCTTAGCGCTATCTCTATCTCCTCAAGCGCCGCGATAAGTATGCTGCGCAGCTTTCTGTCCATTTCATAAATACCGAGGATCTTGTCGAACGACGTGCCCTCTTCATAATGCTTCTTGTCAACGCGGAACGGCTCGAAATAATTCGACAGGCGGAAATAGTTGATGTATTTCAGCGTTTCGAGCGCTCTCTGCTCGTCCTCGATGATACAGCCGCGCTCTTTCAGCTTTTCAAGCTGCTGTTCCAGCGTAGCGGGAATTTTCTCTGCCATAAAACCTCCGTCCGGGCGTCAGCCGATCAGTCCATCCAGAAAACCTCGCGCTCGTGCTTGCTTTCGCGGGTCATAAGCGCAGATATCGACTTCTTCGGGTCGCTTCCCTCGTAGCATATCTTGACTATCTGCTCGATTATCGGCGTGTCGATGCCGTGCTTTTTAGCGAGGTCAAACGCGATTATGCTGTTGGTGTAGCCCTCTACCGTGCCGACCTGCGCGACTGCCTCCGCCGCGGGCACGCCCTCGCCGATAAGCTTACCCGCGCGGTAATTGCGCGAGTGCAGCGAGGTGCAGGTTACGATAAGGTCGCCCAGTCCCGCCATACCCGTGAAGGTTTTCCAATTAGCCCCGAGCGCAACGCCGAGGCGGGTTATCTCGGTCATTCCTCTTGTCATAAGCGCCGCGACGGTGTTGTCGCCGAGATTCATTCCGCGCGCAATGCCGCAGCCCAGCGCGATAGGGTTTTTCAGAACGCCGCCAAGCTCGCAGCCCGCAACGTCGTCGTTGACATAAATACGGTAGCATTCGTTGGCAAGGGTGCGCTGAAGATACTCGGCAGTTTCGGGCTCATATCCCGCGCATACCTCCGTCGTCGGAACAAACCGCGCTATCTCCTCCGCATGGCAGGGACCCGTTATCACCGCGATAGGATTTTCGGGCAGCTCCTGACGAATTACCTCGGAAAGGCGAAGCCCCGTCGGCTGCTCCAGCCCCTTGCTGGCGTTGACTATGACCGTCCCGCGGTCGACATAGGGCTTGACCGCGCGGACAGCCTCGCGGTAAAACGGCGAGGGTATGCATATCACGATTATATCCGCGCCCGAAACGCAGCGCGGGTCGGTGGTAACTCCGAGGCTGTCGGGCAGCTTAACTCCCTTTAACAGGCGCTTGTGCTCCCTGTCCCTGCGGAGCTGCTCCGCCTCCTCCTCGAATTTTGTCCATGTCACAACGTCATGTCCGAATGTGCTGTATAACACGCCCAGCGCGGTGCCGTAGCCGCAGCCGAGAATAGTGATCTTTGCCATGATATCCCGCTCCTTAGGTCGATTTTTCTCCGAGCTTCTTTTCCGTGTGAGTGAGAAGTCGGTGTATATTTCCTCTGTGCATAAAAATGACCAGTCCGCCCATAAACGCGGCGATAAAGAAGTTTATGAGCCACGCGGGGTCATTATCCGCAAAACGGCTCAGAAACAGCGTGCAAATGCAGAACAGTGCGGAGGAAATGCAGCTTCCGAGCGAAACATAGCGCGTTATCGCAACGATCGTGATAAACACCGCCATGAGGATAAGCCCCGTCCGCCAGTCCAGCACGAAGATCGCCGAAACGGCGGAGAGCACGCCCTTTCCTCCCTTAAATCCGTAATATATCGGGAATATGTGACCCACAATGCACATCAGCCCCGAAATATATTCAACCCACGTCATATTTGAGGCAGGGTCGCCCGTGTTTATCCCCGCGAGAAGGAAAAACGCCAGCCGAACCAGCAGCACCGACGCCACCGCCTTTGCAACGTCGCCGAGCAGCACGATGCCCGCCGCCGCCTTGCCCTGCGTGCGGAGCGTATTTGTAAGCCCCGCGTTGCCGCTGCCCATGGTGCGGATATCCTTGCCCGTGTGTATTTTCGTAACGATTATCGACGTATTTATGCCGCCCAGAAAATAGGGTAGGGCGAGCATTATTATAAAGCATAGCCACATCATTGTGCGTTGTTGTCCTTTCTGTCGGCGTCGGTCCGATCGTTCATCAGCCTGCCGTTTATATATACTTTAATGTCGGGCGCCTCCGCGCGCAGCGCCGCGAGCAGCATTGCCCCGTTTTCGTTCGGCATTACCTGCATGATCACCGTCCGCCCGTCGGAAAGCTTAAGGAAAATATTTTCCCCGTGAGAGCTTTTCGGCTCGGCGGAAACGATTTCGTCATATCGGAGAACAATTATCCTCCGGAACGAATAGAACAGCATGATGCCGTCCTTGTAAAAGCGGCGCGCACCGAGCCGCTGCGCGGTATCATAGCACGAAACTATGATATCGCGGTCGTTTTCCGGCATTTTCTCCATATCCCTGCGGAATTTCCGCGGCGCAATGACAAACACGTCAATGACTGCCCACAGAAAAACTCCGACAAGAAACGCCGAAACAATGATACCCGCAAGCCTTGTGTTATCGCGGGAAAATATTCCCGTCAGGAAAAACGCGCCTATACATATCGCCGTTACCGCCGCGTAACGTATCGGTATGGAGATATGCGCCCTGTAAAAATCACGGAGGATACGGGTCATTATTCGCCCCTCTCGCGCACGGTCAGCTTTATCGGGGTCTTGTCAAGACCGAACGTGTCGCGTATCTGATTTTCGATATAGCGCTGATAGGAATAGTGGAAAAGCTCCTTGCTGTTGCAGAACACGACAAAATTCGGGGGGTTTGTCCCCGCCTGCGTCATGTAGTACAGCTTGAGCCGCTTGCCCTTGTCCGACGGCGGCTGTACGCGCGACGTCGCATAGCTCAGCATATCGTTCAGCACGCCCGTGGATATCCTCATGCCGTGCTGCCCGTGAACCAGCTTTATCAGCTCGAACAGCTTGTCAATGCGCTGACCCGTCTTAGCGGAAATGAACACGAACGGCGCGTAGGACATGAACGAGAAATCCACCTCCAGCTTTTTCGTGAACTCCTGCATGGTCCTGTCGGTCTTGTCCTCTACCGCGTCCCATTTGTTGACCGCGATAACGCACGCCTTGCCCTTGTCATGGGCGTAGCCCGCGACCTTGCTGTCCTGCTCGGTAAAGCCTACCGTCGCGTCGATAACGATAACGCATACGTCCGCCCTGTCCACCGCCATAAGCGCGCGCAGCACGCTGAAATGCTCGATATTCTCGGTGACCTTAGCCTTGCGGCGCATTCCCGCCGTGTCTATGAAAACATACTTGTCCTCGCCGCGCGTTACCTCGCTGTCGATAGCGTCGCGCGTTGTTCCCGCAATATCGGAAACGATAGAGCGCTCCTCGCCCGCAATGAAGTTGATGAGGGAGGATTTGCCGACATTCGGCTTGCCGATCACCGCAACCTTGATGGCGTCCTCGTCATAGGGGTCGGGCTCCTCCGGCGGGAGGTTTTCAAACACCGCTTCCAGCAGATCGCCCGTGCCGTGGCCGTGGACGGAGGAAACCGCTATGGGGTCGCCCAGCCCGAGGTTGTAGAACTCGTATATCTCGGGCGGCGGCTCGCCTATGCCGTCTATCTTGTTTACCGCAAGGACAACGGGCTTGCCGCTCTTCATGAGCATTGCCGCAACGTCCGCGTCGTTCGCGGTAACGCCCGTGGTTATGTCGGTGACAAAAATTATCGCGTCGGCGCGCTCGATGGCAAGCAGCGCCTGCTCGCGCATCTGCGCAAGGATAACGTCGTCCGTTTTAGGCTCTATTCCTCCCGTGTCGATAAGCATGAACTCCCGCCCGAGCCACTCGCAGCGGCTGTATATCCTGTCGCGGGTCACGCCGGGCTTGTCGTCCACAATGGACAGACGCTTCCCGACAAGTTTATTGAAAAGTGTGGACTTTCCGACATTCGGTCTGCCCACTATCGCAACTACCTGCATTGTTTACCTTCCTTTCTCTGCCTGAACATAAATACTCAATTACAGTATATCACAGCCGCCGCATTTTTTCAAGGTTTTATTAAAAAAAGCCGTATTGACAACATAATGTATTTGTGTTATGATGAATTCTGACAAATGACCCCAAACGAAAGGAAAGAAAAAATGGACATAGTAATAAGACGGGCGGAGGAAAAGGACTCCGAAAAGGTGCTCGCGCTGCTCGGGCAGGTGCTTGAGCTTCACGCAAGGCTCCGCCCCGATATTTTTATTTCGGGCAGCACCAAATATACCCACGCGGAGCTTACCGAAATTTTCGGGGACGACAGCCGCCCCGTATTCGTCGCGGAGGACGGCGGGGAAGTGGTTGGCTATGCGTTCTGCGTTATGAAGCGCCAGCCGTTCACCACGAACATGAAAGACTTCTCAACGCTCTATATAGACGATCTCTGCGTCGACGAAAACTGCCGCGGAAAGCGCGTCGGAACGCTGCTTTTCGAGTATGTAATGAACTATGCAAGGGAGCAGGGCTGCTACGACGTCACCCTCAACGTGTGGGAGGGCAACAACAGCGCGCGGGCGTTTTATGAGAAAATGGGTATGTTCGTAAAGGAAACGCAGATGGAGATACTTGTCAAGTGAAAATCAAGGGGTGCCGCACGGTTTGCACGGCACCCTCTTTTTGTTTATTCGCCCTGTGAATTATCCATGACCGACATGGGGTCGATCCACTTGCCGCCCTGCTTTATTCCGAGGTGGAGATGCGGCTTCTGAACTATCTCGCACTGGCAGGTGTCGGAGGTCTTTCCGATGATCTCGCCCTGCTTTACCTGCTGACCCGCCTTGACATTCAGCTCCTTTGCAAGACCGCAGTAGTGCACCTCAAGCCCGTTCGACTGGTCAACGATAACGCATACGCCCCACAGAGGGTCGTTCCTGATTTCCTTGACTACCCCCTCGGAAGCCGACTTTACGTCCGTCCCGAGCTCGCAGAGAATGTCGCAGCCGTCGTGAGTTTTCCACACGCCGAGAGTTTCCGATTTGACAAGCTCGCCGTTGCTGAACGGGTGGGAAATCTCGCCGTCGACAGGCATGATATTGCCTATTTCGGCGGTTATCGGCTTGTTCGCCTCCTCCGCTTCTCCCGCCTCCTCTATCTCCGCGTCCTCCGTCCCCGCGGGAGCGTTCGCCGCCGCGTCCTCCGTTTCAAAGGGGACTCCCGCCGCGCTGTTGTTTACCTCCTCCGCAGCGTCGCCGCCGCTTGTTTCCGAGGTGAACACCCATGTGCTCGTTGAGCTTGTCTGCGTGCTTGTCGGGATAAGCCGCTGCATGGCGCTGTTGTACGCGGTTATCATCGCCGCGCCGACAGCGCATATCCCTATTGCCGACGCGATGGCAAGCCCCTTTCCGCTGATATTTTTGTGTGACCTGTTATTTTTCATAGCCTGTTTTCCTTTCGGTGTTATTGTATGGACGCCCTTTTTCGGGTTTGCTGATATTTTTGCCCGTTTATTGGGTTTTATTCATACAAAATATTCCGAAAGAAAATGAAATATAAAAACAGACTGCAAGGGAGCAGTCCAACTTTATTTTTCGGTTAAAGCAATTTTCGGGCGCGGACATAGCACCTGTCCGCGCCCGATATCCGTTTATTGATCCTGTGCAGAAATCAGCTTCTCAAAATCTGCCGACGGCATAGGCTTGAAATAGTAATACCCCTGTATCATATCGCAGCCCAGCCCGCGCAGGAACTCTACCTGCTCGACGGTTTCAACACCCTCGGATACCGTTTCGAGGTTAAGGCTCTTCGCCAGCGTTACAACGGACGAGATGACCTTCTTGTTCTTGTCGCTAAGCTTGTTGCGCAGGAAAAATCCTCCGTCTATCTTCAGCGTGTCAAACGGCAGCAGGGTTATAAGATTGAGCGAGGAATAGCCCGAGCCGAAATCGTCGACGGAAATGCGGAAGCCGGTCGACTTCAGCTGCGTCATGACCTCGACAAGCTTGTTGATGTTCTCGGTAAGCAGGCTCTCGGTTATTTCAAGGTCTATCTTCTCGTGCGGAACGCCGAGGCTGTCCACCAGCGCGTTGAGCTTGCCCGAGAAAGAGTCGTCCTTCAAATGATGACGGCTGACATTCAGCGATATAAGCGGCACTTCTATCCCGCTCCTTGTCCAGCGCTTTATGTCCGCAATAGCCTGACGGTATATAGCGAAATCCATGTCGGCGATAAAGCCGTTCTCCTCGAATATCGGAACAAAGCGTCCCGGGGAAATTATCTCGCCGTCGGGACGTATCCAGCGCACCAGCGCCTCCGCGCCGACTATCCTGCCCGTGTCAATGCTGACCTTGGGCTGATAATATACCTTGAACTCATTGTTGTCGAGCGCGCTTGTCATGTGCTCCTCGATATAACGGCGCTCGCGCAGGTCGCTGCGCAGCCTGCTGTCATATTCGGCGATGAGGTTCTCGTGGGTGTAGGTCATGTTCTTGACCGTTTTCTGCGCGGTTATAGCGCGGTCGAGCGACGCCATTATGCCAAGAGGCTCCTCGCTCATGCTGCATACTCCCACGACAAGATAGATCTGAGTTTCGCAGCGCTCGTACACCTGCTTCTGAATGCTCGCGAGCAGCTGATTGAGCCTTGTCAGAAGGTCGTCGCTGCTGTGGTTTTTGTAAAGCGTGACAAATCTCGAGCCCTCCGAGCGGCAGATAAGCTCGCCCGCGCCCGCAGAGCGCTGAAGAATATCCGCGACCGCAATAAGCACGGAGTTTCCGAACTCATACCCCTTGTCCTCGTTTATGCTGCGGAAGCCCGCAATGTTGATGACAAGGACAAAATAACCGTCCGAGCCGCCCGCCGTTATCCGCATAGCCTCCGCCGCAAACGCGTCGATGGTCATAACGCCCGTAAGCGTATCGGCGTTCTGTATCCGCCCGAGGCAGTCGTTAATGTCGGTCATGCTGATTACATAGCGCGTGTCGGTGCTGATGTCATTGTTGACGGAAGCGGTTATATTGAGCCAGCGGCGCTCATTCTCGTCATAAAACGCGGCAGAAGCGAGGGGCTTGCCGTCGGTGAGATCCTTTACGGGGCATTCGCAGCACGGCTCGTTCAAGCCCCATATTGCTTTATAGCATATTTCGCCGCGCTTTATGCCGTAGTGTGCGGCAGCGTTTTCGCCCACATGGTCTATCTCATATGTTCCCGGGACGATCGAATAGCCTTCAAGGCGGTGATCGTTCTTTATGATATTTTCAAATACGTTTCGATATCGGGTGTCCTCCTCGCGGAACTTTATCAGATAAAGCTCCTGAAACGCGTGCTTCAGAAGGGTCAGTATTCTTTCGTCCGCCGTCTGAAGCGTTATCCTGCTTTCCGCGGCAAAAACAAAATACAATACTACCTTTCCGTCTATCGAAACGCAGCGGCACTCGGCGCACTTCGCGCCGTTGATTAGCCGGAGCCCGCCCGCGGTGCCGTTGCTTATCAGCTCGTCCAGCCATATCTTATCGTCTGTGCCGAAGCCTGCGGCAAGTTCGTCGTCCGTGCAGAGCTGCTCCGTATCGGGGCAGTCGCTGTCCTCCCGCCCGGTGTTGTTATATGTAACATGGCGGCAGAAGCCGTTATCCTCAAGGCTGTATAAAATGACCGAGGAAACGCCGATATGCTGCGCGGCGCTGCGTATTGCCGCCGCGATAAGGCTAACGCGGTCGTCAATGCTGCTGTTTTCGGACAGCGCACGGAAAACAAGCTCATAGACCTGTCCCGACCCGCAGAGCGCGTATGTTTCGACGCTTCTGTTTTCCCTTGACGCCTCGCCGACGTTATACAGGAGCATAGACCCGGAATAGTGCAGGTAACCGTTTCCGCCCTTTTGCTCCGCCGCGCGCAGAGCTGCCGCCGCCTCGGAATACGCCGTTTCGTATTTCTTGCCCGATTTGAGCACGGATATTCCCATGCTTATCGTTTCACGACCGCCGCCGAACGGGTAGTCGGAAACCAGGAACACCAATCTCGCCGCTATCGAATCCAGCGCGGTAAGGCTGCTGTACCTTACAAAAAAGAGAAATTCTCCGTCGCCGCAGCGCGCCGCCATGCTGTCCTGCTTGCAGGCGCTGAGATTTGCGATGATCTTTCCGATCGCTTTCTGAAGCGTGTCGGCGTACTCTGACCCGGACGTTTTCACGATATCGTCGAAGCCGTCAATTCTTATATCAAGAAGCGCGGCGTTTTTGTACTGATTCTGCCCGCTTCTCTTTTCGTTAAGAAGTTCCATGAACGACTGAATGTTGTAAAGCCCCGTCAGCTTGTCGCGGCGCGTATCCGTTTCCTCGCCTATGCCGCCCTTTTCCTCGGTGACGTCAAGCGTTCTGCCGACCACCTTTATAGGCTTTCCGCTGTCGTCGTAAACCGTCTTTCCCTCATATCTGAACCATACAAGGTCACAGTTGTCGTTTACGCTGCGCACATCGCAGCCGACCTCCCTGTCGCCGCGCTCCATTGCGTCGCAGAAGCGGTTGAACACGGGAATATCCTCCGCATAAACGCTGCCCCAGCTTAAAATAGTATCGCGAAAATGCACGATAGGGTCAAGGACGTTTTCATACCGCCCGCACAGCTTCTTGTACTGATAGCAGATATCCTCCGCGATATCGTACTCCCAAAGCCCGAAATTGGTGTATTCCGATGAAATGGTAACTCGCAGCTGCTCCGCCCTGAGGCGTATCTTCAGCTTGTTGATCTCCTGTTCGGCGTCCTTCAGCTTTGCGCGCAGCTCTTCCGTTTCGACAGCAGTGTTCGCAATGTCAGACATCAGGCTCACCCCTTAAAATTCATACAATTCCGCCCAGAAACTCCGCAGCGGCGTCCAGCGCCTCCGAAAGCTTTTCCGGAGCCATCATTCTGTGTCCCGTTCCGGTTATCATTTTTGACGGGATATCGTTCAGCCGCAGGAACTCCTCCGTATCCGCGCGGGACACCAGCTCATCGTTCTCCGCGTAAATCACGATCATCTTATCACCGCTCCATGCGGGACATCTTCTCACGCAGGAACGCGCGGAAAGTTCCTCGTAAAGACGGTAGGGAACATGGAACTCCTCTGCCATTCTTAGCGTAAAATACCCGTCCGAGCGCGCCTTTTCCGCCGACGCCGACGGGTCGGAAAGCCGCGCGGCATTTATCATAGAATTTGCCATATCCACCGCGGGCACGCGAAGCACGACGCGCCTGTAAGCCGCGCTGTCCTGTTCCGCGCGCAGCAGCGCTATATACCCGCCGAAGCTTGTCGAAAACACCCCGATATTTTCGGAAATATTCTCGCGGACAAACCCCTCCGCAGCCCGCAGATCGGAAATACACCCGTCCACCGACAGCCGCGAAAAATCGCGCCCGCGCTCGCCGTGCGCCTCCCAGTCGGGCGCGGCAACGTCTATCCCCAGCGGACAGAGCCGCTTCGCAAGCAGCTCTATCGCCGCGCTCTCCTTGCTGCCGCCGAAGCCGTGGAGGGCAATGACCGCCCCGCGCGCTCCGTCCGACGCAAAATGCTTTATCGGGATATCCCCGTGTTTAATGTATCGTATCTCCATGCTGAATTACTGCACCGCAGGAACAGCGCCGGCAAAGCCCACACCCGGTTTCCGGCTTTCCTGCCCGGCAGGCAGGTTTTGCTGCTTTTCCTGCCCGGCTTTCTCAAGTTCTTCCTTTGCTTTCAGGTCAAGCTCTTCCTTTGCTTTCAGGTCAAGGTCGGTGTTCCAGAGCTCCTCGAAGTCCTTTATGGTCATCGGCTTCGCGAAATAATAGCCCTGCACCATCGCGCAGTCTATCTCGGTGAGGAAGTTCACCTGATCCTCGGTTTCAACGCCCTCGGAAATGACCTCCATATTGAGGTTCTTCGCAAGGTCAACGACGGTGGAAATGACCGCCCTGCCTTTCTGAGAATTGACCGTTCCGTTGAAAAATTCGCGGTCGATCTTTACAACGTCCGCCGGGATATCCTTGAGCATATTGAGCGAGGAATAGCCCGAGCCGAAGTCGTCGATAGAAAGCTTGAAGCCTATTTCGTGCAGCTTCTTCATTACCTTGAGCAGAAGATCCGCATTCTCGGTGAAAACGCTCTCCGTCAGCTCAAGCTCGATATACTCATACGGTATCTCATATTTGTCGACTATCTCGCGCAGGCGCCAGATGTAGTCGTCATAATTGAGGTGCAGGCGCGACTGGTTGACCGAAACGACAACGGGAGTCTTTCCGTCGTCGAGCCAGCGGCGCATGGTCTTGCAGACTTCTTCAAGGATAAAGAAGTCCAGCTCGACAACAAAGCCGTTCTTTTCGCTGAGCGGAATGAAATCGTTCGGGTAAACAAAGCCGAACTCCTTGCTGTTCCAGCGGATAAGCGCCTCCGCGCCCTCGATATGGCGGGATTTAAGCCCGTACTTCGGCTGCAGGTAGCACTGGAACTCATGCTCCGCAAGAGCGGTGGGCATAACGTTTTCGTAGTCCTTTTCGCGCAGCACCTTGTCGCGTATCTTCCCGTCATAAAAAGCAATAGCGTGACTGTGCATACCCTTTATCGTCTTTTTCGCAATGGTGCAGCGGTCAAGAGCGGCGTTCATGTCGACAGAGCCGTTCTTTTCGACGCACTGCCCAAGACGGCATATGCCCGCGCTGAAGATAACGGGGTATCTCACAAACAGAGCGTTGCGGCGCCCGAATTCGTCGAATATGTTCTGAACCTTCGTCGTAAGCTCGTTATCGGATGCGTTGTGTATCGTGAGCGCAAAGTTGTCGTTGGAGGTGCGGGAGTATATCTCGTCGTCCGCAAGGTGATCCCCGATCGTCTTATACAGCCGCTCGAGCATACGGTTGCCCTCTTCATAGCCGAGGCGGTCGTTTATGTACTTGAACTTGTCGATATCAAACAGCACGAGCGCCCACTTTTCGGGCGAGGTCTTTCTGACCGCGCGCTGCGAGTCTTCGAGGAACCTGCGCTTCGATCTGCCGCCCGTTAGGCTGTCGGTATCTCCGTTGCGCCTGCCCTTGATGTACATGGTGAGAATCAGCGCCGCGATAACCAGCACCAGCACTGCCGCGACAGTTATGAACAGCCATAAATATTTATCGAGGAACTGTCCCGCGGAATTTGTTTCGCTGATGTAATAAACCATGCTCTCATAGGATAACGTCATCATCTCGGTGGACCCGATAAGAGCCATGGATTTTTCAAATATCCCGAACAGAGCGGAATTGTCCGACTTTACCGCAATGCGCTCGCAGTGGTAGTCGTTGAGAACCTCGAGCAGCGAAAAGCTCTCGTATTCGTTGTTCATAAGATATACGAGCTCGTATGCGCCCGCGCATACGACGTCAGCCTGCCCGGCGCTTACCGCCGCCATGCATTTTCTTACATTATCATAAGGAAGTATCGTGGAACCGGGGTAGAGCAGCTTTACATACTTAGTGATGTCGTCGCCGTAGAACGGAACAGCTATTTTGAGAGTGCCGCTCAGAGAAGTGCCCTGCCTGCCCGCGATCGCCATGGGGGACTTTATGAGCGGGCGTGTAACGCTGTATTCGGTATAAGCCTCCATGCTCGTCATGTTTACTCCGCCGTATATCGCGTCTGCCTCTCCCGAGTTGAGCTTTTCAATGCACTCCGTAAGACTTGCGCATTCAACAAGGTTTATCTTTACTCCCGCGGCAAGCGACATCTTTCCTATCATGTTTTCGCTTAGCCCCGACAGGCTGCCGACCTTTGAAGGGTCGTCAACGACTGCGGACGAGGCATTGTATGCAATGTCGATAACGGGGTTCTTTAATATGTATTTCTTTTCGCTGTCGGTAAGAGCCATTTTCTGCGCGCCGAAGCCCGACAGGTTCTTTTCATACGCCTCCGACAGGAACGTGGGATCGCTCACCGCAATATTCGCGATAGCGGAATTGATTTCCGTGGCGAGCAGCGGGTCCTCCCCCGACACCGCAATATAGCTGCACTCGTCCGAGAACATATATACGATATTCTCGTCTTCTCCCGCTCGGAAGCAGTCCTTTACAACCGCGTCGACCTTTCCGCCGACAAGATCCGCCCTCATCTGGCTTTCGGTGTTGTAAAGCACGAACGACGCGCCCTCAAGATTGCTGAGGACGAATTTTCCGTCGTTGAAATAACGCTCCTCGTCCTCCGCGAGATAGCCTATATTCGCGTTTCTGAGCGCCTGTACGTCGGCGTAGGAAATATCGCTGCCGCTGCCGTTTTCATATACATATATGGCGTAATACTTCGTCATGATCGGAAGCTCTGTCTTTACGGGCAGGGAAGCGTCCTCCCCCGACAGAAGCGCGGTGTACAGCTCGGCTTCGCTTCTGGTGACGCAGGGAATAACGTCTATTTTCCTGTCGAGAAGCATTTCAAACAGCTCCTCCGGGGTACCGTCAACATAGACATAGCTGTGCCCTGTGATCCTCTTTATGTTTTCAAAATAATCATAAGCAAGCCCGTAATGCGACGTGCCGCTTTTGGATATGCCGAAGGACGGATTTGCTCCGACATAAACGATGTCGCCCGACGCCTGCGCCGTCAGCGGTATTCCCGCGGCAAACACAGCGGCGGCAGCAAGGATACACAGCAGGGTGTTTATAAATTTTCTGATATTTCCGATGAAACTCAACACGATTCACCTCATAATTTTAATAAATGAATAACCATTGACATTAATTTAAATTATAACTTTGCTCATATAACTTATATATTATCATTATATCATGTTACATGACCATTTTCAAGATATTACAGTCATTTTTTGCATATATGCAATAAGAATTACACAATGGTTTGTTAAGTATGCACAAAAATATTGACAAATTACGACGTTTATGCTATAATAACCACATAATGTCCGTCCGGGGTTTACTGCGCAGACGCAAAACACCGGTATCCCGCGCTGTTTCCACAAGCACGCGCGACGGCGGCATATATTTTTTATTGAGGAGCTATTCTGTATGAATTGGTTTGAAAACGCGGTATTTTATCACATTTATCCCATCGGATATTTCGGCTGTCCGAGGGTCAACGACCTGAGCGCCGAGCCCACCCATGTTATCCTGAAGCTTATCGACGATATCCCCCATATAAAGTCGCTCGGCTGCAACGCGATATATTTCGGGCCCGTATTCGAGAGCGTTGCGCACGGATACGACACCATTGATTACACAAGGATAGACCGCCGCCTCGGAACGAACGAGGACTTCGCAAAGGTATGCCGGGCGCTGCACGACAACGGTCTGCGCGTTGTCCTCGACGGAGTTTTCAATCATGTGGGACGCGATTTCACGGCATTTAAAGATGTGCGCGAGCACAGGCTCGGCTCTGCGAAAAAGGACTGGTTCCATGTCCGCGAGGGCAACTCCTGCTACAACGACGGATTTTATTACGAGGGCTGGGAGGGTCACTACGAGCTTGTTAAGCTCAACCTCTACAACCCCGAGGTAAAGCAGTATCTCAAGGACTGCATAACCGGCTGGAAAAAGGAATTCGGTATCGACGGACTGCGCCTTGACGTGGCGTACTGCCTAGACCTCAATTTCCTCAAGGAGCTCCACGGTCACTGCAAGTGGCTCGCAGAGGATTTCTTCCTCCTCGGAGAAACGCTGCACGGCGACTACAACAAGTGGATGAACCCCGAAATGCTGGACAGCGTGACGAATTACGAATGCTACAAAGGGCTTTTCTCCAGCTTCAACGACATGAATATGTTTGAGATAGCGCACTCGATAAACCGTCAGTTCGGAAGCGAGAACTGGTGCCTTTACAGGGGCAAGCACCTCTACACCTTTGTCGACAACCACGACGTCACAAGAGTTGCCACCATACTGAAAACAAAGGAGCACCTGCCGCTGATCTACACGCTGATGTTCATGATGCCGGGTATTCCCGCCGTTTATTACGGAAGCGAATTCGGCATAGAGGGCGACAAGCGCGGCGGCGGCGACGACGCGCTTCGTCCCGAATTTAAGCTCGACGAGATGAGGGCAGCGGGTCTTAACGACCTCACGGCGCACATAAAGTCGCTCGCCGAGATACAGAAAAATCACCCCGCGGCGGCGTGGGGCGACTACAAGCAGGTTCAGCTCACCAACCGTCAGTACGCATTCTCGCGCAGCACAGGCGAGGAAACGCTGCTCACCGTCATCAACGCCGACGCCGCTCCCTTTACCTTTAACCTCAATATGGGCGGCGCAAGGGAAAACCTCCTCACGGGAGAGAGCATGGAGCTCGGCGGGCTTACCCTGCCCGCGTTCACGAGCGCGGTATTCAGGCTGTGAAGCCGAAGCTCGCCCTCGCGCTGATATCCGTCGTCGGCGCGATACTGCCGCTTGTGTTCGGGTCCGCCTCGTTGATGATGTTTTTGGATTTGTTAGGCTGGGGATTTCTGCTCTCATTTTTGCTTGTCATTTTGCAGGCTGCCGCATTTTTCTTTGTTGAACGGCATTGCATCGTGAAGTATGGCGTGGGGCGGCTGAAATTCTGGTGCTTTTCCGCCATACCCGGCGCGGTAATGAGCGCGCTTGCGCTTGCGGCGGTGTTTATCCTTGACAGTATGGGAGCTTTCAGCGGGTTTTTCGGCGGACTTGGGGAGTTTCTCTCGGCGCTGTTCGGTATAGGATATGCCGTTGTGTTCATGGCGGTATTTGCAATAATGCAGGCGTTTGTTAAGGCAACACCGCACAATTAACGGCTA
>CAMERU010000025.1 GCA_945935925.1 uncultured Clostridia bacterium | reverse complement strand
GCGCCCGCAAAATGGCGGAGAAGCTGAAGGAGCATATCCCGCGGCAGCTTTTCGAAATACCCATTCAGGCGGCTGTCGGCGGTAAGATAATCGCGCGCGAAACAATAAAGGCGCTGCGCAAGGACGTTCTCGCGAAGTGCTACGGCGGCGATATCACCCGAAAGAAGAAGCTGCTTGAAAAGCAGAAGGAGGGCAAGAAGCGCATGAGAGCGTTCGGTACCGTTGAGGTGCCGCAGGAGGCTTTCATGGCTGTGCTGAAGCTTGACGATGAATAAACCGCGCGGGCTGTATATCCACGTCCCGTTCTGCCTGACAAAATGCCCCTACTGCGACTTCTATTCCGTGCCGTTCTCGCAGAAATCCGCGCGGGAATATGCCGGCGCGGTGATAAGAAATCTCGAACGTTACGACGAGCCGTTTTGCACGGTATATTTCGGCGGCGGCACGCCGATACTGCTTGCTCCTTATTTAAAGGAAATAACGGAGCACGTCCGCATTGAAGGCGGCGCGGAAATAACCGTCGAGGCGAACCCGTGTATGTGCGTCCCGAAAACGCTTGAGGAACTCCGCACGGCGGGCGTGAACAGGCTGTCGATAGGGGTGCAGTCGCTGAACGACGGGGAGCTTTCCGCTCTCGGCAGGCGGCATACCGCAGCGCAGGCGGAGCAGGCTGTCCTTGCGGCGAAGTCGGCGGGCTTTGACAACATCTCCGCCGACCTCATGCTTGCCACCCCGAAGCAGACCGAAAAGAGCCTGAGCGAAACGATAGACAGGCTTGTGTCGCTCCCGATTGCCCACGTTTCTGCTTATCTCCTAAAAATCGAGCCGAATACTCCTTTCGGGAAAAATCCCCCGGAGTTATCTCTTGACGAGGACGAAACCGCCGAGCTTTACCTTTCGGCGGTGAGCGACCTTGCGGCGGCGGGCTTTGCACAGTATGAGATCAGCAATTTTGCGAAAAACGGCTTTGAGAGCCGCCACAACCTCAAATACTGGCGGCGGGAGGAGTACCTCGGGATAGGTCCGGCGGCGCACTCGTTCTATAACGGAAAGCGCTTTGCCGTCCCGCGCGATATCCGTAAATTCATCGGCAGCCCCGTGCAGGACGAGGCAGTAACGGACGGCTCGCCCGATGAAACGGAGGAGCGGATAATGCTTGGGCTGCGGCTTACCGAGGGGATACCCGAGGAGCTCTGGAAACCGCATGAAAAGCGGCTGCGCTTTATCCCGCGGGAATATTACACCATAAAAAACGGCAGGCTTTCTCTTACGCCGAGGGGATTCCTGCTGTCAAATGAAATAATAACTCTGCTGACAGAGAACTGACTGCCGCAGAAAAGGAGTACAAAATGTCATACACGATTGAAAGTAACAAGAAATTTATTCCCGCAGACAGCGGCTTTTTCCGATATATGGGAAGAATAGACTTTGACGACCCGAAGCGTCCCGTCATGGTATGGCCCGCGACAAGCGCCGATATCAACTTCACGGGGACAAGCGCGGCAGTAGTCCTCAAAAACATCAATTTTCAGGAGGATACTCATTTCGCGGTCATAGTCGACGGAGTTATGAAAAAGATAACGCTGCCGACAGATAAGGAGGACAGGCTGTATATCGCAGCCGAGGGTCTTGAGGACAAGCCGCACACGCTGCGCGTTTTAAAGACAATGGCAGCGCACAACTACCTTGAATTTGCGGGCATTGTCGTTGACGAAAACGCCGAGGTATCGCTGCCGGAGCACAAGTATGACTATAAGCTTGAGGTTTACGGCGACAGCGTTTCGGCGGGGGAAGTTACCGAGGCGCTTTATTACGAGGGTCAGTGCGACCCCGTGGGACACTGCAACAAGCTTGACAACTCCGCGTTCAGCTACCCCTACAAGCTTGCGAAGAAGCTCAACGCCGAGCTGCACGACATTGCGCAGGGCGGCATTGCGCTGCTCGACGGGACGGGCTATTTCTGCTCCGACAAGCTGACGGGCATGGTGAACTGCTATGACAAGACAGAGTACAGCCCTTATGCCGAGAGAAAGCAGTGGGATTTCTCGCGCTACACTCCCGATTTTGTAATAATAGCTATCGGTCAGAACGACCACAACCCCGATCCCGAGCGCATAAACGACCCCGAATACCGCCGTATGTGGAAGGATGAGTACATAAAGATGCTCCGCAGCCTTATGGAGAAATACCCTGCGGCGAGGTTCATGCTCATTTTGACTATCCTCGGTCACGACAAAACATGGGACAACGCGCTTGAGGAGATAACGCAGGAGGTAGGCGACCCGCGCGTTACGCATTTCCTTTTCCGCAGGACGGGCTGCGGCACGAACGGCCACCCGCGCGCGACTGAGCAGGAGGAAATGGCGGAGGAGCTTTATCGGTACATCAACGACAACTTTATCGGATAACGGAAACAAATCGGGCAGAACAGCCTGCCCGATATTTCTCCCCACTCGCCCGCTTATTTATGGGGTTATTTTGTTGTGCGCAGTGCTGAATGTGTTGTATAATTAGACAGTATTTAACAACAATACCACGGCGGAAAACATCATAATAAACAAAAAATCACAATATTCCATGATTTGATTACATATTTTATTGTAAACAAGTCCGGAATATGTTATAATAATTTGTACGCGTTCGGGGCTTTTGGAATTTCAAGCGATAAAGCGCGGCGCGGAGAAGATATGTAATTCGTAAGGTAAGGAGAAAACTATGAAATTGAGAAAGATTTTTGCAGCGCTTTCTGCTACGGCAATGCTGCTCACAGCTACTGCCTGTGCAGGCGGCACCGGTTCAAACGGCGCAAACGACGAAAACAAGGTTTACAACATCGGTATCTGCCAGCTCGTTGAGCACCCCGCTCTTGACGCGGCAACAGAGGGCTTCAAGGCTGCTCTCACCGAAAAGCTCGGCGAAAAGGTAAAGTTTGACGAGCAGAACGCTCAGGGTGAGTCCACAAACTGCACCACTATCTGCACAGGCTTTGTTGCGGCAAATACAGACATGATCTTTGCAAACGCTACGGGCGCTCTGCAGGCGGCTGCTTCCGCGACAAACACTATCCCGATCGTAGGTACATCTATCACTGACTATGCAACTGCTCTTGACATTGCTGACTGGAGCGGCAAGACAGGAATGAACGTTACCGGTACGTCCGACCTCGCTCCCATCGACGAGCAGGAGGATATGCTGGTAGAGATGTTCCCCGACGCAAAGACTGTCGGCATCGTTTACTGCTCCGCAGAGGCTAACTCCAAGTATCAGGCTTCCCTCTTCAAGGAGGCTCTCAAGGCTGACGGCATCGAGTGCAAGGAATACTCCGCGGCTGACACCAACGAGATAAGAACAGTTGTTACCACCGCTGTTGCGGAGTGCGATGTTCTTTATATTCCTACCGACAACACCATGGCTTCCAACACCGAGGTGATCAAGAACGCAGCTGTTCCCGCAGGCATTCCGATCATCGCGGGCGAAGAGGGTATCTGCACAGGCTGCGGCGTTGCTACTCTTTCCATCAGCTACTATGATATCGGCTACACAGCGGGCGAGATGGCATACGAGATCCTCGTAAACGGCGCTGACCCCGCTTCCATGGATATCAAGTACGCTCCGCAGGTAACCAAGGAGTATAACGCAGATATCTGCACAGAGCTCGGCATCACACCTCCCGAGGGCTATGTAGCTATCGGCGGCTGATCCTGAGGCTGATACGGCGAAGTAATTATTTATGCGGCAGCGGGGTGCAGAGCATATCTGCTCCCCGTCTGCAATATTCGGCATTGGCAATTAACAACAATTACGAATGGAGTAAAACCGAAAATGACTCAGATCCAGACTTTTTTCAACGCGCTTCCGGGCGATATGACGCAGGGACTTATCTGGGGTCTTCTCGCTATCGGAGTGTACATAACCTACAAGGTCATCGACGTTGCGGACCTTACGGTAGACGGAACGCTGGCATTCGGCGGCGCTGTGCTGGTAGTGCTTGTCCGCGCGGGCTGCCCTGTCGGAATTGCGCTGGTCGGCTCGTTTGTGGCGGGCTGCCTTGCGGGACTTATAACGGGAATGCTGCATACAGCTCTCGGAATACCGGCTATTCTTGCGGGTATATTGACTCAGATATCGCTTTACTCCGTTAATGTTCAGATCCTCAGCGGCTCTAACCTTGCGTTAAGCTCGAGAAATTTCAACCTGATGGTATCCTCGGGAGAGATAACCTCCTCGCTTCTCGTTGTCATTCTGTTCAACGCGGCGATAATCGCGGCGCTCTACTGGTTCTTCGGAACGGAATACGGAATGACCCTCCGCGCAACGGGCTGCAATAAGAACATGGCAAGGGCGCAGGGTATCAATACAAAGAGCGCCACCGTCGTTGCGCTGGTACTTTCCAACGGTATCGTCGGTGTTGCGGGAGGACTTCTTTCGCAGTTCGAGGGCAACGCGGACGTTAACAAGGGACGCGGCGCTATCGTTATCGGACTTGCCGCCGTTATCATCGGCGAGGTGCTCGGCGAGCTTATTTTCAGGAAGAAGTTCAACTTTGTGCTCAAGCTTTCGTTCACGGCGCTCGGCGCTATCATTTACTTTGTTGTTATGCGTATCGTTCTTGTCATGGGTCTGCCCTCGCACTGGACAAAGGCGCTTTCCGCGGTCATTGTCGCTTTGTTCCTCGGCATTCCTTTCCTGCAGAACACTGCAAAGAGCTCGTTCAGACGGGCGGGCAAGAACAGCCGTGCGGCACAGGACGATAAGGAGGTCGTATAATGTTAGAGCTTCATGACATCAGAAAAACCTTCAACCGCGGCACGATAAACGAAAAAAAGGCGCTCAACGGCGTTACAATAACCCTTGACGAGGGCGATTTCGTGACGATAATCGGCGGAAACGGCGCGGGAAAATCCACGACGCTCAACGCTGTCGCGGGCGTATGGCCTGTTGACGCGGGCTCTGTCGTTATCAACGGCGAGGACGTGACCGGTCTTTCCGAGCACAAGCGCGCTAAGCTTATCGGACGAGTTTTTCAGGACCCCATGACCGGCACCGCCGCGACAATGGAGATACAGGAAAACCTCGCGCTCGCCGCGCGCAGGGGACAGCGCCGCGGGCTCGGCTGGGGCATTTCACGCAAGGAGCGCGCGGAGTATCACGAGCTTCTTAAAATGCTCGATCTCGGTCTTGAGGACAGAATGACCTCAAAGGTCGGACTGCTTTCGGGCGGTCAGCGACAGGCGCTCACGCTCCTTATGGCAACGCTGAAAAAGCCCGACATACTTCTTCTTGACGAGCACACCGCCGCGCTTGACCCTAAAACCGCCGCAAAGGTGCTTGAGCTTTCGGACAAAATAATCGCGGAGAACCACCTCACAGCCATGATGGTAACTCATAACATGGCGGACGCGATAAAGCACGGCAACCGCCTTATCATGATGAACGACGGACGGATAATTTACGACGTCAAGGGCGAGGAAAAGAAGAACCTCACCGTAGACGACCTGCTCCGCAAGTTCGAGGAAGTAAGCGGCTCCAAGCTGAACAACGACAGAATGCTGCTTGCCAATGATTGATTTGAGTGAGGAGTTAGAGCAGCAATCGCTAATTTACTTTTAAACAAACTGACACCTGTACAATGCCGTACAGGTGTTTTTGTTTTAAATGCCTGTCAGAACCCGAAAAGCTGCTTTTCAAACCTTTCGAACGCGTATTCCATGGCGTCAAGGCTGTCGATGTTCGATGTTCCGTTGTCAAGTCTGACGTCCTTGTGGATATCGCGCTCGTCCCACACCGCGCCGCGCAGCGCTTCGATGACATGGGGGCAGTCCTCCGAAACGAAAAATCTCCCCGCCGATATCAGTCGGTTGAGCATATTTATTCGGGTGTTTATCGGGCGCTTGAGCGCGTTTTTGACCTCAAGCCTGACCGCGCGGCGGAAGCTTTTGACAAGAAGCTGCTCCGCGCTGTCGCAGAACGCGCAGGTCAGCATTGGAAAGCGCTCCCGTTCCCGCGCGGTATATTCCGAAAATGCGGAAATCAGGCTCTCGGCAGAGCGGTTGCGGCTGTCGTAGTATTCCGAGAGGACATACATATTCCTGAATCCCGCATCAAACCCGACGTGGACGAATGCGCTGGCGCTGCCGTTTCCGCCGTAATCAACGCCGATCGCCGAGCGAATGAGCCTGTTTTCGGCGAGCCGCGCCGCGAGCGCCTGCGAGGAGATGATGTTCTCCGCGGAAAATCCCTCGTAAACCCTTCCCTCCGCCGCGACCCATTTCCCCAGAATAAACCTGTCGTAAAAAACGCCGCAGAACTCCGATTTCAGGGTGTCAACGTATTCCCGTGGGAGGAATATGTTGTCGTCGAGCGTGAATTTCAGCGACAGCAGGTCTATCCCGCCGTTGTCCAAGTAGTCACGCTTTACCCAGTGGGAGGGGTTGTCGGGGTTAGTCGTTGCGAAAAGCTTGGCGCCCGGCTCCGACAAACGCGAAAGCAGCATTACAAAAAAATCCTCGCCGAACAGCGTGAGCTCGTCGCAGTACGCTCCGCGCAGCGTCATGCCGCGTATCTTTCCCTCGGACTGTGCGTTCGCCGCGCCCTCGAGGTATATCCGCCGCCCGAACAGCCGCGCTTCCTTTTTGGTCAGGCTGTATGAGAAGCTCTTTCCGAACAGCCTGCACATCGGCTCCAGCACGTTCCTTTTCAGCGTGGTGAGCGTTTTTCCCGCCATAAGATACGCGCTTTCGGCGGGCGAGCCCGCGACCCAGAACCCCCACATTATCATGGAAATATATGTTTTCCCGCTGCGGACGCTGCCCTCAAAAATATTGAGGCGCCGCAGCTTCCCTTTTTTGAGCAGCGAAAGCGCCTGCTGCTGCTTTGGCGACAGTTTCACGGGTCATCGCCTCCGTCCATGTCGGAATATTCGCCGATAAGCTGCACAAGCTCCGCGTTGCCATTGTCGCCGCTGTTTTCCTCAAGCATTTCAAAGACAAGCTTGAAAACCTTGGCGAGCTTTTCAAGATCCTTTTCCGCGAGCGCGGAAATAAGCTCGGGGTCAACAAGCTTCTGCGCGAACATCTCGCCGAATTTGATAAAGCTGCGGTTGTGCTTGCCGAAAAAGTCCGCAGCCGTTATTTTTTTAGCCATAAAATCAGCTCCTTTCCGGGCGCATTTGCCCCGTATTATCATATCAGCGCGGTGACTGCATTTTACTGCAATAATGCGCATATACATGATAAAAAACAAATCGGAGGTTATTTTATGGACGATATCAAGCGACTTATCGAGAAATACAAGCGTGAGCTTATGGAGTACAGCAGGGCGGCTGCGCCCGAGAAGGGGCTTGACTTCCCCGAAATGCTGCCGGAAACGGACGAGCAGCCCGAGCAGCCAATGCCGGCGCATACCTGCCCCGAGCCAGCGGCGGCGAATGTTCCCGAAACCCCGCAGGAGCCGTTCCCGCCGTTAAATCCCGAAACGGCTCCGGAGGACGAGATCCTGCCCGAGGAACGCAGCGAGCCCGACGAAGCCGCCGATATTCCCGCCGAAAGCCCCGAGCGCAAAGCGTCCTCCCCGAAAATAATCGGCTATGTCAGCGGCGGCAGCGAGGGCGGGGCTCTTCCCGAGAGCTTCAGCCGACTTTTTTCCGATTTATTGACCGATGAAAAGGGAGAGCTCCCGCCCGACGGAGGGGAAACCGTATATGACCGATTTGCGGGCGGAAACGAGGAGCTGCGATACGAGGATATCGACCCCGCGCCCGCTGATGAATCCGCGCAGACGCAAACGCCGCAGCGCGGCACTGTTCCCTCGATAGATGACACGCAGGAAAGGATAACCTATGAAAGCGAGCCAGCGGGGAACGACGCGGTGCTCCGCCCTGTCAATCTTGGGGACAACGCGCGTATCGAGCAGCGGCAGGAATTTGTCGAGCCGCAGAGCGTGCTGCCCGAGGTTGCGGAGCGGCTGCCCGACCGCCCCGTAAGCGGGCAGGACATTAACGAGCAGCTTGCGCGGCGCACCTTTGATGACAACCGCACCGCGCCGAACGACCGCGGAGATATTGCCGCGGAGGGGAGCGGGCAGGGGAGCGGCAGGCAGCCGGTCATATACAACGAGCGTGAATACGAGAGCTACGAGGACTTCGAAAGCACCAACAGGCAGCGCGGTCTGATAGGCTTTCGGGTCTACACCGCGCGCGGCGCGCTGCCGATAAAGGGCGCGGAATGCACCGTCACGAAAACCATAGCGGGCGCGCCGTATGTGATTTTCACAAAGCTGTCCGACGAGAGCGGAAGCACGCCGACTATGCCGCTGCCCGCCCCCCCGCGCAGCCTTTCGCAGTCGCCCGATAACATTATCATGCCGTATGCGCTTTACGACGCGACAGTAAAGGCGGAGGGCTATTCCACCGTAGAGCTTTCGGGGATACCGATATTCGACGGGGTGACTTCTATACAGCGCGTTGCTATGATACCCGCGAACAGCGGCTCAAACGAGGAAACGGAGGTATCCGATGCCTGACATTAACCGACCTTATATTCCCGAAACGATCGTTGTGCACCTCGGCGCGCCCGACGCTGCCGCGCAGAATGTGTCGCTGTCCTTTCCCGATTACATAAAGAACGTTGCCTCAAGTGAGATATTCCCGACATGGCCGGAGGCGGCGCTGCGGGCGAATATTTATGTGCAGATATCCTTTGCGCTAAACCGAGTTTACACCGAATGGTACCGCAGCCGCGGCTATGATTTCGACATCACCTCGTCGACGCAGTATGATCAGGCTTTCTTTTTCGGCAGGGATATTTTCGAGAACATCAGCCAAATCGTCGACGAGATATTCAACAACTACGTTGTACGCCGCGGGAGTATTGAGCCGCTGTTCACACAGTTCTGCAACGGCACGACGGTCACCTGCGAGGGGCTTTCGCAATGGGGCACGGTAACGCTTGCCAACCGCGGGCTGACGCCGTATGAAATGCTTCAATACTACTACGGCGAGGACATCGACATCGTGCGCAACGCGCCCATATCCTCTTATATCCCGAGCTACCCGGGCACGCCGTTCGGGTTCGGCTCCCGCGCGAGCGAGGTGCGGACTATTCAGCTGGAGCTTAACCGTATCGGGAGGAACTACCCCGCGATACCTAAGATAACGCCCGTGAACGGGGTTTACGGCGAGAGCACGGTCGAGGCGGTGCGCGTTTTTCAGGGGATATTTGACCTGCCGCAGACGGGGATAATCGACAAGGCGACATGGTACAGGATAAAATATATATTCGTGGCGGTGAAAGGGCTTGCGGAGCTTGGCTCCGAGGGACTTACCCCCGAGGAAGCGGAGAACGTGTTCGGCACGGAGCTGAAGCTCGGCGACTACGGCGACAGCGTGCGGGCGCTGCAATATTATCTGAATGTCATCGCGTATTTCAACCCCGAGATACCGTCGGGGCAGATGAACGGGGTGTTCGACTCTGCTGTTCGGAATCAGGTCATCGCTCTTGAGCGGTTTTACGGGCTTACCCCCGACGGGGTGGTTGACTTCCGGACATGGCAGCTAATACGCAATATCTACGATGATATCCTGCGGAATCTTCCCGATGGATTTGAGGGCGGGCGCGCCTCGCTCTATCCCGGGTTCACGCTCACTCCCGGAATGCGCAACGACAGCGTAAAGGAGTTTCAGACCTATCTTAACGTTGTCGGGCAGAACATCGGGGATATTCCCGTCGTTGAACCGACAGGCTATTTCGGACCCGAAACGGAGCGCGCCGTGCTGCGGTTTCAGGAGCTTTACGGGCTTGAGCCGCTCGGCTACGTCGGACCCAACACATGGGACGCCGTTGCGCGGGAATATAATTATATCCGCTTCGGGTCGTCGAGAAGCATTTGAAATAAGGGGTAAACATGGGGCAGGGTGCTGATTATCTTTGCGGCTGAATGTCCCGTTGCAATTTCTACCGTTTACGAAAAGGAAACGCCGTTTCTGTTCGGCGTCGGAATAATGCCCGATGAGCAAATGCTTTTCGGGCTTATTTTTTCGGCAGATATTTCCATGTTGATTTTAGAATTTATCCTTGATTTCACGGCAAAATAATAAGACAAATACATGGAAAAGGAGTTTTGACCGTGAATATATCAAACAGTGAATACGGCGAGATGGCAAAAAAGCATTCGCCCCCCTCGTCAATGTACAAGACTATCCCTATGGCATTCGTTATCGGCGGGGGAATATGCACCCTCGGCGAAGCGCTGCTCAACCTTTATGAATATCTGGGGCTGGGGAAAATAAACGGCGGCGCGCTCACCTCGATGACGCTGATTTTCCTGAGCGCGCTGTTTACGGGGCTGAAGCTGTATGACAGGCTCGCGCAGTGCGGCGGGGCGGGAACACTTGTCCCGATAACGGGCTTTGCGAACGCAATGGTGTCGCCCGCGCTTGATTTCAAGTCGGAGGGCTTTATCCTCGGGCTCGGCGCGAAAATGTTCTCGATAGCGGGTCCCGTTATTGTGTACGGAATATCTGCATCGGTGCTTTATGGCATTATTTATTATATCGTGATATTTTTTATGGGGGGATCGTGATGGCGCTTTGCGAGGGGAAAACGTTCAAATACAGCAACGCCTCCGTCCTGTCCTACGCCTCCGTTGTAGGCAAGGCGGAGAGCGACGGACCTTACGGCGATGAATTTGACGAGGTAATAAACGACAACAAGGGCAGCGCGCAGACATGGGAGCAGGCGGAGGCGCTGTTTCAGCAGAAGGCGCTCGGTCATGCGATGGACAAGGCGGGGCTTATCCCCGCGAAGATGGATCTTATGCTTGCGGGCGACCTGCTCAATCAATGCACGGGCTCGTCCTACGGGCTGAAGGATTACTATATCCCTTTTTTGGGAATATACGGCGCCTGTTCCTCCTTTGCGGAGGGGCTGCTTCTCGCGGGGGCTCTTGTCAACGCAGGATATGTTGAGAATGCGGCGGCGGTGACTTCGTCGCATTATTCCTCGGCGGAGCGGCAGTTCCGTTTCCCTCTGAATTACGGCGGGGTGAGGACGCCCACGGCGCAGTGGACGGCAACGGCGGCGGGCGCGGCGATAGTAAGCTCTGCCCCGAAAGCACCCTATATCCGCGCGGCGACAGTCGGGAAGATACAGGATATGGGGATAAAGGACATGAACAACATGGGCGCGGCAATGGCAGGCGCGGCTTACGACACGATAAGCAGGCACTTCCGCCACATGGGAACTCACCCCGAGAGCTATGACCTCATTATAACGGGCGACCTCGGTCAGGTCGGCAGCGAAATGCTGTACGAGCTTTTCCGCCGCGACGGCGTGTCTGTCGAGAGCCGCCACAAGGACTGCGGGCTTATGATGTTTGACCGCGATAAGCAGGACGTGCACGCGGGCGGCTCGGGCTGCGGGTGCTCGGCGAGCATTATGTGCGGGCATTTCCTGAAAAGCGTGGAGAGCGGCGAGCTCGGGCGGATACTGTTCTGCGCGACGGGCGCGCTGATGTCCCCGACGATGGTACAGCAGGGCGGAACTATACCCGGGATAGCGCACGCGGTGGAGATAACTTCAAAATAGGAGGTCTGTATGGATACTTTAATGGAATATGTATGGGCGTTTCTTGTAGGAGGGGCGCTGTGCGCGGTGGGGCAGGTGCTCATTGACCTGACGAAGCTCACGCCCGCGAGAATACTGACCTCCTATGTTGTGGCGGGGGTAATACTCGGCGCGGTCGGGCTGTATGAGCCGCTGGTCGATTTTGCGGGCGGCGGCGCGACGGTGCCGCTGACGGGGTTCGGCTACCTGCTGTCCAAGGGAGTTAAGGAAGCCGTGCTTGAAAAGGGGCTTATCGGCGCGTTTACGGGGGGATTTACCTCCGCGGCGGCGGGGATAACGGCTGCGATATTTTTCGGGCTTATCGCGGCGCTTATTTTCAAGAGCGGGAGCAAGATAAACGAATAGAAATTATCCCGCCGCGGAATGACGCACGGCGGGATATTCGTATGGTGTGAAGCAATCGGCAGGGCGCTCACCGCGCGCCGTCGGAGAACAGTGCGCGCTGCGGCTCCATGAACTCCTCCCCGTAAAGCTTGGGGTAGTAGCCGAAAACGAGGTCGTAGAACTGTTCGTCGGAGAGCGCCTCGTACTCCCCGAAAAGGAATCCGGGGTAACTTTTCAGCGCGTCACACATGGAGCGCGCCTTGTCGGCTTCTCCCGCAGAGATACGGGCGCAGGCGGCGTCGTTTCCGAATATTATCGCACCGACGTGGCGCAGCGCTTTTTCGTAGTCGTAATCAAGCACGGGGAACAGCCGCGAGAAATACCGCCGGGCCTTTTGGTAGAAAGGCTTGTTTTTCGCCTTTATTTCGCGCTTTAACGCCCCCATCAGGGGAGAAAGCGGCTTTTCTTCAACGCCCGCATGAGAGAGCGCGGCGGAGAGGCTGTCCAACAGGGCGCAGGGGTTCGGTACTTCGTCGTTACTTATGGCTGAATAAGCTGCCTTTGATATCATAAGCACGCGGTACAGCGCGTTTTTTTCGGTCAGCGGCATAAATGCTCCTTTTACACGAATACACGAGCAGCCCCGCGTGGGGCGCAGGGCTGCATTATTATGTGGATTTTATGATTATTCCTCGGGAACGAGAACAGCGTAGTTGCCCTCATCTCTGCGGTAAACAACGTTTACGGCGCCCGTGTCCGCGTTCTTGAACATGAAGAATGTATGGTCGAGCAGGTTCATCTGAAGAATTGCCTCGTCCACGCTCATGGGGCGCAGGTCGAATTTCTTATAACGAATAACCTCGTAATCGCTTTCCTCCGGCTCGGGGGCAAGTCCGACGAATGCGTCGGCTCTGAGGCTCTTTTCAACCTTGGTCTTTTGCTTCCTTATCTGGCGGATTATGCGGTCAACGGTAACATCGAGCGCGTCGTTCTTGTCCCTTGCGGTCTGCTCGGCGCGGTAGATCATGCCGTTATACTTGACGGTAAGTTCAAGGATTATCATATCGCGGCGTTCTGCCAGCGTTATCTTTGCCTCTGCCTCCTCGGGGAAGAAGCGGTCAAGCTTATTGTTCAGCTTCTGCTCCGCATAGTCGGTAAAAGCCTGTGAGATATTCAGTTTTTTTGCGGTGATAATAACTTTCATATTATCGCATCCTTCCGATATATAATGGAAAAGCAGATATGCTTTGTTCTGCTTTAAGGTCACCTCCGAACCTTTTGCGAGCGTAATGTTCGCGGCGGTCGGCAGATGTTCCTTTAACCCATTGTAACACATTTATTACAAAAATGCAATAGGGAATTATGAAATTTCACAGGGATTTAAAAAAATGCACAAAGTGATTTATGTAATTTTAACAAATTCGGGCTTTCTCTTGCGGAAAACCGCGTAATATTCATATCCCGCCGCCTTGAGAATTTCTCCTGCGGCTTCAAATTCCCACGCGATATGCTCCGCCTTGTGTCCGTCGGAGCCTACCGTTACCGTTTCGATGCCCAGCTCGCGGCAGCGTCGGAGCAGGTCGGGGTGCGGGTGCGCCCAGCCAAGACCGTATTTCAGACCGGCGGTGTTGAGCTCAACGCCCTTGCCCATTGAAGCGAGCTTTTTTATTATCTCGTCGGTGACCTCACGGTAATCTGCGGGGGAGTAATTTTTCGCGTTGGAATAGCGCACGGCGTAATCAAGGTGACCGTAAACGTCGAAGTTGTCATACGCCGAGATATTCGCGAGAATGCTCTCAAAATAACGCAGAATGCCGTTTTTGTCGCCGTGCGTGCCGAAATATTCGGGGTAATAGGGGTCTACGCCGTTTACCAGATGCGACGAGCCGATGATGAAATCGAAATCATATCCCGAGGCGTACTCGTAAAGCCGCGGCGCGAGGTAGTCCATAAGTCCCAGCTCAACGCCGAAAAGCACCTCTGTTCTCCCCTTGAACATCTCGCGGACTCGCAGCAGCTCTTCCCTGTATTTATCGGTGTCGAGGATAAATTCCCCGCCGGGGTAATCGTAGTCCATATGCTCGGTCAGGCATATCGTTTTCAGCCCGCGCTCGTATGCGGCGCGGACGATGTTCTCGGTGGGCTCGCTGCTGTCCGAGGAAAAGAAAGAGTGGGTGTGGAGGTCGGCGGTTATCATCGGGTCAGTCCTTTCTGTCATTGTCGGTCTGAAGCCTGCCTTCGCGCCAGATAATGCAATATTCCCTTAGATAGAGCGCAAAGGCAAGGGCGGTGAAAACGATCATGACCGATATCATAACGAACGCCGCCATAATGCTGACATACGGCGCGCCGAGCAGTATTATCACAAGAACATAGAAAACGATCGTCGCGAGCTTCCCGAACCACTTTGCGCCGCCGAGATCCTGCCCCTTTTTGAGAAAGACAACGCCAATGACGAGCATTGCTATCTCCTTGACGACAATAAGCAGGAGCAGAGCGGCGATAAGCTCCCATATATCCTTGTACCGGAAGAAAAGGCACACAACGACTGCCGCCTGCGTCAGCTTGTCGGCGAACGGGTCGAGGACCTTTCCGAGGTCGGTTATCATATTGAATCGGCGCGCGATGAACCCGTCGGCGGCGTCGGTCAGCCCCGAAAGAATGACTATCGCCGCGGCGATGATGTAGCCGTTTGCTTCCTCGCCGATGTCAAGGCTGTAACCTATCTCGCCGTTTTCCCATAGAAATACCACGACAAAGACGGGTATAAGCGCTATTCTGAGAAGTGACAGTAAATTTGGTATTTTGGTTATATCGTGAATATTGATCTTCATACCTTACTCCATCTTATGTCACAGCAATGCTGTTACTGTTTATCGTCGTCCGCTGCGTCCTGCTTTTCGAGGTCGGCTTCGCGGATATTCAGCTTCTGCACCCGCGCCAGCAGCTCCTCGACATTATCCCTTGTGACATTTTCCGTCGGCTTGTTGGCGGCGTCTTCGCGTATTTTACGCGCAAAGGCTGCGGCTGCCTCCTCGGCGCGCTTTTCCATTGCGGCTTCTTTTGCAGTGAGGACGGGAGCAGGCTTTTCAACGGGCTCGTCGTCGTCCTCGACGCTCTGATTTCTGTCCATGCGGCGGTTTATCATGTTCAGCGCGCAGCCTGTTCCGAGGAGTATCCAGAAAACGGGAGCTACCGCCACAACAGAGTCGTTGAACATTCCCGCGGCAAGATAACCGACAATTCCCAGCATGACCGAAATGCCGAATATCTGCTCCGCGCGGTATTCCCTGCGCAGCGCGTACAGCCGCAGGCTGTCGATGAGGTAATAACCGCATATCCCGAGGAACGCGAGCAGCGCGATAAGTCCGTTGGAAACGAATATCTGAAGATACAGGTTATGGGGCTTATCGACAATGATGTTGAAGCCCTCGGCGTAGGAATAATACTTCGCGAGGACGTCGCCCTGCGGGAAGTCGTAGGCGAAGGTATCGGGTCCGTAGCCGATAAGCAGGCAGTTTTTCAGCAGGGGTATCGTTCTCGACCAGATATAGCCTCTCGATGAGCCTATCTTTTCCTTGCCCTTAAAGCCGAACGATTCTGCGTTTACGGGGGTTATCTTCTCGCCCGTCTGCATATCTATCATGTGTATCTGCCGCTGACCGAAAAGCTTGAAGGTGAGGATAGAGGACTCGTTGTCGTAGAACCAGAAGAACATCACGTCGCTTAGCCCTAGCGCCTCGTCCGAGCTTATGAACTGGAGCGTTATGCCCTCAAAGCGGCTGTCGTCGAATGTTAGTCTGCCCTCTTTTCCGTTCTTTACGGGGACAGCACTGCCCGCGGCGTCGGTGAAGGTGTAGGTTGAGGTTTCGGGCAGATATGCCACGGTGAGCGTGTCTGTCTGCGTTTTGAAGGAAAGGGAGCCGTCGCTGTTGTGGATTATCTCCCTTACGGGGAGGGTGGAAAACAGGTCGGTGTTTTCATCGGCGGGGGCGAAAAGCTCGACAACATCGCTGAACAGCGAGGGTATTCGGTCGAGAAGTCTTCCCTCCATGGCAAAGTTGGCGCCGACAAGCAGTATTGCGCCCGCGCCAACAACGGCGAGAGAACGCTTCCAATGCTTTATTATCACCCTTGCGAATACGATTATTCCCACGACAAGAGCCGCGGCGACGGCAACAAAGCCGCTTCTCGCGGAGCTTCCCATAAGCATGAAAAGCGCGAGGAGGTCAAACACCGCGAAGAGTATCTTGTGCGACAGCTTGCGGTCGAATATCAGCATTACCGAAAACAGCGGGATAACCAGCCCGACAAAGCTTCCGACATAGTTGTAATGATACAGCATTCCGTACATCATGCCGGTGTCGATGTCGTTTCCGAGCGTTATCGCATCGGCGTACTGTCTGTCGACAACGAGCGTGCTGAACCATTCCCATGTGACGGGGTTATTGCCCGTGAACTGGAAAATGCCCATTACGGCGTTGACCCCGACGCAGAAAAAGAGCGCGTAAATTATATAGCGGAAGTTCTGCGCGGTGCGGAATGCGTACATCGTGAACAGGAATATCACGAAGTAGCAGGCGGTGGTGTAAAAGCCCTCGGCGCGGTCGAACACGCCGTTGAATGCGACCTCGGGGTATTGCGAGCAGAGCGACGACGCAAGCGACATCGCGACATATACCACCGACATACCCACGAGCACAAGGCTGCGCTTTTCCGCCCGACGGAACATGAAAACGCAGCAGACGAGCGCCACGGCGATCATTATTATTGCGAAAAGCACAATGGCGAACGCCTTGCATTGAGAGAAAACATCAACGTTGTAGTATGCTCCGTTTATCTCCTCGCCGCCGAAAAGCCTTAGGGTTTCGATAAGATGCGAGCCGACGAGCGTTGCGTGCATAAGCGTCGGTATCAGCGCGAGCGCGATTACCGACGGGAAGAATATGGCGAGCGACGTCATATCATTTTTGCGGTTATTAGTCATAAAAAAGTTCTCCGATATTGTTTTTTTCTTTTTTGGGGACGACCCCGTTATTTTTTCCTTGTTCACAAAGCTGAACAGGGTCCGTAAAAGTATCGATATGTCAAGGAAGAACGTCCAGTTTTCTATGTACTCGATATCATATTCTATACGCTTTTCTATCGAAGTATCACCGCGATAGCCGTGCACCTGCGCAAGACCCGTTATACCGGGCTTGACCTGATGCTTTATCATGTACATCGGTATCTTATCCTTGAATGTGTTTACATAGAACGGTATTTCGGGGCGCGGCCCGACAAGGCTCATGTCGCCTTTGAGGACGTTGAAGAACTGCGGGAGCTCGTCGATAGAGAACTTCCGGATAAACGATCCGAAGCGCGTTTTGCGCGGGTCGTTGTCGGTGCTCCATGCCGTGTCGGAGTCCTCGTTTTCGCGCATGGAGCGGAATTTATACATGGTGAATATCTTTTTATTCAGCCCGACGCGCTTTTGCCTGAAAATAACGCTGCCGCCCATGGTGAGCTTTATTATCAGCGCTGTGACAAGCATTAACGGCGAGGTCAGTATTATAAGTATCAGCGAGCCGATTATGTCCACGGCGCGCTTCAGGAAAGCGTTGCCTATATTGTCGAGCGGGACGCGCCGAATGTTCATCAGCGGCATATTCCCCACAACGTCGATGGAAGACGCTACCGACATATATTTATATATCGCGGGAATTACAGAAATTTTCGTTCCCGTAAGCTCGCAGGCCTCTATGATATCTGCAAGGCTGTCCGTTTCATTCCCGTCCAGTGCGCAGACAACCTCGTCGTAGCAGTGTTTTTCGAGAACGGACAGCGCGTCGGAATAGCCGCCCGCACGTTCGGCGTTAAGGGTGTTTTCCGTGCCGAGATATCCTGCGCATTCCAGCCCGAGCGACGGGTCGGATCTTATTGTTTTGAGGTAATCCGCGGCGGCGCGTCCGCTTCCGACGATAAGAACGTATTTCCTGTTCATGCCGCGCTCGCGGAAGGTGCGAAGCGTTTTCCGCAGCAGGAAGCGCTTTAGCGATACTATTATGAAATCCAGCGCAAGGAATATGATGAGAGCAAATCGCGAGAAATTCATTACCTTCACGATGTACAGTATCATAAATATCAGTATGCCGTCGGCAATAAACGCTTTTGCGAGCTTGCTTATTTCGTTGGAGAATGTCTTTGTCCTGAACGAATCATACAGACCGAGCGAGGCGAATGTAATTAGCTGGACGGGAATGAAAACGAAAGCGAGCTTTATATAGTCTATAAGCGGGAAATTACGGTCGAAGTCCAGCAGGACAAACACGAGGTAAAATGCCGCAATGACAGAAATGAAGCCGATGATGGCGTCGCTCAGAACGTTCAGCCTGTTCAGCAGTTTCTGGTTTTCTTTTATCATTTGATTTATATATCCTCATTTATCGGGGAGTTTTTCGGTAACGTATCATAATAACACAATAATACATTATAATTATATCACATTATACGAGTATATGCAACAAAAATCGTCACTTTAAAATATGTATTTGTTTCCTTTCTCCAAATCACGGCATTTACTGTAATATTTTTTGGCACTCTTAACCATTTTTTGACGGGTAATCTGCGCAAAATGCGCGGCATTACGCCCTGAAGCACGGGAACAGATGAAATTATAGGTATTTTCCTGCTTTGCGCTTAAAAGCAGTTGACTTTTTTGCTTTATTATGCTAAAATAAGAACAAGCATTTTCAATACCGTTTCAGGAGGAATAACAATGAATAAAGATAACAATATGGAATATCTGTACAAGGCTATCCTCACGCTGAAAACCCCCGAGGAATGCGAGGCGTTTTTTGACGACCTATGCACTCCGCAGGAGCTGAAAGCGATCTCGCAGCGCCTTTATGTTGCGAAGCTGCTGACCGAGAACCGTGTTTACAACGACATTGTTAAGCAGACGGGCGCTTCCACGGCGACCATCTCCCGAGTAAACAAGACGCTCAATTATCAGGCTGCCGGCGGCTATAAGATAGTATTCGAGAGGTTGAAGGAAGATAAGTAATGGCGGGATATAAGGAGTTTGCGTCGGTTTACGACCTGCTGACGGAAAATGTTCCCTACGACGAGATCGCTGAATACTATGATGAGATACTTACGCTTCTCGGCGCGGGCAGGCTGCTGCTCGACCTCGGCTGCGGTACGGGGAACCTGACGGTCAGAATGGCGCGCCTCGGATATGATGTCATCGGCTCGGACGCGTCGGAGGAAATGCTGTCAATAGCCGCGGGGAAGTCGTCGGAGGTTCGGTGGATATGTCAGAGCATGACGGAAACCGACCTTTACGGGGCTGTTGACGCGGCAATTTCCACCCTCGACAGCATAAACCATCTTGACACCGCCGATGATATCGCGCGCTGCTTTGAACGAGTGGCAATGAACATGGCAAGCGGTGGAGTGTTCGTCTTTGATGTGAATACTATATTTAAACACCGCGAGGTGCTTGCGGACAACACATTTATATATGATGTGGACGGGGTGTACTGTGCATGGCAGAATACGTTCTGCCCCGGGGATAACGGCGTTGATATCGACCTTGACCTCTTCTTTGAGAACGAGGACGGGACATATTCCCGCGGCGGCGAGTCGTTCAGGGAGATCGCGCTGTGCCGCGAGGATATTGAAGAGCTGCTGGAAAAGGCGGGGTTTAAGGTGGAGCGCGTGTATGAATATCTCACGCTTGACCCGCCGACGGAAAACAGCGAAAAGCTGCTTTTTGCGGCGAGAAAGCTGTAACAAAAATTACAAAACTGCATATAATGGGGTTATATTATGGGAAAAATAGTTAGAGCGCTGTCGGAGGACGGCAGCGTGCTTTGCTCGGCAATTGATTCAACGGATATGGTCAGAGAAATGGCGCGGCTTCATGAAACCTCGCCCGTTGTTACCGCCGCACTCGGAAGAATGACGACGGCTGTATCTATAATGGGCGCAATGCTCAAATATGAGGGCGACACGCTGACCCTCAGAATAAACGGCGGCGGTCCCTGCGGGACGCTGATGGCTGTTTCGGACTACCGCGGAAATGTGAAGTGCTGCGCGGGCGACCCTAAGGCGGAGGTGCCGCTGACGCCCGATGGGAGCCTTGATGTGCCTGCTGTCGTCGGCAGGGAAGGCTCGCTCACCGTTGTCAAGGATATGGGGCTCAAGGAGCCGTACTGCGGGCAGATACCGCTTGTTTCGGGGAATATCGCGGAGGATATCACGGCATACTATTCTATAAGCGAGCAGCTCCCGACTGTGTGCGCGCTGGGTATAATTTTTAATGACGACGCGACCGTTAAGGCCGCGGGGGGATATCTTGTGCAGGTAATGCCGCCCGTTTCGGAAAATGCAATAAATGTCCTTGAGAAAAATATTCGCAACATGGATTCGATAACTGCAATGCTCCAAAATAATATGGAGCCCGAAAAAATAGCCGTTATGGCGCTTGAGGGGCTCGGGGGAGAGATCCTCGACAGCTGGGAGGCGCAGTATTACTGCGATTGTTCAAGGGAAAGAACGGAGCAGATACTCATTTCTATGGGCAGGGAAGAAATAGAAAAACTCGCCGCAGAACAGGAAGAAACAGAGGTTTGTTGTCACTTCTGCAATAAGAAGTATAGATTTACGGCGGCGGAAATGTTGAATTTGCTCAAAGAATAAAAAATCAAAAAAATTTTTTAAAAAGCCCTTGACATTTGGGACTGAAGTGTGTATAATATAATAGTCGCTTGAAACGAAAGCAAAACGCAGGAATCGACAGCGGCTATTAAATGTGGAAGTTTAGCTCAGCTGGGAGAGCATCTGCCTTACAAGCAGAGGGTCA
>CAMERU010000024.1 GCA_945935925.1 uncultured Clostridia bacterium | reverse complement strand
TTTTAATTATAGCATCCTTTATCATATTTTTAAACCCTTGTTTTCAGAAAATTTACGGCGATCTGTCTGCCGTGCTGCGTCAGTATGCTCTCGGGGTGGAACTGCACGCCGAATATCGGGAAATCCCTGTGTTCCACCGCCATTATCTCCCCGTCGTCCGTTCGCGCCGTTATTTTAAGGCAGTCGGGGAAATCCTTTTCGCTTGCGGCGAGCGAATGATACCGCGCGACCTCGCAGGTGTCCTCCATGCCCGCAAACAGCTCGGACGTTGTGTCAAGCTTTGTGACGGACTTCTTACCGTGCATGAGCCGTTTCGCATAGGTGACCTCCGCGCCGAACGCCTCGCATATCGCCTGATGCCCCAGGCAAACGCCGAGGACGGGTATCTTCCCCGCAGCCGCCTTTATCACGTCCTCGCACACGCCCGCGTCGGCAGGTCTGCCGGGGCCGGGGCTGACAATGATATGCGACGGAGCAAGCTCAAGTATTTCATCGGCTGTCATTTCATCGTTGCGAATGACCTTTATATCGGGGTCAATGCCGCCGATAAGCTGGAAAAGATTGTAGGAAAAGCTGTCGTAGTTGTCTATCAGAAGTATCATAACTCGTCCTCCTGTGAGATCGTCAGCGCATTGACGACCGCCTTTGCTTTGTTTATGCATTCGTTGTATTCGTTCTCGGGAACGCTGTCCGCGACTATTCCCGCGCCCGAGCGGACGAATATACGCCCGTTCTTCTTGAACGCAAGGCGTATCGCAATGCAGGTGTCGAGGTTGCCGCGGAAGTCTATATAACCTACCGCGCCGCCGTAAATGCCGCGCTTGTTGTTTTCAAGCTCGTTTATAATTTCGCAGGCTCTTATTTTCGGCGCGCCCGAAAGCGTGCCCGCGGGGAGAACGGCGTCAACCGCGTCGAGGGCGTTCTTGCTGTCAAGTATCTCGCCGCGCACCGTCGAGCCGATATGCATAACGTGGGAATAGCGCTCGATCGACATATATTTCTCGACCTCAACCGTGCCGAATTTCGATATTTTTCCGAGATCGTTCCGCCCGAGGTCAACCAGCATATTGTGCTCGGAAAGCTCCTTTTCGTCTGCGAGAAGCTCCTTTTCAAGCGCCTTGTCGAGCTCGTCGGTAGCGCCGCGGGGTCTTGTTCCCGCGAGCGGGAAGGTGTGGAGAACGCCGTTTTCAAGCTTAACAAGCGTTTCGGGAGAAGCGCCCGCTACCTCCATGTCGTCGCTTGAGAAGAAGAACATATACGGCGACGGGTTAGTCGCCCTCAAAACGCGGTACGCGTCGAGCAGGCTGCCCTCGAAATCCGCGTCAAGTCGGTTGGAAAGCACGACCTGGAATATATCGCCCTCGTAAATGTAATGCTTCGCCTTTTCGACCATCGCGCAATACTGCTCCTTGTTGAAAAGCGGTCTGAAATCGCTCGTAAGGCGGGCTTTCTTTTCCTCGGCGGGCTTTCCGTGACGGATAAGCTCCGCCATTTCGGAGAGCTGCTTTTCCGCTTTGGGATATTCCTCGTCGATGTTGTCGGCGTTTATGTTCGTAATGAGGACTATTTTCTGATGTATATTGTCGAACGCTATTACCTGCTTGAACAGCATGAGGTCAACGTCCTTGAAATGCTCCTCGTCGTTCGCGTCAAGCTTCAGGCAGGGCTCGCTGTACTTTATGTAGTCGTAGCTGAAATAGCCGACAAGTCCTCCCGTAAAGCTCGGGAAGCCCTCCAGCTTGGGCGAGCGGTACCTTGCCATAAGCTCGCGTATATACTCCGCGGGGTGAGCCGTTTCGCGCGTTTCCGTTTCGCCCGTTGCTATGTTTTTTATCGTCATCGTCCCGTCAAGGCAGGTTATCTCAAGCTCGGGGTTATATCCAAGGAATGTGTATCTGCCCCATTTCTCCTGATTTTCGACGCTTTCGAGGATATAGCAATGCCTGCTGATATTTTTGAGTATCCTGAGCACCTCGATAGGCGTCTTGATGTCTGACAGTATCTCGCGGCAGACGGGGATAAGGCTGTATCCCGTCAGCGCCTTTGCTTCTTCAATGGTTGGTCTGAGCATTTTTATCTCCTTTCGCGTTTCCTTTCGGAAAACAAAAACTCCGCCCTTACACAGAACATTCCTGCTCTGTTAAGGACGGAGTATAAATTCTACACCGTGGTGCCACCTTAATTCGCGGCATAGCCGCGCTCTCGTCGGATACTAACATATCCCCGCGATTAACGCTCGCTGCACGTCGCGGAATACTCGGCTGCTGCCTTTGACCGCGCCCTCGGTGGTCCATTTAATGAACTGCGTTCCGCGGTACTCTCAGCAACGACCGCTCTCTGTGGGTGCACAAACATTTTTATCTCCACTTCAATGGTTTAAAAGGGCATATTCAATTTGTTACATACATATTAGCACATTTTTTCTCTCTTGTCAAGAGCTTTTTCTGCAATTTAGTCATTTTTCTTTCAGACGCTCGCCTGACGGCTGTTTATAAGCTCGGCGTAGAAGCCGTTGTTTTTCATCAGCTCGTCGTGGGTGCCCTGCTCGACGATGTGCCCCGATTTCATGACAAGTATGCAGTCCGCCTCGCGTATCGTCGAGAGCCTGTGCGCGACAACGAAGCTCGTCCTGCCCTTCATCATGCGGTCAAACGCGCTCTGAATGCGCATTTCGGTACGGGTGTCTATCGAGGATGTCGCCTCGTCGAGAATAAGCATCGGCGGGAGCGACAGCATAACGCGCGCAATACTAAGCAGCTGCCGCTGCCCCTGCGAGAGGTCGCCGTCGTTGGTTATAACGGTGTCGTAACCCTGCGGCAGCCGCTTTATGAAGCTGTGCGCATGAGCCGCCTTTGCCGCCTCGACGACCTCCTCAAGCGTTGCGTCGGGCTTGCCGTAGGAGATATTTTCGCGGACTGTCCCCTTGAACACCCATGTTTCCTGCAAAACAATGCCGAAATTGGAGCGCAGGCTGTTTCGTGTAAGCGAGTTTATCGGCTCGCCGCTGACGCGTATCTCTCCGCCCACAACGTCATAAAAGCGCATTAGCAGGTTTATCAGCGTGGTTTTTCCGCAGCCCGTCGGGCCGACTATCGCGATATGCTGACCGCTCTTTACGGAGAGGTTAAGGTTTTCGATAAGCGGCTTTTCCGGGACGTAGGAGAAGCTTACGTCGTCAAGCTCTACCCTGCCGTCGCAGTGCTCAAGCACCTTTGAGTTTTCGTCGGAGGACTCGGGCTGTTCGTCGATCATTGCGAAAATCCTCGACGCGGAAGCAAGCGCGTTCTGAAGCTCGGTGATCACTCCCGAAATTTCGTTGAACGGCTTGGTGTACTGGTTGGCGTACTGCAAAAAGCAGGAAAGGTCGCCGACGGTGAACCCGCCCGCCGCAGCCTTTGCGGCGTTAAGCGCGCCGAAAACGCCTACTCCCGCGTAAACGAGGGAGTTTACGAAGCGGGTGCTGGGGTTGGTGAGCGCGGAGTAGAACTGCGCGCGCCTGCCGCAGACGTTGAGCCGCTCGTTTATCTCGCCGAACTCCTCCCCGGCTTTCTTTTCGTAGCCGAACGCCTTTACAAGGCGCTGACCGCCGATATGCTCGTCGATATAGCCGGTAAGCTCGCCCTTGATACCGGACTGCTCCCTGAATTTGTTGAAGCATAGCTTGGATATCACAGCGGCAACGGCAAACGAAAGCGGCGTTATGCAGACGACGACAAGGGTTATCTGCCAGTTGAGCGAGAACATGAAGCAGAGCGTTCCTATTATGGTGACGATACCCGTGAAGAACTGCTGAAAGCCCTGCAAAAGTCCGTCGGACACGGCGTCGACGTCGTTTACAACGCGGCTGATAATGTCGCCGTGGGCGTTGACGTCGATATAGGACAGCGGGAGCTTTTGCAGATGCGCGAACGCGTCGGTGCGGAGCGATTTTACGGTGGTGTGAGTTATTTTATTGGTCGCAAAATACATCAGCCACTGTAACAGCGCGACTGCGGGTATCATCAGCGCTATGGTTATGAGTATGGGATACATTGCCTCAAAATCAACGCCGCTCTCGGAAATACAGTCGACCGCCCTGCCTATCAGCACGGTGGTATAAAGCGAAAGCAGAACGCTCCCCGCCGCGCATATTATCGAAATCACGACAAGCCCCATCTGCGGCTTTACATAGCGGAGAATGCGAAGGAGCGTGCCTTTTTTTCCGGTGTTATTTTTCATGCAAGACCCTCCGTTTCCTGTTCGAGCAGCTCCTGCTCGGTGTACTGCGTAAGGCATATTTCATGGTACACGGGGCAGCTTTTCAGCAGCTCGGCGTGGGTGCCGATGCCGACCGCTTTTCCGTCGTCAAGGACGATTATCTTATCGGCACGGCGTATCGAATTTGCGCGCTGTGACACTATAACAGCGGTCATTCCGTCAAGATTTTTTATCGCTGCGCGGAGCTTCGCGTCGGTGGCGTAGTCGAGCGCGCTGGAGCTGTCGTCAAGTATCAGTATCTCGGGCGAGCCCGCTATTGCGCGGGCAATGGCAAGGCGCTGCTTCTGACCGCCCGAGAGATTCTTTCCTCCCTGCAAAATGCGGCTGTCAAGCCCGCCGTCAAGCTTGTCGGTGAACTCCCTCGCCTGCGCCGCTTCAAGGGCGCGCTGTATCTGTTCGTCGGAAATATTCTCCCTGCCCATGGTCATGTTTTCGCGGAGCGTGCCGCTCAGCAGCTCGGTTTTCTGCGGGACTATCCCTATAATACTGCGCAGCTGGCTGTCGGTGAAGTCGCGGACGTCCGCGCCGTTTACCTTTACCCTGCCGCTGTCGCAGTCGTAGAAGCGGCAGAGCAGATTGACAAGGGTGGATTTGCCCGAGCCCGTGCCGCCGATTATTCCGAGCGTTTCTCCCCTGTTCAGCGTGAACGAAATGTCCTCAAGGGATCTCTCGCCGCCGATATAGGAGAAGCTTACGTTGTCAAACTCTATCGCGGGCGCGTTCGGGTCGGTGACCGCAGGCTTGTCCGCTCCTACAACGGAGGGCTTGGTGTCAAATATTTCGTTTATTCTTGAGGCGGACGCCGCCGCCTTGGTGAATATCGTAACAAGGTTTGCAACAACGACAAGCGCAAGCGATATCTGCGTCATATAATTGACGAGCGCAATGACCTTGCCCTGCGTTAACCCGTCTGCACCCGCGCCGACCGAAGCGCCGCCGAGCCACACGATAAGAAGATATGCCGCGTTCACCACAATAAATATCGCGGGGTTGAGCAGGGCGTTTATCCTGCCCGCCTTTACCGCAAGCCTGCGGTAATCCTCGGCGGTGTCCTCAAAGCGCTGCTTTTCGTATTCCTGTCGGGAGAACGCTCTTACCACGCGCACGCCCGATAGGTTCTCGCGGGTTATCCTTGAGATACCGTCAAGCTCCTTCTGCTGCTTCTTGAACAGCTTTACGGTGACCCTCATTATCGGGTACATTATCGCGACAATGGCTATCATCGCGCCGAAGAAGATAAGCGACAATTTGGGGCTGACGGTAAAAGCCATGATAGTCGCGCCGATAACGAGAAACGGCGCGCGCACCACAAGCCTTATCAGCATCGCGACGGCGGTCTGTATCTGGTTGACGTCGTTTGATATACGGGTGACGAGGGCGGGGGTTCCGAGGCGGTCAAGCTCCTTGTAGGACAGGGTGTTTATATGCGCGTACAGGTCGTCGCGCAGCTTTGTCCCGACACCCTGCGAGGCAACGCTCGCGGAATACTGGCACACCAGTGCAAAGCAAAGTCCGCACACCGCGAGGATGATAAGCGTTATTCCGTGACCGAGTATATAATCGTTGTCGCCGTTGGCTATTCCTACGTCGATTATCTCCGCCATTACAAGCGGAACGATAAGCTCAAATATCGCTTCGGTAAGCTTGAAAATCGGTCCGAGCGTGACCTGAAGCTTGTAGTATTTCAGATACCTTGCCAATCTCAGCAAGAAAGATCCCTCCCAAAAAATTTGCTGTTATACCTTAAACATTATAATATATTCTTCCCTTTTTGTAAAGACAATATCGGTAAAATCCGTTTATATAAACAGTTTTTTGTCGTTAAAAAAGAGCAATTTGGGCAGGTTTCACTTCCCGGGAAAATTTTTTAAAACCTCTTGACAAATGCGGCAAAAGAGTATATACTGTATATATAGCATATAAACACATGAGAGAGGAGGAACGCTGTGAAAATATTACAGAACAGCGAGGTGCCTATTTACAGGCAGATCGCAGCGCAGTTCAAGGACGATATCATGAACGGCGTTATCCGCGAGGGGGAATATCTCCCGTCGATACGCGGTCTGGCGCGCGACCTTAAAATAAGCGTGATCACAACCATGAAAGCCTATGAGCTGCTGAGCGACGAGGGGCTGATATCTCCCGTACAGGGAAAGGGCTATATCGTCAACCCGCAGGACAGAGAGATGGTGCGAGAGCAGCACCTGCGCCTGCTGGAGCAGCATTTGCAGAACGCCATGGAGTCGGCAAAGCTCGCGGGGGTGTCGCGCGAGGATCTCGTTAAAATGCTGACGGTGCTTTACGACACGGAACAATAATTATACAGAGGATAATATTATGCTTATTTTTTCACAGGACAGGAAGTTCATTATCGACTGCGCGGCAGTCAGTGTTACAAAGAATTTCGGCGGCGGCAAGGACGGAAAGTTCGCGCTGACAGGCGCGGCGGCATTTGGTACCGAATTAAATTCGCGCGTTATTGCAACATTTGCCGACGAAAAGACGGCTATGGACGCGCTTGAAAAGATTTTCGAGGCTTTCGCGAGCGGTGCGTCGTCATATAAATTATGACATCAGTCACACCCGAACGGGAGAAATATCCGCATAAAAAGGGAGAAATTCATTATGGAGAATAATTTCTGCGTAAAAATAAAGGGACTTATTAAAAAATACAAAAAATTCACCCTCGGGGAGATCGACCTTGATATACCCATGGGATTTTCCACCGCGCTTATCGGCGCGAACGGCGCGGGAAAAACCACGCTTATCGACGCGCTCTGCGGGGTCACTCCGCTGACGGAGGGCAGCGTTACATATTTTGACGGCGGGAGGATAGACAGCGCCGATGTCCGCGAGAGGATAGGCTACTGCGCGAGCAGCTCGTTTTTCCCGCAGGCATGGACGGCAAAAGATATCGCCTCGTCTATGGAGCTTGCGTACAAGGGGTTTGACCGCGCGAAATTCGCGAAGCTGTGCGAAAAACTTGAGGTAGACAGCGAGCATACCAAGCGTCCGCGCGCTATGTATAAGCAGTCGGACGGAAACCGCATGAGAACGGCGCTTGCGGCTGTATTCGCGCGCAAATGCGACCTTCTTGTGCTCGACGAGCCGGGAAGCTCCCTCGACCCGCTTATGCGCGACAGGCTGTGCGACCGCATGAGGGAATTTCTCGACGACGGAAACGGCGAGCGCTCGATAATATTCTCAACGCACAATATAGCGGACATGGAAAACGCGGCGGATTACGCGGTTTTTATGGACAAGGGCAGGATCATCGAGCAGGGCTTTGTAGAGGAGCTCAAGGATAAATATATAATCGCGCGCGGCGAGGCTGCCGATTATGAAAAGGCAAAGCCGCTGCTGATGTCGCACGACAGCGGACGGACGATGTTCAGCGGGCTTGCCCTTGCGGAAAACGCCGAAAAGCTCGCCGAGGCGGGCGCGGACAGCGAGCGCCCCACGCTCCAGCAGCTTAGTATTGGTCTGCTGCGCTATGCGGAGGAGAACAGATGAAGGAATACATAAGCTCCTTCCGCATTTTCGCGGCGGGAATGACACGGAAAGCAGCGATAATGGCGGCAGCTTTCGCAGCGGTGCTGGCGGCTTGCAATCTTATTGCGGTTTTTGCGGAGCGTGAAAGCCATTTGAACGGCTTTATCCGCGGCTTCACTCCTATGATGAGCCTTTTGACGCATATATGCAGTATAATGATCGTCAACACGATATTTTCCTTCAACCACCCGATAACCCCGGGGTATAAATATTTCCATTCCATTTCGGACGGCGCGGCGAAATTCCGCAGGGCTGTCGTAACGGGAAACGTAATAACGCTTATCATTGTTGTATTGTGCTCGACGCTTGGCATTATTCTCGGGAACATTGCCGACCTCGGCGGGATACAGTATCTCATGCCCGCTATCTGCTTATGCATGATAGGTCTGGTGAATTTCACGGGCTTTTTCAAAAGCATGACGTCGCGTATGATATCCATTCTTCCGATGTGTATGGCAGGGGGATTTGTCGGCGGTTTCCTTAGCGAGGAAGAAATGAGCGGCACGGATTTTCTCGCCGAAAACGGGCTTGCAGTTGCGGTGATATATGCGGTGAGCGTTGCCGTGCTTGTCGGGGGCTTGATATTCTCGACGATTTGCGCCGAAAAAAAGTGGAACAGCGTGGAGGTGGAAATTCATGAAAAGCGCGCTTAATTTCCTGTTTATCCGCGCCTTTAAGGGTCACCCGCTCAGGTGGGCGCTGACGACGGCGCTTGCGGTCGCAATGCTCGCTGCGGAGATCATATTCATAGTGCCCGTCGGCGAGGAGGAATTTCTTTTCAGCAAGATGTTTTTCATCATTGTTTTGGGGCTTATCCCTTCGATAATCCTGCTGTTTATCGGAGCGGAGATATCGGGGAGCCGTTTTGTAAGGGCTGTCCCGTTCGCAAAAGCGCTTTACACCCGCGCGATCCCCGTTTTCACGGGAATATTGTGCTACGGCAGCGCCGCGGTATTTATGCTGCTGTACGCGGCGGGCGTTCTGATCATCGGAGAGAGCGCGGTGCAGACAACGGAAATGCTTACACTGGCAGCTGTAACTATGCCGCTGTATGCGATTATAGGCGGGATACTGTCCATGTTCCGCATGGGCGTGTTGTTTATGATTTATATACCGTTCCTGTTCAGCATTTCGATGTATTTTATTCCTGAGGTGGACAAACTGCTTTTAAACGGCTTCGGGTTGCCGCTTTGGGCGGCGGTGCTGATATTCGTCGGCGGCGCGGCAGCTTCGGCGGCTGTCTGCTGCATAGTAAACAGCGCTATCTACAAGAAACGCAGCTTTAAGGCACAGGCAGAAACGATGATGTCATTGAACTGAGGTCGGATATGAATATTCACAAAAAATCGCAAAAAATCGTAACGGCGCCGCCGAAAATACTGCGCCGCCCGATGATACCTGCGGCAATAACGATCCTGCTTGACCTACTGCTGATCGCCGCCGCGCTTATCATAAGCCGAATGGATATCCCAAAGACCTACACCTACGAAAACGGCATGATAGCCGCGCACAGCATGACCGACTTCTTTGGCGCGGCAGCTGCTGCGGTGATATGTATTTCGGCGGGAATGTCTGCTCTGATCATCGCTTCGGGAGTTGTCAGGAAACGCGCGGAAGGAAATGCGGCGGTATTTTCGGCGATATCGCGCGGGGCGGGGCTTCTTGCCGTGTCATCTGCATTGGCGGTTTTCGCGGCGTTCATCGTCACGGGCGAAAAGCCCGCAAAGGTGTCCTATTACGGCTACACCGACAGCTCCTCGCATATTCTTTTCGCCGAGGAACAATACTCCCGCGGAAATATGCTGTGCATATACGATGTCGACGAGGACTGCGGCGAGGCGGCGCTGCTCGCACGGACGGAGCTTGCCGAGCTGTCCGAAAACGACGAGCGGTACAGTATGTCAAATCTGTCGGATAACGTGCTGTACGTTGCATTTTACGACAACGGAAAATACAGGACATTGCAGATTGAGCACGAGCCGTTGGAGCAAGGCGGTTTCGCAAAATAACCGCCGTATCACTGAAGTGCTTGCAAAAAATAAGATCCGCTTCCGACAGAAATATCGGAAGCGGATCTGTTTTTATTGCGGCAAACCCGCAAAGCCAAGCCTTAGCCCAGCACCGCAAGCGCGCCGTCTGCAACGCCGATTTTTATCGTGTCGCCCTGCTTTACCTTATCCTCAAGTATCTCCTTTGCGATAAGCGTTTCAAGGTTACGCTGCATATATCTCTTGAGCGGACGTGCGCCGAAGTTCGGGTCGTAGCTCTCGTCGACGATGAGCTGCTTTGCCTCGTCGGTTATTTCAAGACCGAGCTGCTTGTCTTTCAGGCGCTTTGCGAGGTCGGCGGACTGGAGGTCGATAATGCCGAATATCTCGTTCTTGGTGAGCGGCTTGTAGAATACTATCTCATCAAGTCTGTTGAGGAACTCGGGGCGGAAGCTGCTCTTTAACAGCCTGTCAACATTGTCCCTTGCTTCCTGCGATATCTGCCCGTTCTCGTCAATACCCTCGAGAATATACTGCGATCCGAGGTTGGAGGTCAGTATTATTATCGTGTTCTTGAAGTCCACCGTTCTGCCCTGACTGTCGGTAACTCTGCCGTCGTCAAGGATTTGCAGGAGGACGTTGAACACGTCGGGGTGAGCCTTTTCCACCTCGTCGAACAGTATGACGGAGTAGGGCTTTCTGCGGACTGCTTCGGTGAGCTGACCGCCCTCCTCATAGCCGACATATCCCGGAGGCGCGCCTATCAGACGGGACACGTTGTGCTTTTCCATATATTCGCTCATGTCGATACGGATAATATTGTGCTCGTCGTCGAACAGCGCTTCCGCGAGCGCCTTTGCAAGCTCCGTTTTGCCGACGCCCGTCGGGCCGAGGAACAGGAACGAGCCTAACGGCTTTCTCGGGTCGTTTATTCCCGCGCGGGAGCGCATTATAGCTTCGGTAACGCGGCTTACCGCCTCGTCCTGACCCATTACGCGCTTGTGGAGAGTTTCGCCGAGGTGGAGTATCTTCTCGCGCTCGCCCTCGACAAGCTTGGATACGGGGATACCCGTCCAGCGTGCCACAATGCGCGCTATCTCCTCCTCTGTAACCTTGTCGCGCAGCAGCGAGTCTGCCTTTGCCTGCTCCGCAAGCTGCTCCTCATGCTCAAGCTCTGCCTGTAATTTCGGGAGCTTTCCGTATTGCAGCTCGGCAGCCTTGTTGAGGTTGTAGTCCAGCTTTGCCTTTTCAATTTCGGCATTTGTGGTTTCTATTTCCTTACGAAGATCCTGAACCTTTGTTATCGCGGTCTTTTCGTTCTCCCACTTTGCTTTCATTGCGGAGAAGCTGTCGCGCTTTTCGGCAAGCTCCTTTCGGATATCCTCAAGGTGCTCCTTTGAAAGCTTGTCGGTTTCCTTTGTCAGAGCGGCTTCCTCTATTTCAAGCTGCATTATGCTTCGGGATATCTCGTCAAGCTCGGCGGGCATGGAGTCCATTTCCGTCCGTATCATCGCGCACGCCTCGTCTACAAGGTCTATCGCCTTATCGGGGAGGAAGCGGTCGGTTATATATCGGTTGGAGAGCACCGCGGCGGATATGAGCGCGTTATCGTGTATCTTAACGCCGTGGAATACCTCGTAGCGCTCCTTTAAGCCTCTGAGGATAGAGATGGTGTCCTCGACGGTAGGCTCGTCCACGAGCACCTTCTGGAAACGGCGCTCGAGTGCGGGGTCTTTTTCGATGTACTTGCTGTACTCATCAAGGGTCGTAGCGCCGATGCAGTGCAGCTCGCCGCGCGCCAGCATGGGCTTGAGCAGGTTGCCCGCGTCCATCGCGCCGCTGGTCTTGCCCGCTCCGACGATGAGGTGTATCTCATCAATGAACAGGATTATCCTGCCCTCGCTCTTCTTCACCTCGTTGAGGACAGCCTTCAGGCGCTCCTCAAACTCGCCCTGATACTTTGCGCCCGCAATCAGCGCGCCCATATCGAGGGAGAAAAGCTTTCTGTCCTTGAGGTTGGCGGGAACATCGCCGCGCACTATTCTCAGCGCAAGTCCCTCCGCGATAGCGGTCTTGCCGACGCCCGGCTCGCCTATCAGACAGGGGTTATTCTTGGTTTTTCTGGAGAGGATACGGATAACGTTGCGTATCTCGGAATCACGCCCGATAACGGGGTCAAGCTTGTTCTGCCGCGCAAGCTCAACAAGGTCCTGCCCGTACTTTTTAAGCACGTCGTAGGTTTCCTCGGGATTCTGTGAGGTGACGCGCTGATTTCCGCGGATATCGCTGAGCGCCTTGAGAAGCTTGTTTTTGTCGACATTGAAGCTCTTGAATATCCCCGCGACGCCGCTGTCAGCCTTTTCTGCAAGGGCGAGCAGCAGGTGCTCCACGGAGATGTATTCGTCCTTCATGCGGTCAGCCTGCGCCTCCGCCTCGGTGAATACCTTGTCGAGTTCGGGGGAAATGTATATCTTGCCCGCCTCTCTGCCGCTGCCGGTAACGCGCGGCATACCCTCTATGAATTTAAGGGCGGCGGTTTTTACGCCGTTAGCGTCAATGTTCATTCTGGTGAGTATCTGGGGGACAAGTCCGCCCTCGTCGGCAAGCAGCGCGTACAGCAGATGCTCCTGCTCAACGCAGTTGTTCTGATAGCTGACGGACAGATCCTGCGCCGCCTGAACGGCTTCTATTGATTTCTGAGTAAGCTTGTTCGGATTCATATGATCTCCTCCTTTTTATATGATGATCTTCTGTTTTGAAAGCGACAGCCGATAGCTGTCCTCCGCCGCCATAGCGGCTATCTGTAAATCCGGTATATGCGCGAAGTATTCCTTCATAGCCGCGTCGAACATTGCCATATAGTCCGCCACCGCTTTGCCGAGCTCCTCGTCGGACACCTCGCTCCCCGGCATATTCAGCGTTCGTGTGAACCTGCCGCTGCTTATCGTGCAGGTCAGATCCTGCGATATACGCGAGGAAATGAACCGCTGCTCCAGCGCCGTCCAGCAGCGGAAGAAGCCCGTCAGGTCGTCTATAAGCTGCTCGTTCTGCGTTCGGAACGAAACCCTTAGCTCGCCCGCCCTGTGACCCGCGCGGGAAAACATCTCGACGGAATAGCGCACGGTCGGCTTGTAGCGGTATTTAAGCGAGGTCTTGGCGCAAAGCGAGCTGCCCGTGGGCGGCTCGGCGAGGAAAAAACCGTCCGTCATGCACCGCTGCACAGCGGAAAGTATCTCTTTCATGCGCATTTCGGGGGTCGTGTATTCCACCCGTTCCGCAAGCAGCTGATTAACCATCGCCGAGCGGCTCAGCCCCGCGCTGCGCGCCATATCGTCCACCGCCTCGACAACGCTGTCCGACAGCACCAGGCTGTAAATGCTTTTATTCAAGAGTATCACCTCAACTTTCGTTTCCTTGTATTAATAATTGTACCACACGTTTATTAAATTGTCAAGCATTTTTAATAAAATTATTCACAGTTTTTTATTATTTTATGTATGGAAATTGTTAAATTTGCAAAAACCTCTTGACGAATACCCCTATGGGGTATATAATAAAAAAAACAATTGAAAGGAGCCGATGAAGTGGCGAACGATAATTGCTGCGAAAATGAGAAGATACCCTGCAAAAAAACCTGCGAATGCTGCCAAAAGACAAAGCATAGGAGTGCGGAGGAATACAAGCGTCTGATGAACCGCCTGAACCGCATTTCCGGGCAGATCGGAGGGATAAAGAAAATGCTGGAAAACAACGCCTATTGCACCGATATTTTAATACAGGTCGCGGCGGTGAATGCCGCGCTAAATTCGTTCAACAAGGAGCTGCTTTCGGAGCATATCCGCACCTGCGTTGCGGATAATATACGAAGCGGGAACGACGAGGTGATCGGCGAGCTTGTCGACACGCTTCAGAAGCTGATGAAGTAAAGGAAGTGCTGATATGAAGCAATATAATGTAACGGGCATGAGCTGCGCCGCTTGCAGCGCCCGCGTAGAAAAGGCGGTGAACGCCGTAGAGGGGGTGACCTCCTGCTCGGTCAGCCTGCTGACCAATTCCATGGGAGTAGAAGGCAGCGCGAGCGACGAGGCGGTCATCGCGGCGGTTACCGCGGCGGGCTACGGTGCCTCGCGAAAAGGCGCGGAAAAAGCCGCTCCCGATGACGACCCCCTCGCAGACAGAGAAACGCCTAAAATGAAGCGGCGCCTTTTTTCGTCGCTGGTATTCCTCGCGGCGCTGATGTATATTTCTATGGGCGGGGTAATGTGGGGCTGGCCGCTGCCGCCGTTCCTCGCTGAGGATCATGTGGCAATGGCGCTGGCGGAAATGCTGCTTACCGGTGCAATAATGGTGATAAACCAAAAATTTTTCGTCAGCGGCTTCAAGGGGCTTATACACCGCGCGCCGAATATGGATACGCTTGTAGCGCTGGGAAGCGCGGCGGCGTTCGCATACAGCGTTTACGCGACATTCGTGATGTCGGGAGCAGTTTCGCACGGCGATCATGAAACCGCAATGGAATATATGCACGAGCTGTATTTCGAGTCGGCGGGAACAATTCTCACGCTGATAACGCTCGGAAAAATGCTCGAAGCCAATTCCAAGGGCAAAACCACCAACGCGCTGAAAGGGCTGATGAAGCTTGCGCCGAAAACTGCGGTGCTTGTCCGCGACGGAAACGAGGTCACCGTGCCGATAGAGCAGGTCGGGATAGGGGATATTTTCGCGGTAAGACCCGGCGCGTCGATACCCACCGACGGAGTTGTCGTCGAGGGTGCGACAGCCGTTGACGAAAGCGCGCTGACGGGTGAGTCGGTGCCCGTTGATAAAATAACCGGCGACGAGGTTTCCGCCGCGACGATAAATCAGTCGGGGTATATAAGGTGCCGCGCAACGCGCGTCGGAAACGACACCTCGCTGTCCAAAATAATACAGATGGTGAGCGACGCGGCGGCAACAAAGGCGCCTATCGCAAAAATAGCCGACAAGGTGTCCGGCGTGTTCGTGCCGGTCGTTATCGGGATAGCTGTCGTGACTGCGGCGGTATGGCTCTTTGCGGGAGAAACGGCGGCATTCGCGATGGAGCGCGCCGTTACGGTGCTTGTTATCTCCTGCCCGTGCGCGCTGGGACTTGCCACTCCCGTGGCGATAATGGTAGGAAACGGCGTCGGCGCGAAGCACGGCATTCTTTTCAAGACAGCCGCCTCGCTTGAAGAAACGGGTAAGACTGAGATAGTTGTCCTCGACAAAACGGGAACTATTACCAAGGGAGAACCTGCCGTTACCGACATTATCCCGTCGGAGGGTATCCCCGAGGAGGAACTGCTTTCGGCGGCATATTCGCTCGAGCTGAAAAGCGAGCACCCGCTTGCCCGCGCGATCGTCGGGTACTGCGGGGAAAGGAATATCCGCGCGGGCGAGGTCACGAAATTCGAGGCGCTGCGCGGAAGCGGGCTTTCCGCCGTGATGGACGGACGAGAGTACATTGCGGGAAATATGCGCCTTGCGGAAACCTACTGCGACCTGCCCGAGGAAATGCGCGCACGCGCCGAAAGGCTCTCTTCCGAGGGGAAAACGCCGCTGTTCTTCTGCCGCGAAAAAAGGCTTATCGGGGTCATTGCCGTTGCCGACACGATAAAGGAGGACAGCCCGCAGGCGATCCGCGAGCTTAAAAACATGGGCATACGCACCGTAATGCTGACCGGCGACAACGAGCGAACCGCCGCGGCGATAGGAAAGCTTGCGGGCGTGGACGAGGTGATCGCGGGAGTTCTCCCTGACGGAAAGGAAGCGGTGATACGCCGCTTTAAGGAGCAGGGCAGGACGGCAATGGTCGGCGACGGGATAAACGACGCGCCCGCGCTCACCCGTGCAGACACGGGAATAGCCATAGGAGCGGGCGCGGACATAGCGATAGACGCGGCGGACGTTGTGCTGATGAAAAGCAGTCTTGCCGATGTCCCCGCGGCGATACGGCTCAGCCGCGCGGCGCTTTTGAATATCCGCGAAAACCTGTTCTGGGCGTTCATTTACAACGTTATCGGCATACCGCTGGCGGCAGGGGTATGGATACCGCTTTTCGGGCTGAAGCTGGGCCCGATGTTCGGTGCGGCAGCAATGAGCCTTTCAAGCTTCTGCGTTGTTACCAACGCGCTGCGGCTCAACCTCACGAATATTTACAGCACTAAGCACGACCACAGGCTCCGCCGAAAAAGAAGATCGGCGGCAGCGGGAAATAAATCACAGGAGGAAAAAAACATGGAAGTAACAATGAAGATCGAGGGCATGATGTGCGGACACTGCGAGGCAGCGGTCAAGAAAGCGCTTGAGGCGCTGCCGACCGTTGACGAAGCGACAGTAAGCCACAAAACGGGGACTGCGGTAGTTAAGCTCAACGCCGCAACAGACTTTGAAGTCCTCAGGAAAGCAGTCGAGGACATGGATTACAAGGTAGTCGGCTGATATAAGAAAACGCGCTCCGAACGGGGCGCGTTTAATTTTCACTCTATCCCGGCAAGCTCCGCTGTGTCGAGGTAGTCCTCAATATACTGCTTTTTCAGCAGCGCCCGCGGGATATAGTCGTTATACTTTCCGCATATCTCGCAGTTGTCGGGGACAGCGAACCCGTACTTGTCCGCTCCCTCGCGCTTCAGCCTTGAAAGCGCCGCGTCAAGCGCCGCCGCTCCCTTTGCGGTGTGCACCTCAATGCACACGGGAATGTAGCGCGAGAGCCATACGTTCGCGTCGAACCCCATTTCACGCAGCGCGTACATGAGCGCCATTGTCCCCCTTGTCCCGATGAACGGGAACACCGCGAAGAATGTGTCCGACAGCGGGAGCACGATGTGTTCTCCCCCCGAAAGCGCCGCCGCGCTGCGGCACATCGTCCGTATGTCGGAAAGCCTGTCCCGCGCGGATCCGTCAAGAAAGGCGTACTGCTCGTCGCTGCGTATGACCTCCAGTATTTTCTTCATCACCTTTGTGTGGACATACTCATTGCCCGTGTCCATCCACATATTCGCGGAAATGCCGTCAATGTGCTTCACATAAATGCGCAGCTCCTTTTTGTCAAGCTCCGTTACCTCCCAAGCCTGCCCCGCAAGCGCAAAGCGGCTTTTCGGCGGGAACGGGCTCTGCACCGTGCCTATCTCCTCCGAGCCGCACCGCACAGAATATTCCTGCGGCACGGTAAACACGGCGAGAAATTCGAAGTTTGACACCGCCGCCTCGCCCTTGTCGCCGATGAGGAGCGCGCCGTCCTCGCCGCGCTCAAGCTGCCCGTTTTCAAGCATATAGCGCAGAAGAAGCAGATAGTCCTCCTTTGTGACATGGGAAAACACCGAAAGCGAAAGCACCTGCCGCGCAAGCTCGCGCGGCTGTATAGCGCCGCTCGCCGCCATTACAGACATGGTTTGATGATAAAGCAGGCTGTACGGCAGCTTCGGGAGGAATGTCGGCTCTATCCAGCGTTCGCGGGTGTAAAGCAGGATCATCGCTGTGCACATCACGAAGTCCCAGTTTATTTCCTTGTAGAAATCATTCGGCGGCATACTCATGTCCCATTTGAACGCAAAGCGCATTTCCGCCGCGCCGCCGCGCCGCCCCGTGCGCCCGAGCCGCTGAACTAACCCCGAAACGGTCAGCGGGCAGCCCGTCTGAACAATACGCTCCAGCCGCCCGAGGTCTATCCCGAGCTCAAGCGTGACGGTCGCGCCGGTGCATATGGGCTGCTCGCCGTTTTTCATACTCTTCTCCGCGAAATCGCGCAGCGAGGCGGAAATGTTCGCATGGTGGACGAGATAGGTGTCGCCGCCGTGCCTCTGCGCGGATATCTGCTTCATGTGCGCGATGTTTTCCTCGACCTCGCCCTTGCTGTTTGAGAAAAGAATGCAGCTTTTTCCGTGCGTGCTTTCGTAAAGATAGTTGTAATAGCTTTCAAGCAGCGTAGTGCTGTCGCTGTTCTTTATTTTCTCCTTTATCGGGAAAAATCTGACCGACAGCCGCACCTGACGTCCCTTTTCAACTGTGCGCGGAGTTATGCAGCCCCGCCCGCTGCCCATGTTGAGCCACTTCTCCGCATTGGTCGTGTCGCCGAGAGTCGCCGAAAGACCTATCCTCCGCGGCGAAAAACCGATGAGCCGCGAAAGCCGCTCCAGAAGCGAAAGCAGCTGGAGCCCGCGGTCGTTGTCCATGAAATAATGAACCTCGTCAATGACAATGAACCGCAGATCGGAAAACAGGCGGTAGGCGTTCGAGCTGTTGTGCATCATAAGGCTCTCAAGGCTCTCGGGAGTCGTCTGCATAACGCCGCGCGGATTTCTGACAAGCCGCTTTTTCGCCGACTGCGAAGCGTCCCCATGCCATTTTGTTACGGGGATATCCTGCTCCTCAAGAAGGTCGTTGAGCCGCTCGAACTGGTCGTTTATGAGCGCCTTTAACGGCGACAGATACAGTACGCCCACACTTGCGGACGGGTTTTCCCACAGGCAGGTCAGCACGGGCAGAAAAGCCGCCTCGGTCTTTCCGCTGGCTGTTCCCGAGGACAAAAGAAGATTTTCGTCCGTGTCAAATATCGCCTGCGCCGCCGCGACCTGAATTTCGCGAAGCTCCTCCCATTTATTCCGATAAATATAATCCTGAATAAACGGCGCCAGGCGGTAGAAAATGCCGCTGCTCAAATTACTCCCTCCAAAAAACCGCATACCTTTCCCGCGATATCCTCCGCGGAATATTCCCCGTCAATAAGGACATACGAGCAACCCTGCGCGATACACCCCGCAAGGTTGTCCGCATTGTCTGAAACAAGCGCTTCGGGTGTCAGCCATTCGTCGTCAAGCCGCCGCTCGATCGCGTTTGCATTGTCGCGAATGTCGGAAAAATGCTGCCGGATATACTTTTCGCTCATTATGAGCCACACCGCGCGGATATGCCGCAGGTATTCCTCCGAAAAGCTATCCCGCCATTCGTGCGGAACATAGCAGCCTTCGATGATAAGGCTCTGCCCGTTTTCAACGGCGGTCTTTGCAATTTCTTTCAATATTCCCCACAGATAAGGAACAAGCTTCTTATCGTCCTCGGGGGTAAGCGCGGTCTGCCCGCTGCGGATAAGTCCCATTTTAATATGGTCGGCGGACAGATACGGTATGCGGAGCCTTTCAAGCAGCCTTTGAGAAACAAGCGTTTTCCCCGTGTGCGAGCTGCCCGCCAGAAACAATACCATACCGCCTTACCCTTTCACAAACGCGAGCAGGTGCGAAAACAGCTTTTCCCGAGCGGCGCGAGAAAAGCCGTGACCCTCCCCCGCGAAGCGTATCAGCCGCGCGTTGGGCAGGCATTCCGCCGCGCACTCGGAATAACTTATGTCGACAAGCCCGTCCGCCTCTCCGTGCAGTATCAGGACGGGCTTTGTGATACCGCCTATCTGCTCGGGAATATCGCCGTCGGGGATATTCTCCGCGAATTTCCTTGATATAGTCATGCCCATAAACTCCACCGTTTCGGGCATTTCGGCTGCCTTTCCGCGCCAGTTATCGGGAATGCACAGCGCAGGGTACAGAAGTATCAAGCCCGCCGCCCTGTCGGGGTGACGCGCGGCGGTCAGCGCGGAAATATACCCACCCTGACTTTCGCCGTAAAGGTATATCCGCTCCCTGTCCGCAAAAGGCTGCTCCGTTATCATATCCAGCACCCGCAGCAGATCCTCCGTTTCGGAGGGGATGGTCATGTCGGTGGTGCTGCCGCTGCTTTTCGATCGGGAGGAACCGCCGCAGAAATCATAGCAATAGGCATAAATTCCGCTGCACGCAAGCTTTTCCGCAAGGTCGGTCAGATATGCGTGCGACGAATTGTAGCCGTGACTCATTATGACAACGGGCGCAGTGCCGCCGCACTCGGGCGCATAAAGCAGCCCGAAAATATCATTCCCGCCGTAAATGCAGTGCATTTCCTTTATCGTGCAGTTCATTTTTCACCTCAAAAACGCTCGTATAGTTCATCAAAGGTCGAAATCCTCGAAGCCGTCCGTTTCGCCGCCCCCGTTTTCCCCCTCGGCAAAGGTAAACTCCTCGCTTCCCATCAGCTCGGGGAGGGATTTTTCGGGGTTCTGCATGGCAATGTTCAGAAGCTCTATAAAGTCGCGTATCATCTCGCGCGGGGTGATATTCGTATCCGCGCCGATACGCCCGAACTCCGCCTTGATGAAGTTTATCCTGTCCTCAAGGGTAACTCTGTTCTCGTAGCCGTAAAGCCCCGCGTGTATCTCCGCGAGCTTTTCCGTGAGAACGGTCAATTCCTCATATGTCAGCGGCTGAAGCCTGATTATCGGCGCCATCATGTCATGCGCCTCGTCCGAGGCGAATCGCCCGCGCTCCAATCGGCTGCGCAGCGCCTCATAGCTGAACACTCCGCGCCGCGGGTCCTCAATGCACTGCGGTGTGCCGCCCATGATTATGCCGAGGTGGGAAGCCTTTCCCTGCATAACGTCGTTGTACATCATGAGTATTTTCTCGTAGTTATACTGACGCGTTACGGCGTGCGGTATCTTCATGATGTTGACAAGCTCGTCTATCATGACTACAAGCCCCTTATACCCCGCGCTGACAAGGAACGAGGTGAGCAGCTTTATATAATCGTACCAGTTTTCGTCGGTTATTACGGAATTAACGCCGAGGTCGCGCTTCGCCTCGGTGCGCGTGGGGTATTCCCCCCTGAGCCAGCGCACCGCCATGCCCTGAACCTCATCGTTTCCGTCACGGTAGGCGCGGTAATACGCGTTGATGACCGCCGCGAAATCGAACCCGTGCACCATATCCTCCAGACTTCCGATAACGGTGTATATCTTCTTTTCCACCGCAATATCGAAAAACGGGTCGGACGGCGCCGTGCCCTCCGCAACAACGTCGGTCTTAATGCCGTTTATCCACTTTTCAAGGATAAGCGTGAGCGCCCCGCCGTCGGGCTTCGCCTTGACCGAAAGGCTGCGCATAAGCTCGCGGTAGGTCGCAAGCCCCTGACCCTTTGAACCCATAAGCCTGCGCTCGGGGGAAAGATCGGCGTCCGCCGCCGCAAAGCCCCTGTCCATAACGTGCTGCCGCATGGTTTGCAGCAGGAAGCTCTTTCCGCTGCCGTACCGCCCGCAGATAAAGCGGAAGAACGCACCGCCGTCCTCCGTTATTTCGACATCGCGGAGCAGCGCGTTTATCTCGTCCGTCCTGCCGACGGCAATATATCCAAGTCCCGTCCTCGGCACAACGCCGCCCTTTAACGCATTGATTATCCCCGAGGCGATCCTCTTCGGCACCTGCATAACGATCTCTCCTTTCAATTTTTAAAATCCACTTTCATTATAGCATACTTGTTTTTTATTTGCAATTACTTTTTCGGAACAAATAAGGGGCTTTTTATTGCAAAAACGACAGTCCCGCTCTGTCGGGCGGTAAAGGTGCTTTTAAGGCGCTGCCTTGAACCTTTCGGATAAAGGTTGAACTAAATCCTTCGGTTCATATCGTTTTTGATGTGTTAAATTGTTGTTTAATTGTTAATTTTTTGTGTTGTGTTTTCACACTTGAAGTGGGGGAAACCCTTCGGGAAAGGGAAAAACGGGGTTTTTCCCTCTCCCTACGGGTCTCCCCCACACCCCC
>CAMERU010000023.1 GCA_945935925.1 uncultured Clostridia bacterium | reverse complement strand
ATTTTTGTTGGATTTTCTTGTTCCCCCTTTTCCCGAAGGGTGTCCCCTCGTTCCCCGTGTGACAACACGAAAAATAAAAACGGTTCAATTAAACAACGTACAACGCATGAAACAAAAAAGCAACTGCACCCAAAAAACAACCTTTTTATAAAACGGTTCAAGGCAGCGCCTAAGAAGCAGCGGGGTCAGAGGGGCAGCCCGCCCCCGCAATAATTTTGCAATAAAAAAAACCCCTTGCATTGCCGCCGCAGATGATATATAATATAACTGCCCCCAAAAACAAAAAGGAGAAAACTATGTTCGGAACAGTATTGTTTGACCTCGACGGAACGCTTGCCGATTCCTGCCCGGGAATAACGAACAGCGTGAAGTACGCGCTGAAAAAGCTGGGATACCCCGTGCCGTCGGAGGAGCGCCTGCGGGAGTTCATAGGACCGCCGCTGTTCGACGAGTTCGTTCGGCTCGGATTGGACGAGGAAACCGCCCGAAAGGCAGTGAGCGCCTATCGGGAGTATTACCCCCAAAACGGAATATTCGAGTGCGCGCTGATAGACGGAGCGGAGGAGCTGCTCGCGGAGCTGAAACGGCAGGGGAAAAATGTCTGCCTCGCAACCTCAAAGCCGCAGGTGTTCGCACAAAGAATACTGGAGCACTTCGGGATAGATAAGTATTTCGATCTCATAGGCGGCGCAACCATGGACGGGAAAATCTCCACCAAAATACAGGTGCTCCGCAGCGTGCTTTCGCAGACGGGCGCCGACCCGAAGGACTGCGTGCTCGTCGGGGACAGATGCTTCGATATAGACGGAGCCCATGAGGCAGGGATAAAGTGCATTGCCGTGCTCGTCGGATACGGCTCGCGCGAGGAGTTTCTGGAGCATAACGCCGACTATATATGCAGTTCGCTCATGGATACGCTGTCCTATATTTAAAATCAAAAGGCGCTCCGTTCGTGAAGCGCCTCTTTTTATTGCCCGAATATCAGGAAATTGCCTTTGTAACCGAGGAAATGTAGCTCTTGGCGGTCGAGATCGCGTCGGAGCTCTCGCTCTTGTAGTTGGAGAAGGTGTTCTCCTGTATCATGGAGTAGCTGTCAACCAGCGACTCGAGCGTCCTGTTCGCGGAGGTAAGCGACTTGAGCGCCGAGGAATAATCGTCCGGCGCGCCCGCAAGCATGAGCGTGTACGCCTTGACGCGCATGGAATAAGCCGCCGCGTTCGCGTAGGTCTTTGTAACGCTGCTCTTGGAAAGCTCCGCAACTACCCCGCTCTCAAAGTTCCTGCTGCCGAGGTCGGTAAGCTTGGTCTGGAGCGTAGAAAGCGCCGAAACCGCGTTGTTCGCCGCAGTTACCGCGTCGCTCATAGCCGCAGCATACGCAACGCCGCTGTCGCCGGAGGAATAGTCGCTCGTAGTCAGCTTGGAGAACTTCAGCCCCGAGCTCAGCGCGTTGGTGAACGCGGAAAGATACGTCGAGCACTCGCTGCCGAATTTGCTCGCCTTGCCCGTCGGGGAAATAATGAAGTTGTAATATGCGTCGTACTTCTTCTTCAGCGACTTCAGCGAATCATACGCGGTATCCATTTCGCTGTTGGAAGGCTCTGCCTTCAGCAGCGCGCTGTCAACGTCCGACTTGCCGCTCTTTATTATGGATAACATATTCTTGGCAAAATCACGGCTGTAATACGCCGTTCTTGTGGTGTCGGCGCTGCCGCTGCTGTTGTCAATGGCATATATAACGTTCTGCGCAAACATTTCGATCTTGCCGATCTCACCCGCCATGACCGCCGCCGCGTCCATTATCGCTTCCCTGTCCTTCTCCAGCGACTTGACCTTTGAGGACGTGATAACTCCAACCGGCTTTGAGGTGGTCGCAGTCGTGCTCTTTGTCGTGTATGCGGTGGTCTTTGCGGTGCTTGTCGTGGTGGGCTTAGTGGTGGTCGGCTTAGTGGTGTTCGGCTTAGTGGTCGTGGGCTTAGTGGTGGTCGGCTTCGTGGTGTGAGAGGTCGAGCCTGAACCGTGCGTGCTCTCGCCCGTCACGGGCTCGGAGGTGTCGGGAACGCCCGATGTGGTGTCCGCCGCGTCATGAGTGTCGGTCGAGATGGCGGGATCCGTTTCGTCGCTTGCGGGAACAGGCGTCGTTACCGCCTCGGCTGTGTTAACGTCGGTGGATATCGCTGCGTTATCTCCGCCCTGCCCCGATGTGTCGGTCACGGGGTCGGTATTGCCTGTGGTAGTCGACTGCGTAACGGGAAGATTGTTGTTCCCCGTGAGATTAGCATTGTCGGAGGGTCTGGACGTTGTCGCGATAAGTACCACCGCAATGCCGACCGCTACTACCGACGCGGCGGCAATAGGTATCCATTTCTTCCCGCCCTTCTTCTCGCCGCCCGCACCGGAGCCTGTCTTGCTCGGCGCATTGCGCGGCGGAACGTACATTCCCTTGTACGGCGCGCCACAGTTCTTGCAGACCGCCTCGGTGTCATACATATCCTGACCGCAGTTGCGGCAATATACAAGGTTGCCCTTGGGCTGCTCGGGCTCTGCGGGCTGCTCGGGCGCGGCGCTGTCGGCGGGGCTGTCGTAGCCGCTCACGGTCGGCTCATAACGCGGAGCTTCCGCTATAACGGGAGCGACTTCCTCCATGAAAGGTGCCTCGTTCTCGAAATAATTATCCTCGGGCTGTTCCGCAACAGGCTCATTGTACACGGGTTCTTCCGCAACAGGCTCGGTGTAAGCGGGTTCTTCCGCAATGGGCTCATTGTACACGGGTTCTTCCGCGACAGGCTCATTATACGCGGGTTCTTCCGCGACAGGCTCATTGTATGCAGTTTCTTCCGCTATGGGCTCGGTGTAAGCGGGTTCTTCCGCAACGGGCTCATTGTACGCGGGTTCTTCCGCGACAGGCTCGGTGTAAGCGGGTTCTTCCGCAACAGGCTCATTGTACACGGGTTCTTCCGCGACAGGCTCGGTGTAAGCGGGTTCTTCCGCCGTGAAGTCGTTGTACGCGGGTTCTTCCGCAACGGGCTCATTGTACACGGGTTCTTCCGCGACAGGCTCATTGTACGCGGGTTCTTCCGCGACAGGCTCGGTATAAGCAGGCTCGCTGTCGGAAATGACATTGTTCACAAATGCATACGGGTCAAGCGATATGTCCTTGGAAGGGTCCTCGTCCATCGAAGCGCCCTCGATAACGGGCAGACCGCTGTCGGAAGCCGAGCCGAACAGACTGCCGCCGTCGTCGCCCATGGAGAAATCCTCAACCTCGCGCGACTGACCCAATTCGGGCTCTTTCTGATAACGAATGGGCTCGCTCTCGGAATAATGACCGACAGAGCCTATCTCGGGCATCTCGCTCGCGGAAGCGCCGAAGCTCGCAAGCTGCTGCGTGAGCGCCTCGATCTCGTCCATTCCGCCGCCGCTTATCCCGCCGGAGCCGCCCATGATATCCGCAGGCGCGCTGTCATAGCCGTTTATACCGCCGTTCCCGTTCATAAAGCTGTCGATCTGGTTAAGCTCGTCATCGGAATAATCGCCGAGATTTTCGCCGAACGGCTGGGGATTTGCGTTCCACATGGGGACAGTCCCCCCCGCGGAGCCCGCGCCGTCGTCCGCGCCGCCGGAGCCGCTCAGACGAATGCCGCATTTCTCGCAGAACACATTAGATGTCTGCATATGCATACCGCAGTTGGGGCAATATACGAGAGAGCCGCTCTCGTTGTTAATGGGCTCAACGCTGGGGAGAGTGCGCCCGGAGGAAGCCGTTTCCCCGGCGGCGCTGTTTTCCGCAGGCTCTTCCACGGAAGGCTCGGGCGGAACGGGCGTGCCGCACTCTATGCAGAATTGATAACCCCTTATCAGCTGTTTACCGCAATTTTCGCAAAACATTATGTCATATCCTCTCAAAACGATCCGATTTTCTATATCAATAAAATATAGAATTATCCAAGTTTAATTATACAATAGTTATTGTGTGATGTCAATTGAATTTATGAAAATCGTACAATTGCAATAATGACGCGGCAACTTTTTGTGCATTATTTCAGCACCGACACACGGTCACAGTCGGCAAAAAAAGCGCCCGCTCCGAGGAACAGGCGCTTGTCATATTTTACACAACCGAGAAATAAAGCCCCGCGAAAACTCCCGCGACTATCGCCATAACAGCGACCGCCGCAAGACACAGCGCAATATGACCGAACGTGTAATATTTCGGCTCCTTCTCCACGGGGGCGGGCGCTGTCGGCACGGGCGCGGTGAACAGGGGCGCGGTCGGCTGCGGGGGAACCTGCGGAGCAGCCGCGCCGTACTGCGCCGAATTTTCGGGGGCAATGTTCCTCGGCTCGGCAGCCGTTTCGGTCACGGGCGTGCTTGTCGCTTCGGGAGCAAATCCCGCCGTTTCGGGGGCAAATCCCGCCGCTTCGGGGGCATTGCCCGCCGCTTCGGGAGCAATGCTCGCCGTTTCGGGGGCAATTCCCGCCGTTTCGGGGGCAATTCCCGCCGCTTCGGGAGCAATTCCCGCCGCTTCGGGGGCAATTCCCGCCGTTTCGGGAGCAACACTCTCATTAACGGGCGCGCTTATTGCCGCCGCTTCGTGGGCAGTATTCTCGGGCGCAGCCGCCACGGAAGCGCCGCAGTAGGTGCAGAAGCGCGAATTATCATTTAATACTTTGCCGCATTGTGAACAGAACATAATACAGATCCTTTCTGTGACCGGTCTTAAACCGTAAGACCGCCGTTATTCCTTACATAATCGAACAGATACTGCTGTGCGACGCCCTCCGCGCCTCTTGTGCATTCGGGCAGTCCGTCGGGGTAAAACCGAGCCATCAGCCGTTTCACCCACACGTCGCGCGGGAACGCGTCGAGCTTATGGAACGCGAACAGCAGAACGCAGTCCGCGACCTTGTCCCCCACGCCGACGATTTGCTTGAGCCTTTCCCGCGCGCTTTCAAGCGGGAGCGCGTCTATCTCCTCAAAGCAGACCGCGCCGCTGTTCACCTTTTCCACCGCGTCGCAGATATACCTCGCGCGGAAGCCCGCACGCAGCGGAGCAAGGTCGTCGGGCGTTATCCCGCGCAGCCTTTGCGCCGTCGGGAAGGAATAAGCGCCGCCTATGTCCTCGCCGAAGCCCTCGCACAGCCTGCCGATTATCCCCGAGATACGGGGTATATTGTTGTTTTGGGAGATGATGAAGCTTATCAGCGTTTCAAAGGGCTCCTGCCGCAGAATGCGTATCCCGCCCGAGCCCGCGCACGCCTTTTTCAGCGTTTCGTCCGCCGAAAAGCGCGATATGTATTCGCCGTAGTCCGCGCCAAGGTCAAAATAGCGCTCCCACAGCGGGATATCCTCCTCTTTGATACCGTACAGCGTTATCACGCCGCCGTCCTGCGCGGCGGTCAGCCTGCGCCCCATGGCAACGCCCTCAAATACGCCGCTCTCCGTTTCCGTCCATCGAAAGCACTGCCCGCAAAGGAAGGTCTGCCCGAGGTCGAAATTGGGATTTTTTATTTCAATGTTCATTTTTTTATCCAAACCCCTTGATTATTTACCTTAATTATAATACAATATAGATATAAAATCAAGACCGCGCGCCGTTCTTTCAGCTATTTTTCATTTTTCGCGGCGCTCGCGTCATTAATATGAAAGGGTAACAAAATGAAAGAAAGCATTCTCACCATACCGATAAACGAGGTGTTCGAGCCGAGGCAGGGCTGCCCTATATGCGCGATGAGAAACTCCGTTGAGGAGCATATCAGCGAGTACATAATGGGCGCGGCAATGATGGAGCCCGATGTCCGCATGGAAACCAACAGGCTCGGCTTCTGCCACACCCACTTCAACAGCCTGCTGCGGCAGAAAAACCGCCTTTCCCTCGGGCTTATGCTCAACACCTACCTTGCAACGGCGCGCGCGGAGGTGTTCGAGAAAAAGAACATTTTCTTCACCAAGGGCGCAAAGGCGAAAAAGGCAAGCGAGATAGAGCAGACCTGCTTTGTATGCAGCAAGGTGGACTGGGGCGTTGCGCATATGCTGGAAACGGTGTTCACAATGTTCCGCGACGACGCGAAATTCCGACAGCTTTACTCACAGCAGGAATACATCTGCATTCCGCACTACAACCTGCTCATGTCCAACGCCGCAAAGAAGCTTGCCAAAAACGACCTCAACGACTTTGTAAAGGCGACGGATACGCTTGTCGAAACCTATATAAAGCAGCTCAACTCCGACGTGGGCGAGTTCTGCGACAGCTTCGACTACCGCAACGCGGGCAAGCTGCACGACCCGAGCATGGAGCACGTCCGCAATTCGATAGAGCGCGCCGTTGAGTTTCTGACCTCGCGCAAGCCCGACGTAAAATAATCATCAAGAAGGAAATAATATGGATATTCTGGCAATAGAAAGCTCCTGCGACGAAACCGCCGCGGCAGTCATACGCGACGGGCGGGAAATAATCTCCTCCGTCGTCGCAACTCAGATAGAAGAACACAAGCTTTACGGCGGCGTTGTCCCCGAAATAGCCTCGCGGCGGCACTGCGAAAGCATTGTCGCGGTGGTGAACGAGGCGCTCGAAAAGGCGGGAAAGTCCGCGGAGGAAATTGACGCTGTTGCGGTGACGTTCGCGCCGGGGCTTATCGGCGCGCTCCTTGTCGGGGTCAATTTCGCCAAGGGGCTGGCGTTCTCGCTCGGCAAGCCGCTTATCCCCGTGCATCATATCCGCGGGCATATCGCCGCGAATTACCTCGCGCACAGCGAGCTTGAGCCGCCGTATATGTGCCTTGTCGCCTCGGGCGGACACAGCCATATCGTTAAGGTGAAGAGCTACACCGAGTTTGAAACGATAGGCAGAACGGTGGACGACGCGGCGGGAGAAGCGTTCGACAAGGCGGCGCGCGCAATGGGCTTCCCCTACCCCGGCGGCGTGCATATCGACAACGCCGCGAAATCGGGCGACAGGAAGAAATACACCCTCCCGCACCCGAAAACCGCAAACCCCTATGATTTCAGCTTTTCGGGGTTAAAGACGGCGGTGGTCAACCTCGTCCACAACACCGAACAGCGCGGCGGCGAAATAGACGTGAACAGCCTTGCCGCCTGCTTCCAGTACACCGTGAGCGATATCCTCACGGGGAAATTCATAGCCGCCGCAAAGGAAAACGGCTGCACAAAAATAGCAATGGCGGGCGGCGTCGCCGCGAACAGCGGGCTGCGCGAAATGCTGACAAGGCGCGCGGAGAAAAACGGCATGACGCTGTATATACCGCCGCTCTCCCTGTGCGGGGACAACGCGGCGATGATCGGCTGTCAGGCGTATTACGAATACCTCGCGGGGCATACCGCGGGGGCTGACCTTAACGCGGTCGCGACGATGAAGCTGGACAGCGTTGTATGGTGAACGGTGATAATATGGGAAAGAACATTGTACTTATAGGAATGCCCGCCTGCGGCAAGTCGACGATAGGCGTGCTTGCGGCAAAGGCGCTCGGCTATAAATTCGTCGACGCCGACCTTGTTATACAGCAGGAAACGGGCAGGCTTTTGCAGGACATAATCGACGAGCAGGGGCTGGACGCGTTCTGCATAGCCGAGGAGCGCGCGATATGCTCCATAAACGACGAGGAGAACACCGTAGTCGCCACGGGCGGGAGCGCGGTGTACAGCCGCACGGCAATGCTCCACCTTAAAGAGCACGGCATTGTTTATTACCTCTCCCTGCCGACGGAGGAGGTAAAGAAGCGGCTTCACAACATAAAGTCGCGCGGGATAGCAATGCGGCGCGGCGACACGATAGAAGATGTTTTCGAGCGCAGACGCGCCCTATATGAGGAGTACGCGGATATAACGGTAGACTGCCTCGGAAAGAATATAGAAGAGCTTGTGGAGGAGATAACGGATTACCACAAAGCGGCGGCACACGGCTGAAAGGAGCGGAAATGGCTGAAGGAAACGAAGCGGTAACACAGACAGCCCCCGACGAGGGGCGAATGAGAGGCTTTAAGAGCGTATGCGTGCGGCTCGGGCTGATGATGATCGTTGTTTTTGCGGCAAGAGGCTTGTGCTCGATACTGCTGTTGCTGCTCGCGCCGCTGACGGAGGGGCTGGGCGATACGGCGACTTACGGGGTGAAGTCGGTGTTCTCGCTTGTTTTTCTGTACCTTGTCCCTATGACAGCGGCTGTTCTTTTGCTTAAAGAACCGAAAAAGGGCACCTGCTCCCGTATCTACGCAAAACCGAAATTCTTCGGCAGGGCAATGGGAATGTTCCCCGCGATGTACGGGCTGGCTATCCTGACAAACCTGCTGACAATGCTTGTAGGGCTGCTGTTCTCCGACGCCGACCTCAACAAGTCGTTCAATACGGTAAACGAGCTTCAGGCGGACAACATGGAAAGCGCGCTGATACTTCTTGTTCAGCTTGTAGTGATCGCGCCGCTTTTCGAGGAGTTCTGGTTCAGGGGCGTTGTCATGGAGAGCCTTCGCCCCTACGGCAACGGCTTTGCGATTTTCGTGTCTGCGCTGCTTTTCGGGCTGACCCATGCGAATTTTCATCAGTTCTTCTATGCGACGGTGCTCGGTATCTGTCTGGGCTATATCGCCGTATCCACGCAGAGCATTGTCACGACGACGATAATGCACGCAATGTTCAACAGCGTTTCGGGAATACTGCTGCTGCTTATCTCCGAGAAAAGCGTCGGTGACTACCTTATCGCAATGCAGCACGGCAATACCGCCGAAAAAACGCCCGCCGTCATCATATACCTTGTGTTCCTTTTCTGCATAATGATGCTGATGATGGTGGGAATAATAATGGCGGTGTTCAAGCTAAGAAAGATAAAAAAATACCGCGTGCCCAAAATGTGGGAGGAGGTTTCTGCCCGCCGCCGCTGGGGTATATTCCTTTCGCGCGCTTCGGTAATTGTTATGATAATTCTCGCCGCCGATACATTTACATTCCGGTTTATCACGGTATTAATTTACAATCTGTTGAACAATCTGACAAGTTGACGTAAAGTAATATTTCTGCACACAAAAAGAGCGGCATTCATCTGCCGCTTTTTTGCGCCGGAGCATAAATTTACCGCTCACGCGCCCGCAAGAAGGTCCTCAATGACGTCAAGAGCATTGACGGTCGAAACGTCATACCTGTTCATCAGCTCGGCAAAACGCGCTATCTCGCCGCTGTCCGCGCTGATGTCCGGTATGCGGCATTCGCCGCGGCGCAGGCCGTAGGCATTATACCGAACGTTATCTTCCGTTATCCGCATTTCCATGATTATCTCCCACATAGCTTTATTCCTTCCTTATCCGTTTTCTATATTGTACCACAAGTCATGTCATTTTGCCGTAAATATACCGTTAAGCAGGACGGAATTTGCATTTTCGGACAGTTTAACAGATTTATTATATACAATTTGTATATTATTATAAAGAATAACATTTTGTCAAGGTTTCTTAACAGTCTGTAATACAAAAAAGTTTTAAAAAAGTAAAAAAACGACTTAACATTTTCTATCAAATATGCTATAATAGACGAAAACAAAGCAAAAGCAAAAGCTCTCACGATATTATTCAGTCGAGCGAATAAGTGAGAAATTTATCGTAATTTAACAAGGAGGCTGTTATGGACAACAATTTCAAGAACGACGAGATGTCCGTCATCTATCCAAGACGCGACTCTGCCCTGCGCCCTGCGCAGCCGCAGGCGCCCGCAGAACCCTCTCCGTCAATGGACGCCGTGTTCCCCGGGCAGAACAAGAACCCCGCACAGCAGGCGGGCGATGGCGAGGGGTACTTCCCCGGCACCTATGTCCCCGGCGCGAAATACTGCAAGGCGTGCGGAATGATGGTGGACGAGAACGCCGCTTTCTGCGCCCACTGCGGCAAAAAGGTCTGATCGACGCGCCCCGCGTGACCCGATTGACCCCGCGCGACCCCAATAAAACAAAGTCCGCCCCGTAAAACCAATACGGGGCGGATAATTTTTTATTCGTAAAACGCCGAACCGACGTCAGCCGTTATGCGGTAGTCCCGGGGACAGCCGCCTCAAGCGCGTCAACAGCCTTTGCAAGCGCCTCTGTCGATCTGCGCAGATTTCTCATAAGCTGAACAGGCAGCGAGCCGTCAGCCATGGATTCGTCGAGAGCCATATAATCCTCATACACCTGATCGAAAGCGTCGGACGCTTCATTAAACAGCGCGGTGAGCTGCTCGTCCTCGGAAATGACCTCGTAGTTGTAAAGCGCAACGTTTATCAGTCTGTCCTCAAGGTCGGCAATTACATCATAAAGTTCGTCAAAGCTCAAATCGCTGTAATCTACCTCGACAGCCGCGCTCTCGTTTGCCGCCTTGAAATCCTCGATAAGCAGCTCTTTCTGCTTGTCAAGCTTCTGCGCTTCAAGTTTAAGCTCGGTGAAGTCCTCAAGGGGCATATCCCAGCTGTTGTCCTCAAGAATGGTATTTGCCTTGCTGTAAAGTATGTCATATTCGTCCGCAAGCGCTTCCGCACGGCCGATAAGCCCGCTGTCCTTTACCTTGGAATAAGTATCGGGAAGATCGCTTACCTCGGTCTTGCTGTAATAAAGCTTGTCGATAAAGTCGCTCACCTCATAATAGTCCGCCTTGGGAACCGACGCGGAATCAAGCTCGTTCACAAGCTCGCCGATTGCCTCGCTGAGCGGCGCGGAGAGCGGTGAGCCGTCTGCCGCGGCTATCTTATCCCTTATTCCCGCAAAAAGCGTGCAAAGCTCTTCTATCTTTGCGAAATCCTCATCGGTGGGCTCGACGATCTCCGTCTGACCGGTGAGGTCGATAACGTCGGAGGGAACGTTCAGCGCGCCCTCTGCGCCGGAGGGAGTTATCGACGACTTAAAGCCGACAGAGCCGTACTGCGGTATGGAATATGTAATGTCGGAAGTATATGCCGCGCCGTCTGCACCCGCCTCAATAACGAGCGAGGAGGAGCCTATCGCCGCAGCGAACTTGCGCATATCCCCGTCCATTCCCTCCGTGAAATCTGCGGGAGGGGTGAATGTAACGGTGAACTTCCCGACGGGAGTTTCCCTGCCGCAGAACTGAACGGTGGAAACGTTCTCGTAATCTATTCTGAACGCAAAGGGGTATTCGTCGCCCGAAAATCTTATGTTGACCGTGCCGCTGACCTCGCTTGTTTCCGTCACGTCTGCGCAAACGCTTGCAAGCTCGTTTTTGCCCGCCTCGAACGCGGACTTTTCCTTGCCGCCGACATATGCGAAATATACGCTGTCCTCGCCGTCTATCGCGGTATAGGACTTGGCGAGAACGTTGTTGCCGTTGTCAACGACAGTCTTTATCACAGCCCTGTCGCCGTCGTCGAAATTGACTTCTCCGAACATATCGGTTATCGAGTTTTTATAATCCTCGGCAGTGAAGTCTATGCCGTTTGCGGAGGCGTAGCTCACTATCTGACCGCAGAGATATTCGTCGTTCGCTATCCTGTCGAGAATATCCTTGAACATTGCCGAAAGCGCCGCGCTGTCCAGCTCGGCGGTTATCAGCTTACCCTGCGCGGTCAGCCCGTAGACCGTTATCTCTCCGCTCTCAACGGTGATTTCGGACTCCTTATAATATTTAAGGTATATCTCCGTTATCTCGCCGAAAAGGCGCTCCAGCTCCTTTTCATCAAGGACAAGCTGCGCCGCCGCCTGCCCGGAAACGGTGCCGTCCTGCTCTATCGTGTACTTTATCGCCTTTCCGCCGTTGAACGGGAACATGACGTAGCAGCTGCCGTCGGAGAGCATGAGCCCGCGCATATCAACGTTAAGCGCGCTGTCCTTCAGCGCAAGCGTTACCGCCGCGGCATTGTCGGAGGCGTCTACCGAATAGCTGACCTCGATATCGTTTATCTCCGCGACAACCTCGTCTATCTGCGTGAGATAGTCCGCCTCGGTGGCGAGCAGCGCCTTTGCCGTGTCGGTGAGGGTTATGTCCGCAGAGGCGGTGACGGTAACTCCGTCCGACTTGTAAGCGGTGTTGAGCCAGTTGCGCACAAAGGATATTGCTGCCGCGGCGTTAAATCCGGGGTCGTCAATGTCAAGGTCGGGGGCAATGTCCCCATTTCCGAGATCGTTCTCGAAATAGTCCTCAAAGCTATCCGCCGCAGCTTCACCGCTTATGCCTGCAAGCATTTCTCTGCTCTGTATCCCCGAGCCGACTGCGGAGCTTATTCCCGCCGAAACGGAGGGATCGCTGAGCGCCTTGACGGTGCCGTTGACAACGCCGCCCTCTATCATTGCGGCATAGCCGTTATTGCCCATGAAAAGGTTCATAACGGGACCCCTGAACGCGAAGAACGCAACAGCCGCCGCCACAACGACAACGCCCGCGCAGGCGGCAATGATTATCCCCGCCTTGTTCTTTTTCTTTATAGGGGTAACTGCCGCCGCAGCCGCTCCCATGGGCATTTCGGATAATGCCGCAGGCGCGGAGGACGCCGCGGGGAAAGGCATGGGGTCAACGGTCGGCGCGACGCCCGTGCTGCCGGAATAAGAGAAGCCGGCGTTGTTGGTCGGCGTGGTAACGCCCGGGAAAGCATCAGCCTGCCGCGCGGGAGCAGCGTCGGACTGCACCGACGACGCCTCCTGCTGAAGCGAAGCCTGCGCCGCCGCCTGCATAGCGGCAACAAGGTCGTCGGGGCTCTTATGAGCCGCGGCGGTCGGGGCGTTGTTCGCTGCGGGAGTGCCGCAGACAGGGCAGAACTTTGCGGCGGGGGCAAGCTCAAGCCCGCAGCTTGCGCAGACGCGCTTCTGTGCGGGAGCCTCCGTCTTTGTTCCGCAGTTAGTGCAGAATTTTGCGCCCTCGGCAAGCGGAGAGCCACAATTGGTACAATTCATATCGGTATCCTTTCATAATAAAGTCCGTGTCTGTCGGGCAGAGCCGTCCCAAGGCGGGCAGACTGCCTCAATAATAATTATATACTTATTGTCAACGCACGTCAACCCTTCGCATAACGAAAAATCGACAGCGTAACTGTGAAAAATGTGCAAAAAGCGCCCGCCGAAAACGACGAGCGCTTTATTATTATCTTCCGTTACCCTCGGAGAGAACGTATATATCCACAAACACCGCGCCCCATGCGCAGCTGTCGTAATAATGCTCCGCCCTGTTTCCGAAGTAGAGGTCGACCGCAACAGTGCCGTCCATCAGACCAAGCCCCGTGTCAGCCGCTATCGCGTAGCCGTAAACCTTGCTTCCGTCGCGGGCAACGATATAAAGCTCGCTGCCGTAAGGGATAACGTTCGGATTGACCGCGACCGTGCCTATCTCGGCAAGGCGGCCGCTGGCGGTCTTTGCGCCGTAGCCCGCGGTGTAAGCCGTCGCTTTTCCCGAAACTACTCTTGTATAGCTCTCGGGCAGACCGTCAACCAGCTTGAGCGCCGTGGGGTCGTCCATCTTCGCATACGGAATGCCAAGCGCCGTTCCGCGCTCGATGACCTGCGTTACAGGCTCTGCGGTAACAACGTTCCTGATAAGCTCCTGATTGCTGAGCTTTCCGTCGACATATGTTTCCTTGACAAAATATGTGCGGACGCCGTTCTTTCCCTCGGCAACAACGTTCTCCGTGCCTATGGGAAGATTTGAATTGTCGATATATTCGGTTTCGAAGGGTATCTCCGATGTGCTTTCGCGGACGTTGTAGCTTATGCGGGTGACGTTTATCGTCATTCCCTCGCTCACCTCGTCGGAGAGCTCACAGTCCGCAATGTCATACTGCCCGAGCTCGACCCCCGCCTTCTCCAGCACCTGCGCCGCCGTTCCGCCGATAACAGGCACGACAACGGTGTTTCCGTCGGCGTTGACGGTGACGTCGAACGCGCGGTGGATAGTGATGTAGGCGGTGCTTTCGTCGCCCTGAACGTAGGTTATGCGGTCGTTTGCGCCGAGGGTGTAATCGCCGCTGCGAAGAATGGCGTAAACGTCGGTTTCCGATGTCATTATCTCTCTCGTAACGCCGTTGTCGGTGATATAAACGCGGTCGCGGAAATAAAGGTTACCGGTCATAAGCGCGACGGCTGCGAGAGCCATGAGGAACAATGCCAGCTTTATCATCTGATTTTTTGCAATCAGACGGTTCATTTTGGCGTTAACTATCTGTGGTTTCATATTGCCTCCCTAAGTCCTTACCTGCCCCCGTGGGATATCCGCGGGAACTGCCCGTATGTATTATGCGTGATGTCTGCGCGGGCGATAATTTCTTTTTGGTAGGAAACTGCGATTTGGGGAAAACCGCTGTTTCCGTGGGCAAACGCGCTGTCCCCAACAGAGCTTTGCCATGATACGGGGCGCCTTATTTCTTTCTCAGGCTTTTTCGTTTTGCGCACAAGGGCGCACAAAACACCGCCCCTTCGTCAAGGTTGATGTTATTATAACCGATTGTTTCGTAAATGTCAAACAGATGTTAAATCCGTATTTTGTGTAAATCGCACAAAAAAACTTTGTAACCATTTTGTAACAAATTGAAATCGGGGCTGATTTATGTAATTTTCTGTAAAAAAGCACTTTTCTTTTCGTAATTTTTGCTAAAGTTAACGGGTGGATTTTTGGCGGCAATTATTACTGAATCTAAGCACGTTTTTACGAATATGATTGTGCAATATCACCAACATATTAAATGTTTGTTATATCCGCTCAAAATAGCGTGACAAAACGGCGGGAATGTGTTATAATTATTGTATATGTATATAAAGGAGGGGGGACAGGCATGATATACGAGAAATCCTGCGGGGCGATAGTTTACCGCAAATTCCACGGGAACACCGAGATACTGCTGATAAAACACCTGAAATCGGGCTGCTGGTCTTTCCCGAAGGGTCACATGGAGGAGGGCGAGAGCGAGGTGCAGACGGCTGTCCGCGAGATAAAGGAGGAAACCAACGTCGACATAGTTATCGACGACCCGTCCTTCCGCGAAACCGTCGTTTTCAACCCGCGCCGCGACACCCGCAAGGAGGTCGTCTACTTCATAGGACGCGCGGTGAGCGCCGACGCCGTGCCGCAGGAAAGCGAGATAGCCGAGATACGCTGGGCGGAAATTGGCCGCGCCGCGTCGGAGCTTGCCTACGACAACGACAGGCTGATCGTCAACAGGGTCAAGGCGTACCTCGCGCTTAGCAAGATATAAAGCCGCCGCCCCGAAGCGGCGCTTTATCAACAAAAAAACGGGGCGCATAACGCGTCCCGTTCCGTGCTGTTTTTGAAATCTTACTTTACGATGAAATCCTTGATCTCGTCGAGGAAATCGGCGCAGTCGTCGCTGTGAACGTGCAGCTCAAGGTCCTTGGAGAGGTCGAGGCTGAAAATGCCCATGATGGACTTTGCGTCGATAGCATATCTGCCGCTGATGATGTCCACGTCGTATTCGCACTTGGATACGATGGAAACAAATTCCTTTACGTCGTTGATGGTGTTGATGCGGATAACTGCTGTTGTCATAATAAACATCCTTTCTGTCTTACCGTCGGGTCCTGATTACAGATTAACATATCCCGACGCATTTGTCAATAGCTATTTCGGTATCTGCCGCGGATAAACTCACTTTGCCGCGTATTTTGCCGCCATTTCGAGAAAAGGCTCGCTTTCCGCGCCGTCGGCATGGACGACAAGGGTCAGCGCCTTTGAAAGGTCAAGACTGAATATCCCCATGATCGATTTGGCGTCGACAGCGTATCTTCCCGAAACAAGGTCAATGTCGAAAGGATAGCTGTTTGTAAGCGCAACAAATTCTTTAACCGCTCCGATAGAGCCGAGTTTTACCTTAATTTCTTCCATAAATGCTCGCCGCCTTTCTTTTTTTTATAATATTGTACAAGGAAATCGCTTTCCTCAATAATTAATATAGCAACAAATCTGAAAATAGTCAATAGCTTATTGCAAAATTCGGAGTTTTAAAGTATAATAAAGTTGCAGACAAAATTCGATTTGTTTAATTTTGCTACACGATCTCTGAAACTTTTTAACGACTGTCGTGTAAAAGGGGGTAACGCGGTGACTTTTGAGGTGATAACGCTGGGCTGCAAGGTCAATTCCTGCGAGAGCGCCGCTATATCCGAAGGCTTCGCTGCGGCGGGATTTACTCCCGCACGGGAGGGCGAGGCGGCAGATGTGTATATCGTCAACTCCTGCGCCGTCACGGCAGTCAGCGAGAAAAAGGCGCGGCAGGTCATCTCCCGCTGCAAACGGGATAACCCCGGGTGCGTCACGGTGCTGTGCGGGTGCTTCCCGCAGGCTTACCCCGAGGCGGCAAGTCAGGTCGCGGGGGCGGACATCGTTACCGGCAATTCCGCAAAGGGAGCTATCCCCGAAATGGTGAGGAATTTCCTTTCGGAGAAGATCCGCTGCATGAAGGTCGAGCCGCTCACAAGGCAGTTCGACGAAGCCGCCGCGGGAGCGGACGTCGACAGGACGCGCGCCTTTATCAAGATAGAGGACGGCTGCGACAGGTTCTGCACCTACTGCATAATCCCGACGGCACGCGGCAGGGTGCGCTCGAGAACGCCCGCCGACATAACCGCGCAGGCTGTGAAATGCGTCGAAAGCGGGCATAAGGAGATAGTTCTCACGGGGATAAACCTCGGCTGCTACGGGCAGGAGCTCGGACTGACCCTCGGGGACGCGGTAAAAGCGGCTGCGATAAGCGGCGCCGGGCGGATACGCTTAGGCTCGCTCGAGCCCGAGATGATAACCGACGAGGAAATTGAAAAGCTGCTCTCCGTCCCGTCGCTCTGCCCGCATTTTCACCTCTCGCTGCAATCGGGCTGCGACGCTACTTTAAAAAGAATGTGCCGCAGGTATGACACCGCGAAATACCGCGAGGTCGTTGAAAAACTCCGCGCGGCGTTCCCCGCCTGCTCGATAACCACCGACATCATGGTCGGCTTTGCGGGGGAAACGGAGGAGGAATTTGCGCAAAGTCTTGCGTTCGCGGAGGAGATCGGCTTCGCAAAGATACACGTTTTCCCCTATTCAATAAGGAAGGGCACGGTCGCGGCGGAGCGCTCCGATCAGGTCACCCCGCAGATAAAAACCGAGCGCGCGCATATCATGGAGGAGCTTTCAAAGCGGCTGGAGCGCGGGTTCCTCAAAAAGCAGGTCGGCACGGAAAAGACCGTTCTTATCGAAAGGTCGCGCTCCGACGAATATTCCCACGGATTGACCGACAGTTATTTCGAGGTAAGAATATACGGAGAGGATATTCCGCGTCATTCGCTCGTCAATGTGACGATAACGGGCGCGCGGGACGGGTACTGCGTTGGCAGACTGAACGGCACAATTTCGGGTAAACCCGATCTATAAAGCATATCCGGACAGGCTCCGGTATGCATACAATAATCAGGAACATCAGGAGGACATGTATGGCAGTTTATCGTATCTATGTTGAGAAGAAGCCGCAGTTTGCGGTGGACGGCGGGGCGGTGCTTTCCGACCTTACCGTGGCTCTTGGCATGAAGTCGGTGGAGAGCGTCCGCGTTATCAATCGCTACGACGCGGAGAAGCTTTCGGAGGAGGATTTTAACAAGGCGATACCCACGGTATTTTCCGAGCCGCCCGTAGACGAGGTGTTCAGCGAGCTGCCGAAGCTTGCGGAGAACGAGCGTATGTTCGCGGTGGAATTTCTTCCCGGACAGTTCGACCAGCGCGCGGATTCGGCGGCGCAGTGTATCCAGATGCTCTGCAAGGGCGAGCGCCCCGTTGTAAAGTACGCGAAAATATACATCATCGGCGGAAAGCTCACCGACGAGGAATTTGAGAAGATAAAGCACTATCTCATCAACGCGGTTGAGTCGCGCGAATGCGGCTTCGAGAAGTACGACACGCTCGAAACAAAGTACACTATCCCCACGACGGTAGAAACTCTCGACGGGTTCATCAACAAGACCGACGCGGAGCTTGCGGATTTTGTGGTAAAGTACGGGCTTGCAATGGACAACGACGACATAAAGTTCTGTCAGGACTATTTCAAGAGCGAGCACCGCGACCCGACTATCACCGAGATACGCATGATAGACACCTACTGGAGCGACCACTGCCGCCACACCACCTTCGGCACGATAATCGACAGGGCGGACATCAAGCCCGCATACATCGCGCAGACCTACGAGGGCTACAAGAACGACCGCGAGGCTCTCGGCAGGGCGAACAAGCCGCTGTGCCTTATGGACCTTGCGACCCTTGCGGCAAAGAAGCTGAAGAGCGAGGGGCTGCTCCCCGACCTTGACGAAAGCGAGGAGATAAACGCCTGCTCGGTAAAAATCAAGGTTGACGTAAACGGCAGGGACGAGGACTGGCTGCTTATGTTCAAGAACGAAACGCACAACCACCCGACGGAGATAGAGCCGTTCGGCGGCGCGGCGACCTGCCTTGGCGGCGCTATCCGCGACCCGCTGTCGGGACGCTCCTATGTATATCAGGCGATGCGGGTAACGGGCGCCTCCGACCCGCTGCTCCCCGTTGAAAAGACGATAAAGGGCAAGCTTCCCCCGAGAAAGATAACCACCACCGCTGCGGCGGGTTATTCCTCCTACGGCAACCAGATAGGTCTTGCGACGGGTCACGTGGCGGAGATATACCACCCCGGCTACATGGCTAAGCGCATGGAGATAGGCGCGGTGATCGGCGCTGCTCCCGAGGAGAACGTCCGCAGGGAAAGACCCGCACCCGGCGACATCATCATACTCCTCGGCGGGCGCACGGGACGCGACGGCTGCGGCGGCGCGACAGGCTCCTCCAAGGCGCACAGCGTAAAGTCGCTGGACACCTGCGGCGCGGAGGTACAGAAGGGTAATGCTCCCGAGGAAAGAAAGCTTCAGCGCCTGTTCAGAAACCCCGAGGCAACGCGCCTTATCAAGCGCTGCAACGACTTCGGCGCGGGCGGTGTTTCGGTTGCTATCGGCGAGCTTGCGGACGGGCTTGAAATAGACCTGAACGCTGTTCCGAAGAAGTACGACGGACTTGACGGCACCGAGCTTGCTATCTCGGAATCTCAGGAGAGAATGGCGGTAGTTGTTGCTCCCGAGGACGCGGACAAGTTCAGGGCGCTGGCTTCTGCGGAGAACCTTGAATCCACTCCCGTTGCGGTAGTAAAGGCAGAGCCGCGGCTGCGCATGAACTGGAACGGAAAGACTATCGTTGACATCTCCCGCGAGTTCCTCAACTCCAACGGCGCGGAGAAGCACACCGAGGTATCCGTTCCCGCCGTCAGGGTATCCTACTCAACGGGCAGAAAGAACACTGCCGACGATTGGGAAAAGCTTGTGACCGACCTCAACGTATGCTCGCAGAGGGCGCTTGTACAGCGCTTCGACAGCACTATCGGCGGCGGCACGGTGCTTATGCCTTTCTCGGGAAGAAATCAGCAGACCCCCGTACAGGCTATGGCGGCGAAGATACCTGTTCTTAACGGCGAAACTACGACGGCTTCCGTTATGGCGTGGGGCTTCAACCCTGCGGTTTCGGAGCAGTCGCCCTATCACGGAGCTATCTGCGCGGTTGTCGAGAGTATAGCTAAGGTAGTTGCGGCGGGCGGCACGAGCGAGAAGTGCTGGCTGACGTTCCAGGAATATTTTGAGAGAACGCAGGGCAAGCCCGAGCGCTGGGGCAAGCCGTTCGCGGCGCTGCTCGGCGCATACAGGGCGCAGCTTGAAATGGGCTGCGGCGCTATCGGCGGCAAGGACAGCATGAGCGGCACATTCGAGGATATCGACGTTCCGCCGACGCTGGTTTCCTTCGCTGTTTCGACTGCAAAGGCTCCCGACATCATCTCTGCGGAGTTCAAGTGCCCGTACAGCAAGATCGGCTACATTGCTCCCGAATACGACGAGAACGGTCTGCCCGTATTTGACAGCGTAAAGAAGGTATTCAAGGCTGTCGAGAAGCTTATAAAGGACAAGAAGGCGCTGTCGGTATGGAGCGTTGCCAACGGCGGCGTTGCCGAGGGCATTTTCAAGATGTCGCTCGGTAATCATGTCGGCGCGAAGCTTGTCGACCTGACCGACGAGGAGCTGTTCACGCCTGTTTACGGCGCGTTCATAATGGAGCTTGACGGCGAGGCGGAGGGCGTTCGCATTATCGGCGAGACCGTTCCCGAGTACGAGATAAGCTGCGGCGGCGTTAAGCTGGACATTGCGGCTCTTGAGGATAAGTGGGACAACGTTCTCGAGCCTGTTTTCAAGGGCAGGATGCCGGCTGCTCCCGCGCCCGCGAAGGCGGAATACAAGGCGGGCTGCGAGCTGCTTATCAACCATGTTTCCCCGAAGATCGCGAAGCCGCGCGTGCTTATCCCCGTATTCCCCGGCACCAACTGCGAATACGACATTGCGGGGGCATTCAACCGCTACGGCGGACAGGGCGACATATTCGTTATCCGCAACCTTTCCGCGCAGGACGTTGAGGAGAGCGTCAACGAATTTGCGAAGCGCATCGAGCAGAGCCAGATGATCGCGATACCGGGCGGCTTCAGCGGCGGCGACGAGCCGGAGGGCTCCGCGAAGTTCATCAACGCGTTCTTCCGCAATCCTAAGGTAAAGGAAGCGGTGGAGAATATGCTGTACACCCGCGACGGGCTTATGCTTGGTATCTGCAACGGCTTCCAGGCGCTTATAAAGCTTGGTCTTGTGCCGTTCGGGCACATTGTACCGCTGACCGCGGACAGCCCGACGCTTACCTACAACTCGATCGGTCACCACCAGTCGCAGCTTGCCTACACGAAGATCTGCACCAACAAGAGCCCGTGGCTCATGCACTGCAAGGTCGGCGATGTTGCGGCGATACCGATTTCCCACGGCGAGGGCAGATTCGTTGCGAGCGACGAGGTTATAAAGCAGCTCATCGAAAACGGGCAGGTCGCAACTCAATACGTTGACCTCAAGGGCGACCCCACAATGGACGTTGCCTTCAACCCGAACAGCTCCATGTGCGCTATCGAGGGTATCGTCTCCCCCGACGGGCGCGTCCTCGGCAAGATGGGGCACACCGAACGTATCACCTCCAACACCTGCACCAATGTTGACGGGAACAAAGAGCAGCTCCTCTTCAAGGGCGGCGTAGACTACTTTGGTTAAAAGGCAATAAATTATTTTCAGGGGCGGCGCCCCTTGCACCCTGCTATTGGGGGGTGTTAAGGCGCTGCCTTTGACCTTTTTAAAAGGGTAAAATTGTATTTTTAGGTGCATTTGATTTTTTATTGATGTGTTTATCGCTGTTTAATTGAACATTTTTGTTTATTGTGTTGTCACACGGGAATCGGGGGAAACCCTTCGAGAGAGGGAAAAACGGGGTTTTTCCCTCTCCCTACGGGTCTCCCCCGCACCCCCTTCCCCTCTCCCTCTCCCTTTTCCTAAATTTGGCGCATTTTCCTTTATAGGAAATTCGCGCTCACGCGCGTTGTTACCGTTTTTCTCCCTCGTCAGAGTACGGATAGCGCGTCACTTGAATGAATGTACTCTCACCTTGGTGGGCGCTCATTTTGATAGCGCGCTCTCCTTTTGGTAGGACGGGGGGCTGTTCTTTGGCAGCCCTTTGCTTATTCTTACCGCTCTCGCTTATTTTCGCCTACATAAACGAAAACCCCTGCAATCAGCAGAGGTTTCTTTAATATATCAGCAACCCTACCCAACAACTCACGGAACAAGGTAACAAATTCCAATCACCCTACCCAACAACCCACGGAACGCGCCGACAAAATGAGTGACTAAAACGGAGAGAGTGCGTTCAATGATGAGTCGCGCTATCCGTATTATAACGGTAGAAAAACCGTGCACAACGCGCGTGAGCGCGAATTTCCTATAAAGGTAGAAGCGCCAAATTTAGGAAAAAGAAGAGGGAGAGGGGAAGGGGGTGTGGGGGAGACCCGTAGGGAGAGGGAAAAACCCCGTTTTTCCCTCTCTCGAAGGGTTTCCCCCACTTCCCGTGTGAAAACACAATAAACAAAAATTTTCAATTAAACAAGAAACTAACCTATCAA
>CAMERU010000022.1 GCA_945935925.1 uncultured Clostridia bacterium | reverse complement strand
CGTCCTTGCGCTTATCACCAAGGAGCCCTTCAGCTCGCTGTTCATCGGCATACTCACCGGCGGCGTTATTTACGCGTTCGCAAGCTCGACAGGGTTTGAGGGAGTGTTCACCGCCGTCGTAAGCGACGGACTTATTGCAAATATTTCCGCCCCGTATAACGTCGGGATACTGATATTCCTTGTTGTCCTCGGGATAATCGTGGTGCTTATGAACAAGGCGGGCGGAAGCCGCGCCTACGGCGAATGGGCGGCAAAGCACATAAAGACCCGCCGCGGCGCCGCGCTGTCGACCTTCTTCCTCGGCGTGCTGATATTCGTCGACGACTATTTCAACTGTCTTACGGTGGGCTCGGTAATGCGCCCTGTAACCGACAAGCATAAGCTGTCGCGCTCAAAGCTCGCATATATCATCGACTCGACCGCCGCGCCGATATGCATTATCGCGCCGATATCCTCATGGGCGGCGGCTGTAAGCGGTACAGTCGACGGAGTGAACGGGATAACGCTGTTCATCAGCACGATACCCTACAATTTATACGCGTTCCTGACGATACTTATGGTGTTGTTTATTTCGTTCATGGGCTTTGATTTCGGTCCCATGAAGAAGCACGAGATCAACGCCGCGAACGGCGACCTGTTCACCACTCGAAACAAGGTCTACGACGAGGACGAGCAGCCCGTAAGGTCAAAGGGTAAGGTCATCGACCTTGTGCTGCCCGTTGTTGTGCTGATCGTGCTGTGCGTTGTCGGAATGATATACACGGGCGGATTTTTCAGCGTCGCTCGGCTCGATCGGCGCGCTGCTTGTCATAGTGATTTATTTCATGCTCCGCGGCGTGCTTAAATTCACAGAATGCATGGATTCGATCGCCGCAGGCTTCAGGCAGATGGTGCCCGCGATACTTATCCTCACATTTGCGTGGACGCTCAAGTCTGTCACAAACTCGCTCGGCGCGGGCGTGTTCGTGTCGGGAGTTGTAAAGAGCGCAACGGCGCTCAGCTTTTTCCTGCCGCTTATCATGTTTGTTGTGGCTATCGGGCTGGCTTTCGCAACGGGGACATCGTGGGGCACGTTCAGCATACTTATCCCCATAATAACAAGCGTATTCAGCGTTGAACTCGCAAACACCGCAGTTACGGGCGAAATACCCCCTATGGTGGTGATATGCATATCCGCCTGCCTTGCGGGAGCGGTTTGCGGCGACCACTGCTCGCCTATATCCGACACGACGATAATGGCGTCGACAGGCGCTCAGTGCGACCATGTTAACCATGTGTCGACCCAGCTTCCCTATGCGCTGACGGTTGCGGCTGTCTGCGCGGTGGGCTACATTATTTCGGGATTTGTTCAGAACGTGTTCGTTGTAATGGGCAGCTCGGTTATCCTGATGATAGCGACGCTGCTTGTCATGAGAATGATAATGAGCCGCAGGGATAAGGCATGACCCCGAAAGAGAGGTATTAAATGAATTTTTTCGGAATGAAGCTGAACGGCAGCAAGCCAAAAAAGCGGTTCAACGCCGCAAAGCACAGCTCGGCGGACGCGGTATGCGTTTATGTGAGCAGGATCGGCGGCATGGATCTTTCGGATATGCGGAGTTTCACGCTTGCAAAAAAGGACGGCGCATGGCTGCTGGACGCGGATTTTTTCCTGTCGGGGGACAGAGTGGAGCTTGAGGGCTGCAAGATTCCCAACGAGATAGCGGCGCAGATAATTTCGCTGATTGATGAAACCGGCGCGATAAAAAAGCTTGCCGATTACCGACCCGCACGGGTAAAGATGTTCGCGCTTGACGCGTCGACAAACTATTCCCGCCTGACCTTCGCTGACGGCGAGGAGATAAGCGCGGCAATATCCCTGCCGCAGATAGAGCGCCGTCTTAATGAAATCGCCGCGGATTATGCCGAAATCAACAATGCCGCCGAATAACAGTTTATCAAATCAGACAAATGAGCCGCCCCGGACGAGGCGGCTCGGATGTTTTAAAACTTCACTTCACCCGAAACGGGGGACGGCGCGTTGACAAGCTCGGTGAAAAGCTCGCTGTATCTGAGCCTGCCCTCCTTGAGCAGGACTGCGCCCGCGCGCAGCGAAACGGGTATTTCCTTTCCGTCATGCACAACGACCTCGCCGTTATGGGACATTATCTTCTTTGCGAGGGCTTCGACTTCGTTTTTGTCGGAAAGCCCCGTCATCATCACAAATTCGTCGCCGCCGATACGGAACATCATCATTCCGTCGGCGCACTCTCTGTCGATACGGTGCAGCCCCTCGAGAATAACCTTATCGCCCGCCTCTTGCCCGAAATCCTTGTTTATTTCCAATAAGTGCCGAACGTCGAAGCTTAGCAGGTAGGTCCCCTGCTTTGATAAAATGTAATCGTAAAGCTCGGAAATGTCGTATTTCTGTTTCATAAGCGATCCTCCTTTATACTCTGACAGGTAGGGAAGGTCAAATTTCGGGCAAAGCCCCGAGAAGCGCCACTTGCGGCGGTATTCCGTCGGGGTTACTCCCCAGACGCGGGAAAACGCGCGGGTGAAAGCCTCGGCGCTGCCCCAGCAGTATTTCAGCGCGATATCCAGCACCGAAAGCTCCCTCTGCTGAAGCTCCTTTGCGGCGGCGGTGAGCCTGCGGCGCGTCACATAGTCGCCGACGCTTTTGTGGAAAACGCTGCGGAACAGCTTCTGAAGCCCCGACAGCGAAACGCAGGCATACCGCGCGCATTCCTCCTGCGAAATTTCATTGTCAAGCCTGCGCTCGATATATTCAAGCGCCGCGGTGAGTGTGTTTATCTTCTCGCAATCCACCTGAACCTTCCTTTCGGGGAATAATGTAAGCTTACAATAATATTATACAGCGCCGCGCCTTTTTTGTCTTGATAATTTGAGTAAAGTGCTCCTGTAAAACCGGTTTTATGTCGGTATTACGGTCGGTGAGGTCGGCGTGCTTTTTTCATTATTATACACCCAAAATATGCGCCCGTCAATAAAAAATCCCGAACCATGCGGCTCGGGACAGTTTTTATCGGAAAGCAGCCTATTTAAATTTGGTCGGAGCGTTGGACGATTGAAAGCTCGTATTTCCTCGAAAAGGAAAGCTCCGCGTTGCAGACCCAAAGGTAATTGCCGCGTCTGACGGCGGCGTATTCCGTGCCGTCGGTGCTGTCGCGGAATGTGAAGCGCGTTTCGGTGTTGGGAGCGCTTATCTGCCCCGCGCGGAATGTGTATTTTTCGCGCGTTCCGTCCTCGTAGGTCAGCACGAGCGTGTTTTTGTCGGCGGAAAATTTCGCGGTGCTTATCGGCGGTACCTCCTCGGTATCGTCGCTGTCGGTGGTTTCTACGGTTACCTCGCCCGTTTCGCCGATTTCGTCGAACTCGCCCGTTTCGCCGATTTCACCCGTTTCGACGAATTCGCCCGTTTCGCCGAACTCGCCCGTTTCGCCGAACTCGCCCGTTTCGCCGAACTCACCCGTTTCGCCGAACTCACCCGTTTCGCCGAATTCACCTGTTTCGCCGATGTCCGCACCGCAGTCGGGGTCAGGCTTGTCGTCTGTCAGGTCGCTTGATTCAAAGGTTGCGTCCTCGAAAACGGTATCGTCGGAACCGATTGAGCCGACGAAGCCGTTGTCGGATAAGTTGCCCGGGGCGGAGTTGACGTCGGAAGCGCTGTTATCTGCCGGGTCGGTTGATTCATCGGGAATTTTTTCGTTCTCTGCGGGGGCAGCCGAGCTTTCGGTCATTATAGGGGTCGTGTCGGAAGCGTCCTGTCCCTTGACGGTTTCGTCGGAATTAACGGCGTCCTCCGCAACGCTCTCGCATTCGTTCGCGGAGGATATTGCCTCGCAGTAATCGTAACCCTCGTCTGCGGTCAACGCCGTCGAGCTTGACGAGCCTGCGGCGGTCATGTTTGAAGCGTCGCTGCGCGGGATAAGCAGCGCGGCGGTGATGACTATCGCTGCGCAGGCTGCCACCGAGCCGAAAGAAACGGCGATCTTCCCGAGAGGGAGCGGCTTCTTTTTGCGGCTTACCTCCGCCATAACGTTGGCTTTCATTCTGTCGAGCGCGGCGCGGTCGGGGGAGAGAGCCTTTTCTGATTTTTTGTATTCACTGCCGAAATTCATCAGAAATCCACCTCCTCGAGCATTGGTCTGAGCATATCGCGCGCACGGCTGAGCTGTGATTTGACCGTGCTTTCCTTGACGGAGATCGCCCGCGATATATCCGATATCGACATATCTTCAAAATAAAACAAATGTATTACCGTTCGGTATTTCGGCGGGAGCTTCATTACCGCCTCGGCGACGGCGTTTTTGCGGTCGCTTTGTTCGGTGAAGCCTGCCGAAGCGGAGGAAACGCCCGTTTCGAGCTCCTCCTCGCACATATTTTCAAGCCCCGCGTCGCTTGCCCTGTGCCGAAACCACGCCGAAGCGACAAAGCTTTTTATGCAGTTTACAGTGCAGCGGATAAGCCACGCCTTGCGGTGTTCCTCGCTTTCGAAGGAAACATTTGCCCTGAACAGCCGCACGAACACGTCCTGCGTGATATCCTCGGCGTCGGGACGGTTCCCGAGCCGCGTAAAGGCTATTCTGTAAACCATGGGCATATAGGCTTCCATTATGCTGTCAAAGCTGTCGCCCGCTTTGAGTGTCATTGTGTCCATAAGTTTATTTTCTCCGTTAAAGCGCGTCGGAGGAGAAGCCGCCGCGCTCTGAATATTTAAGTCGCAGCCGCGTTATAATGTGCGGCTGCGGCTTGATTCATAAGTAATACTGTGCAGAAGTGAAAAAGGTTGCGATAATTCTTAAAAAATCAGATAACGGTGTGAGCGTGGCGGGTGACATGACAGCCGATATTTACCGCAACGGGAAGTCCCGCGATATGCGTTGCGGATTTTTCTATGTTGACATAAAGCGCGGTAACGGTGCCGCCGAAGCCCTGCGCGCCTATTCCGAGGCGGTTGATGCTGTCCAGCATCTGACGCTCAAGCTCCGCGTAAACGGGGTCGGGGTTCCTTACCGCAAGGTCGCGGCAGAGCGCCTTTTTCGCGAGCAGCGCGCTGTACTCGAAATCTCCCCCTATACCCACGCCGACAACGATAGGCGGGCAGGGATTGCTCCCCGCGAGGGAAACCGTTTCCGTGACGAAATTCACTATGTCCTGCTTTGAAGCGGAGGGCGTGAACATTTTAAGTCGGCTCATGTTCTCGCTGCCGAAGCCCTTCGGAGCAGCCATGAGGGATATTTTGTCCCCGGGGACTATCCTTGTGTGGATAACGGCGGGGGTATTGTTGCCGGTGTTTTTGCGCTCGAGCGGGTCGCCGACTATGCTGAGGCGAAGCCTGCCCTCTACATAGCCCTGTGCGACGCCCGCGTTTACCGCGTCCTCAAAAGCGCCGCCCGTGATGTGAACGTCCTGTCCCACCTCGGCGAAAATCACCGCCATGCCCGTGTCCTGACAGATAGGCACGCCGAGCTCGTCGGCGCAGTCGAGGTTGCTTATAATGTCCCCGAGGACGCTTTTGCAGACGGGGCTTTGCTCGGCGCTCTGCCCTTTTTCTATGCATTCGCGCATTCCGCAGGGGAGGTGCAGGTTTGCTTCCGTGCAGAGCCTTGCAACGGCGTCGGTTATTTGTTCGGCTTTAATTTCGCGCATGATATCATTCCTTTCCGAATACTATGTTACCGTTCACCGCCACTAAAAACGGCGTTACGGTTATGTCGAGCGGGTCGCCCCTGAACAGCGAGAGATCCGCGTCCTTTCCCGTTTCGATAGACCCTATCCTGTCCGCCGCGCCGATAGTTTCCGCCGCGTTTATCGTTATCGCGCGCAGGGCGGTTTCCCTGTCAAGTCCGCCGCGGACGGCGAGCGCTGCGGTGAGCGGGAGGTACTGTATCGGCGTTTCGGGGTGGTCGGTGCAGATGGCAAACTTTATGCCGTTTTCTTTCAGCACGGCAGGGGTGGAGATGTCGTGGTTGTGCAGCTCGGGCTTGCCCCTGTCGCCGAATATCGGACCGAGCACCACTGCGGGCATATCCTCCGCGAGCTCGTCCGCTATGACCGCGCCGTCGGTGCAGTGAATGAGCACATAGTCCAGCCCGAACTCCTTAGATATCCTTATCGCGGTGAATATGTCGTCGGCGCGGTGGCAGTGGAAATGCGCCTTGAGCTTGTTTTTCGCGTCGAACAGCGGGAGCAGCGCCTCGCATTTCGCGTCGAAATCGGGCAGTGACACCTCGTCATCGGTGCCCTTCAGCCTGTGGTACTCCTCAAGGTCGTTTTTATAGCGCAGCGCCTTTGTCAGCTGCTCGCGGATTATCGCGGCGGTCGCCATGCGGGTGACGGGGGATTCGTCGCGGTCGTTGTAGGTGTTCTTCGGGTTCTCGCCGAGGGCGAATTTTATCGCGCAGGGCGACTTTACAACCAGCTTGTCAACGCGCTTCGAGCCGCAGGTCTTCATTATTATAAAGCTGCCGCCGATAGGGTTGGCGCTGCCTACCCCCGTGCATACCGAGGTCACGCCCGCCCTCACCGCGTCGGTGAAGCAGCGGTCCATCGGGTTCACGCTGTCGATAGCGCGCAGGTGCGGGGTAGAGGGGTCGGTGTCCTCGTTGCCGTCCTCGCCCTCAAAGCAGAGGCTGTCCTCCCACATACCTATGTGGCAGTGCGCGTCGACAAAGCCGGGGTACATCACCGCGCCCTTTCCGTCGATGACCTCGTTGTCGGCGTCGGTCGGTACGTAGTCCGCCATGCTGCCTATCTCGGTGAAAACTCCGCCCGCGATACGGACGAACCCGTTTTCGTAGTCGCGCTCCGCCATGGTTATGATCTTTACGTTTTTGATTATCATTCAGGTTTCCTTATATATCCGTTCTTTTCGTAAAACTCCGCAAGCTTTGCTATTTCTCCGACGATAACGGCGTCGCAGGCGTTGCCGTTTACCATGCACTCGGAGTTGCGGCGGTAAATTTCCGCGCGCGCGTTGTAGATCTCGCGGAGCTTTTCGGGGGTGTTATTGACCACGAGCGGACGGTTGGTATCGTCCTTTATGCGCTCGTAGCAGGTGTCGAACGACGCGTTTATGTAGACGGTAAGCCCGTTTTTACGCGCGAACGCGGCGGTTTCGTCGTTGATGAGCGCGCCGCCGCCCGTTGCGACAACGTAGCCGTCGGAGAGCTTCCTTATATATTCCGCCTCAAGAGCGCGGAAATGCGGCTCGCCGAACCTGTCGAATATTTCGGGGATAGTCATGCCCTCGCCCTCGACGATAACGCGGTCAAGGTCGACGAACTTTCTTCCCATAGCAGCGGCAAGCTGCCGCCCGACGTGGCTTTTGCCGCAGCCCATGAAGCCGCAGAGGTAGACCGTGCTCATACCAGCGCCTCCATATCGGCGATAAGCTTGTCTATATCGCCCTTGTTGTAGGACACGTTGTCCCATATCTCGTGCGCCGCGACAGCCTGCAAAACAAGCATAGCCATGCCCGTCATAGCCTTTGCGCCCTTTTCGCGCGCCGTTTTCGCGAGCAGGGTCACGTTGGGGTTATAAACCGCGTCGAACACAAATTTCACGCCGTCAAGCACTGCGGGCTCGCAGGGCATTCTGTCCGTTTTCGGGTACATTCCCACGGGGCAGGCGTTGACAAGAAGGTCGAACCCTGCGCCGCCGAGGTCAGCCGCCGAAAGCGCCGCGCCGCTTATGTAAGCGACCTTTACCCGCGCGTCGGGCTTGAGCGCGTTTATTTCCTTAACTACCTCCTCCGCGAGCGGTTTGTCCGAGGGGAGCGCGGCGATAGTGAGGTTTCCGCCCTCCAGCGCCGTTTCTATCGCCATCATTCTGCCCACGCCGCCGCAGCCGATAAGCAGCACGTCAGATTTCAGCGAAGCGCCGAGCATATCTATCGACTTTGTAAAGCCGAGCACGTCGGTGTTGTAGCCGGTTTTAACATTGCCGTTTGCAACGCAGTTTACCGAGCGGTAGCGCTGCGCGCCGTCGGACAGACTGTCGCAGTAGGAAATTATTCCCACCTTATGGGGGATAGTGATGTTGAAGCCGTCGAGCGTCGACAGGAAGTCAAATTTGCTTTCAAGCTCCTCGGGTGCAATGTCGTACAGCCGATAATCCACCGTTTCGCCGCTAAGCCCGAACAGGCGCGTGTGTATCTGCGGGGAGAGCGAGTGACCGAGCGGGTGACCGATAAGACCGAATTTGCGCATGAATATTCCTCCTTAACCCTTGAGAGCGGCAAGCGCCTTTTCAAGCGTTTCGTTGTTTTCAATGTTTACTGCGTTCGCGCCGCGGAACGTCTTTTTCACAAGCCCCGTGAGCACCTTGTTGGGACCGAGTTCCACATATGCTTCAATGCCCGCCTCGTTCATTGCGTTGAGCTCGTCGGTGAATTTAACGGGGGAGCAGATGTGCGCCGCGAGGTAGGCGGGCATATCGGAGAAGTCGTCAAGCTTTCTGCCGTAGAGGTTAGCGTAGAAGTCGCAGCTCGGAGCGCTGAACGCAAATCCGGAAACGGCTGCCTTAAATTCATCGGCGGCGGGCTGCATAAGCTTTGTGTGGAACGCGGCGGATACGGCAAGCTTCACGCAGCGCTTGCCCAGCTCGCCGAATTTCGCGATCGCGGCGTCAACGGCAGCGCATTCGCCCGCGATCACGGTCTGAACGGGGGAATTATAGTTTGCGGGGGCAACAAAGCCCTCTGTTTCCGAGCAAACCTTGTCTATCGTTTCGTTGTCGCAGCCGATGACCGCCGCCATAGCGCCGCCGGTGCTTTCGGCAGCCTTTGCCATTGCCTCGCTGCGGAGCTTTATCGCCCTGAAAGCGTCCTCGAGCGAGAGCATTCCCGACGCGTACATAGCGGCGTATTCGCCGAGGGAGTGCCCCGCGACCGCGCAGTTATCAATGCCGTTTTCGCGCGCGGCGGTCAGCGCTATGAGGGAAGTTGTGAATATTGCGGGCTGGGAAAGGCGGGTCTGCGCCAGCTCCTCGGGGGTGGAATCAACAAGCTTTTTCAGCAGGTCAAAGCCCATGATGTCCGAGCCGCACTCAAGTATCGGCTTCGCCGCGGAATATTTTTCCGCAAGCTCCGCGCCCATTCCGGGGTACTGAGAGCCCTGTCCGGAAAAAAGGAAAATTGTTTTCATAGGAAAATACCTCCATATAATAAAATGTTTTATTGACTTTTTCGACTATTCGCTTAAAATTATCGAAAAACGGTTGACAAAAAGCCCACAATAGAGTACAATATAAAGTGGTATGTTTTGTTACTCGTCCGAGTCATATTCTTTAATGCATCGGGAAAGCCGAAAAATTCCCCCTGCAAGAATATATTATACATTATAATGCCAATAAAATCAAGGAGATTTTTTAATGAGCGGAATAGAGATCATCGGAACAGGCAGCTATGTCCCGGAATTTATAGCGGACAACAATAAATTTTCGGAGTTTCTCGACACCTCCGACGAGTGGATAACCCCGAGAACGGGAATAAAGCAGCGTCATATCCTGACGGACAAGCCGAACTACTACATGGGTACAGAGGCGGCGAAGAAAGCCATTGAGGACGCGGCGATAGATCCGTCCGAGATAGATCTTCTTATCGTGTCGACCTGTACGCCCGACTTCTTCTACCCGTCTATGTCGTGCCTTGTACAGAAGAATATCGGCGCGGTGAACGCCTCGGCTATTGATGTCAACAGCGCCTGCACGGGCTTCATATCCGCTGTCGACATTGCGCACAAATACCTGCTTTCGGGGCATTACAAGACGGTGCTTGTCGTTGCGACGGAGCGCCTTTCGGGCCAGCTTGACTACACCGACCGCTCTATGTGTATTCTTTTCGGCGACGCGGCGGGCGCGGCGGTGCTGAGAAAGTCCGACGGCAGCTTCTATTCCATGCTCGGTGCGGAGGGCGACGAGTTCGAGGCGCTCTACTGCAAGATAAATTATCAGTCCAACTGCCCGTTCTACGAGGATCAGTCGCCGTTCTACAACAACCGCTTCGACACGTTCCCGAAGCAGAATTACCTCCAGTCGGACGGTCACGCGGTGTATAAGTTCGCGGTCAACGCCATGGCTAAGGCGGTAAGGAACGTTGCGGAGCAGGCGGGGGTCGAATTGGCGGATATCGACATCGTTATCCCTCATCAGGCAAATCTCCGCATAATAAAGAAGGCGTCCGAGCTGCTGGATATCCCGATGGACAAGGTTTACACCAACATTGAGCGCATGGGCAACGTTTCCAGCGCCTGCATTCCCGTCTGCCTTGACGAGCTTCGCAAGGCGGGCAGAGTGAAAAAGGGAATGAAGATGTGCTTTGTCGGCTTCGGCGCGGGGCTGACCTACGGCGCGATACTCTTCGAGGTCTGAAATAAGACGGAATAATTTTCGTCGGTTTACCAAAAATAACATATAATATTGTTTCTGAAAGGATAAATTATGTCTAAAACAGCGATAATAACAGGCTCGGGCAGAGGAATAGGCGCGGCGATAGCAAAGCGGCTCGCCAAGGACGGATTTGACATCGTTATAAACGAGGTATCGCAGGAGGCGCTGGATACCTACGGCGCGCAGACCGTTGAGGAATGCCGCGCTCTGGGCGTTCGCGCGGAATCCTACGCGGCGGACGTATCCGATTACGCGCAGTGCGAGGCTATGGTCAAGTGGGTCAAGGACACGTTCGGCAGCATTGACGTGCTTGTCAACAACGCGGGAATAACGCGCGACGGTCTGCTGCTCAGAATGAGCGAGGAGAACTACGACTCGGTTATCCGTATAAATCAGAAATCGGTGTTCAACATGACGAAGCTTGTCGGAGCGGTTATGTTAAGGCAGAAGAGCGGAAAGATAGTCAACCTTGCGTCCGTGGCGGGTCTTTACGGCAACCCCGGGCAGATGAACTACTCCGCGTCAAAGGGCGCTGTCATCGCAATGACAAAGACCGCCGCAAAGGAGCTCGGCAGCCGCGGGATCAATGTCAACGCAGTAGCCCCCGGCTTCATTCAGACGCCCATGACCGACAAGCTCACCGAGGAACAGCGCAGCGCAATGCTCGCGCAGATAGCGATGAAGCGTTACGGTCAGCCCGAGGAGGTCGCGGGAGTGGTAAGCTTCCTGTGCTCTGACGACGCGGCTTATGTTACCGGTCAGACCATCGAGATAAGCGGCGGGCTTAGTATGTAAAGTTTATTTCAAGTAATTTATCGGAGGATCAAATAAACATATGACTGAAAGCAAAAGAAGAGTTGTCATCACAGGTCTTGGCGCAGTTACCCCCTGCGGAAACTCCCCTGAAGAGCTTTGGAACAGCCTTATGGCGGGAAAGCACGGCTTTGAGCTGGCTCCGTGGTTCGGAGAGCAGGACCCCGATACCCTCGGCGTTGTCGCGCGCGTTAAGAATTTCGACGCGTCGCAGTGCTTCGACAAGAAGGAACTCCGCCGCAACGACGTTATCGTTCAGTACGCGGTATATTGCGCAATGCAGGCACTGAAGGACGCGGGCACCGATTTCAAGGACATCGACCCGTTCCGCGCGGGCGTTGTGATAGGCAGCGGTATCGGCGGTATCTACACCAGCGAGGAGGAGCTGCTGAACTACCACAACCGCGGCAGCAAGCGCGTTTCCGTTTTCACTATCACCAAGATGATAGGCAACATGGCGGCGGGCGTTGTCGCTATCCGCACGGGCTTCAAGGGCAGCAACTTCTGCGTTACCACCGCCTGCGCGAGCGGCACTCAGTCGATAGGCGAGGCGTTCCGTTCGATAAAGCACGGCTACCTTGACGTTGCCATTGCGGGCGGCACGGAGCACAGCGACCTCGGCTTCTGCTTCGCGGCGTTCAACAATATGCACGCGCTGACCCGCTCGCAGGACGTAAACAGAGCGTCCGTACCGTTCGACGCGGAGCGCAGCGGCTTTGTCCTAGGCGAGGGCTGCGGTCTTGTAGTTCTTGAGGAATACGAGCACGCAAAGGCGCGCGGCGCGAAGATATACGCCGAGATATGCGGCTACGGCAGCACCTGCGACGCATACCACGAAACCTCCCCCGACCCCGAGGGAAAGGGCGGCGCGATGGCGATGAAGCTTGCTGTCGAGGAAGCGGGCATCGACCCGAACACCGTAAACTACATCAACGCTCACGGGACCTCCACCGCAATGAACGACCGCACGGAAACGCTCGCGGTCAAGGGAGCGTTCGGCGACCACGCGAAGGATATCGCGATAAACTCCACAAAATCCATGACGGGACATCTTCTCGGCGCGGCAGGCGGCGTTGAAGCCGTTGTCACCGCAATGTCCATAAAAGAGGGCAAGGTGCACCGCACACTCGGATACAGCGTCCCCGACCCCGAATGCGATCTCGACTACGTTACGGAGGGAACGCGTGAAATGAAGATAACCGCCGCGCTCAGCAACTCGCTCGGCTTCGGCGGACACAACGGCTGCATCTGCATGAAGCCGGTTGAATGACGAGGAAAGGACAGACGGCATGAATCTTAAAGATAAGGAAACAAGACCTATCGAGGAAACTGTTGAGTGCATTGAAGCGCTCGCGAGGATAGTCAGGGAAAATGACCTCGGCAAGATCAAGGTAAGCACCGAGGATTTCGACATAGTTATTGAGGGCAGGAAGTGCCCGCCTCCTCCCGCGATGATAAGCGCGCCCGCGCCCGCTGCTGCTGCGGCGGTTGCGGTTGCTGCTCCGGCGGCTGCCGCTCCCGCGGAGGAAAGCGGGAACATTATAAAGTCGCCGATCATCGGCACGTTCTATTCCTCCCCCGCGCCCGAAAAGCCTGCTTTTGTCAAGGTAGGCGACAGCGTAAACGCGGGCGACGTCGTTTGCATAATCGAAAGCATGAAGCTTATGAACGAGATAAACAGCGAATTCAGCGGCAGGGTTGCGGAAATTTATGTCAATAACGGCGACAGCGTTGAGTATGGTCAGAAGATAATGAGGATAGAATAAGGAGCAGCTATGACATTAAATCTTGAGCAGATCAAAGAGATAATCCCCCACCGCGACCCGTTCCTTCTCATAGACGAGGTAACGGAGCTGGAGCCCGGCGTGAGCGTTACCGCGAAAAAGTACCTCAAGCCCGATGAATACTGGTTCAAGGGGCATTTCCCCGGTCAGCCCGTTCAGCCCGGCGTGCTTATGATAGAAATGCTGGCGCAGGCGGGCGCTGTGTGCGCTCTCTGCCTGCCCGAAAACAAGGGCAAGATCGCGTTCTTTGCGGGGATAGACAAGGCGCGCTTCAGAGGCACCGTCCTCCCCGGAGATACGCTGGAGCTTCATGTTGATATGACAGGAAAAAAGGGACCCATCGGCTTCGGCAAGGCAGTCGCTACCGTGAACGGAAAAAAGGTAGTCACTGCGGAGATCTCCTTTGCGCTCGCCGACCCCGCTCCCTCTGCCGAGGCTTGACAGCACAATATTTTATCATGGAGCTGACATAATGTTTAATAAGATACTCATAGCCAACCGCGGCGAGATCGCTATAAGAATAATGCGCGCCTGCCGCGAGCTTGGGATAAAGACCGTCGCTGTCTATTCCGAGGCGGACAGATCCGCGCTGCACGCGCAGATAGCCGACGAGGCGATATGTATAGGTCCCGCCGCAACAAAGGACAGCTATCTTAACACAAAGGCGATAATCGCCGCCTGCGAGATAACCCACGCCGAGGCGATACACCCCGGCTTCGGCTTCCTGTCCGAGAACGCGGATTTTGCGCGGCTGTGCAGAACCTGCGGGATAACCTTTATCGGTCCTTCCCCCGAGGTCATGGACGCAATGGGCGACAAGGCCAACGCCAAAAAGACGATGATCTCCGCTGGAGTTCCCGTTGTTCCCGGCTCGGACGGAGTTGTGAAAACGATAGAGGACGCAAAGGCAGTCTGCCGCGGGATAGGCTATCCCGTCATGGTCAAGGCTTCGGCGGGCGGCGGCGGGCGCGGCATACGCCTTGTCGAGCGCGAGGAGGATCTCGAGAGCCATTACGTCGCGGCGCAGCAGGAGGCGCTTCAGTTCTTCGGAAACGACGAGGTTTATATCGAGAAATTCATCGTAAACCCGCGCCATATCGAGATACAGCTTCTCGCCGACGAGCACGGGAACGTCGTTCACCTCGGCGAGCGCGACTGCTCGCTCCAGCGGCGCAATCAGAAGGTGCTCGAGGAAAGCCCGAGCCCTATAATGACCGACGAGCTCCGCGCAAGAATGGGCGCGGCGGCTGTCGCGGCGGCAAAGGTCAGCGGCTATCAGAACGCGGGCACGATCGAGTTCCTTGTTGACAAGGACAAGAATTTCTATTTCATGGAAATGAACACCCGCATTCAGGTCGAGCACCCCGTAACGGAGTTCGTGACGGGGATAGACCTTGTAAAGGCGCAGATACGCATTGCGGCGGGCGAGCCGCTGTGGTTCACGCAGGACGACGTTAAGCTCACCGGTCACGCGATAGAATGCCGTATCAACGCGGAGGACCCGCGCCACGGCTTCCGCCCCTGCCCGGGGAGGATAAAGTCGCTGCACGTTCCGGGCGGGTTCAACGTCCGCATCGACAGCGCGGTGTACACGGGGTACGAGATACCGCCATATTACGACAGCATGATCGCAAAGCTTCTCGTAAAAGCGCCTACCCGTGAGGAGGCGATAATGAAAATGCGCGTTGCGCTCGCGGAGTTCATTATTGAGGGCGTTGAAACCAACATTGATTTCCAGCTTAGCCTGCTCAAGGACGAGGATTTTGAGTCGGGTGATTTCGATATCGGGTTCCTTAACAGAAAGAATATAATGGGGGAGTGAGCTGAATGGCAATAGAGGATCTTTTTAAGGTCGTAAAGGCGCGTTTTGTCGACGAGCAGCCCGCTCAGACCGCCGAAAAGGACGTCGAGATACCGCAGGATCTGCTTTTCAAATGCCCGCGCTGCGGCGGAGTTGTTTATAATGAGGAATTTGTCCGCGCGATGAAGGTCTGCCCGAAATGCGGCTACCACGCGCGCCTGACATGGAAAGAGCGCCTTGACCTCACAGCCGACAAGGGCAGCTTCCGCGAGTTTGACGCGGATATGAAGTCGCTCAACCCCATAGGTTTCCCCAAGTATGAGGAAAAGATCGCGCGAATGCAGCAGCAGTGCGACATGAACGACGCGATAGTCACCGGCGAATGCACTATACGCGGCTACCGCTGCGTCATAGGTATCATGGACAGCCATTTCATGATGGCGAGCATGGGCAGCGTCGTCGGCGAGAAGATAACCCGCGCGTTTGAATACGCCGCGGAGCATAAGCTCCCTGTGGTAATGTTCACCGCCTCGGGCGGCGCGCGTATGCAGGAGGGCATAATCTCCCTCATGCAGATGGCAAAGACGAGCGGTGCGGTCAAGCTCCACAGCGACGCGGGCGGGCTTTACATCGCGGTAATGACCGACCCGACGACGGGCGGCGTTACGGCGTCCTTCGCCAGCCTCGGGGACATTATTATCGCCGAGCCTAAGGTGCTTATCGGCTTTGCGGGCAGGCGGGTTATTCAGGACACGATACGTCAGCGGCTCCCCGACGATTTCCAGTCGGCGGAGTTTCAGCAGAACTGCGGCTTCGCGGATATGATAGTTGAGCGCGGAATGATGAGAAAGCGCATTTCAAATATCCTCAAGCTGCACGGATTTCCCAAGGAGGTGACGGGAAGATGAGCGAACTTACAGCCTGCGAAAAGCTCGAGCTTATCCGCCATAAAAACCGTCCGACCGTCAACGACTATATCCCCGCGATATTCACGCGGTTTATGGAGTTCCACGGAGACCGCCTGTACGGCGACGACGCGGCGATAATCGGCGGCATAGGCTACCTGAGCGACACGCCCGTTACCGTCCTCGCGCAGGTCAAGGGACGGACGCTCGAGGAGAACAAGAAAACCAACTTCTCCATGCCCCACCCCGAGGGCTACCGTAAGGCGCTGCGCCTTGCGAAGCAGGCGGAGAAATTCCGCCGCCCCGTTATCTGCCTTGTGGACACGCCCGGCGCGTTCTGCGGCATTGAGGCGGAAAAGCGCGGTCAGGGCGAGGCGATAGCCCGCAACCTTTACGAATTTATGACGCTTAAGACCCCAGTCATCTCGGTGATACTCGGCGAGGGCGGAAGCGGCGGCGCGCTTGCGCTTGCGGTGTGCGACGAGCTGGCAATGCTGGAGAATGCGCTGTACAGCGTTATTTCCCCGCGCGGCGCGGCTTCTATACTGTGGAAGGACGGAACGCGCGAAAAGGACGCCTGCGAGGTGCTGAAAATAACCGCGGAGGATCTCATGCGCTTCGGCGTTTGCGATAAGATAATCCCCGAGCCCGAGGGCGGCGCCCACGTCAGCAAGGAACAGACCGCCGACAGCATATACGAGTATCTCGTGGACGCGGTTTACCGCTTCAGACAGGCGGATATTGATACCCTGCTTGCCAACAGATATCAGAAATTTAGAAAAATCGGCATGTTTACCGAATAACTTTGTGAAAAATAACTTGGTATTTTTGTTTTTTGGGTATTGATTATTTTTTACAGATGATTTATAATATATCATGTTAATAGCTACGGTTAAAAGTGGCAAATTTATTTGGAGGGAATTTACCATGGATATTTTTGAGAAAGTCAGAGATCTGATCGCAGAGCGCCTTGATGTTGCCGATAAGGACAGCATTACAGAAAACTCTTCCATCACAGACGACCTCGGCGCAGATTCGCTCGACGTTGTTGACCTTGTTATGGATATTGAGGACGAGTTCAGCGTAAGCATCCCCGAGGAAGAGGTCGAGAACATCAAGACCGTCGGCGATATCGTTAAGTATATCGAAGACAAGCAGTAATTTCGTTACGACAGCATTCCGATAATCACAGCCTGCGGCGAATAACGCTGCGGGCTGTTTTTGCGTAAAGACGGCTCCGTTTAAAGAGAATGTTAAATTTTTAATTTAATTGCGTAAAGGGTTGAAATCGGGGGAATAATATGCTATAATAATTTGTAGATATATAGATATTAAGGGAGGCGATACCCTGATATGGAAATTGCGTTAATTATTGTCAGCGCTGCCTTTGTTGCTGCGGCTGCGGCGCTTTTCCTGACCATGCGTAGGGTTAATGTGCTTGAAAAAAAGGCTTCCGTGCAGCTTGACATAGACAAGATGACGGGGCTTATGAACCGCGACGGTTTCCTGAAAAACGGGGACGCCGTTCTGGAGAGAGCAAAGCAGTCGGGCGACGCGGAGCTTGCGCTCATTGTTTTTGATGTTGAGCAGCTCGGAAAGATAAACACGCTTTTCGGGACGGAAACGGGCGACAGCGTTGTCAGGAGCTTCGCGCGGGCGCTGTGCAGGACTGCTTCCGAGGGCGATATCACGGGTCGTGTGAACACCGACGACTTCGCCATACTTACGCGCTGCGCCGACGAAAAGGACGCGCAGGCTGTCGCGGAGAAATTCGGAAAGCTCCTCGAGGGAGAGATAGTAAGCGACGCGCTGAGGGATCAGGTTAACTTCTTTGCCGGAGTGTGCTTTTTCGACCTGCACGACGATATCCGCACAATGTACAACAAGGCGAACCTCTGCCTCATCATGCCCGACGAGGGCAGCCGCATTACATTTTTCAGCCGGGAAATGGAAAACCGTATGGTGGAGAACGAGATACTCCGCACCGAGATGAACACGGCATTGAACGAGGGTCAGTTCGAGCTTTATTATCAGCCCAAGATATCCTTTAAGACGGGCGAAATGCGCGGCGTTGAGGCGCTTATACGCTGGCACCACCCGACAATGGGCTTTGTTTCGCCGGATAAATTCATTCCGCTTGCCGAAAAGACGGGGATAATCACCCGTATCGACGAGTGGGGGCTGATGACCGCCTGCCGCCAGTGCAAGCAGTGGCAGGACGAGGGTCTGACGCCGCTCAGGATATCCGTGAATATGTCGCAGGCGCAGTTCTACCGCACCGATGTTTTCTCGACAATAAAAAGGGTGCTCGCGGAAACGGGGCTTGACCCGAAATACCTTGAAATAGAGGTCACGGAAACGATGGCAATGCAGGACATCGAACGCACGATCGGCGTCCTCGGGAAGATACGCGGGCTGGGCGTCAGCATTTCAATGGACGATTTCGGCAGCGGCTATTCCTCGCTGTCGTCGCTGAAAATGATACCGCTGGATATCCTCAAAATCGACAGGAGCCTTGTCTGCGACATTGACGAGAACGAGGTTTCAAAGCAGATAACAGGCGCTATCGTCGACCTCGGGAAGGCGATGAGCCTTGTTGTCCTTGCGGAGGGCGTTGAAACCAAGGGACAGTGCGAATACCTCACCAAGATAGGCTGCGACCTTGCGCAGGGTTATTATTACAGCAAGCCGCGACCCGCCTCCGAGATAGAGTCCATGCTTATCATGCCGCCGCATATGGTTCCGCAGACATAATTTGAACAATGACAGCCTGTTGTATTTTCGCAGCGGGCTGTTTTTATCTGCTAATTAATAAAAATTTAACGATTTCTTTGAAAAAACACTTGCAAAATAATTAGAAATATTGTACAATATAAATTGCAGACAGTCAACGGCGCGGGACAGCCTTGTCCTATGCCACGCTCAAACTGTTCAATATTTTCAATGTGAAAGGAAATAATACCATGAGCAAGCTTAACAAGAAGAATGTAGAAGACTTAAACGTAAAGGGCAAGTATGTCCTCGTCCGCGTTGACTTCAACGTACCCATGAAGGACGGCAAGATCACCAACGACAACAGAATCACCGCAGCTCTCCCCACCATCAACAAGCTGACAGAGAACGGCGCAAAGGTAGTTCTGTGCTCCCACCTCGGCAAGCCGAAGAACGGCCCCGAAGCTAAGTTCTCTCTCAAGGCTGCCGCTGACAGACTGGCAGAGCTGGTTTCCGCAAAGGTTACTTTCGCACCCGATGATACAGTAGTAGGCGACAACGCAAAGGCTGCCGTTGCTGCAATGAACGACGGCGAGATCGTTGTTCTCGAGAACACCCGTTTCCGCGGCGCTGACGAAACCAAGAACGGCGAGGGCTTCTCCAAGGAGCTGGCTGACCTCGTTCACAACGAGATCTTCGTTATGGACGCGTTCGGTTCCTCCCACAGAGCGCACGCTTCCACCGTCGGCGTTACAAAGTTCGTTAAGGAAACCGCTGTCGGCTACCTGATGAACAAGGAGATCGAGTTCCTCGGCAACGCCGTTGAGAACCCCGTTCGTCCCTTCGTTGCTATCCTCGGCGGCGCAAAGGTTGCGGACAAGCTGAACGTTATCTCCAACCTGCTCGAAAAGTGCGACACGCTCATTATCGGCGGCGGCATGGCTTACACCTTCCTCAAGGCTAAGGGCTTCGAGGTAGGCACATCTCTCGTTGACGACGAGAAGATCGACTACTGCAAGGAAATGATCGAAAAGGCAGAGAAGCTCGGCAAGAAGCTGCTCCTGCCCGTTGATACAACTATCGCAAAGGCATTCCCCGACCCCATTGACGCTCCCATCGAGGTTTCCGTTGTTGACGCTGACAAGATCCCCGCTGATATGATGGGTCTTGATATCGGCGACAAGACAATGAAGCTGTTCGCTGACGAGGCAAAGAAAGCTAAGACCGTTGTATGGAACGGCCCGATGGGCGTATTCGAGAACCCCGTTCTCAAGAAGGGTACCGTTGCTGTCTGCGAGGCTCTCGCGGCTGCTGACGCTACAACCATCATCGGCGGCGGCGACTCCGCTACCGCGGCTATCAACCTCGGCTACGCCGACAAGATGAGCCACATCTCCACAGGCGGCGGCGCGTCCCTTGAATACCTCGAGGGCAAGGGTCTGCCCGGCATTGACGCTATTCAGGATAAGTAATTAATTTGACGCTATAAGGCGGGGGAACAACTCCGCCTTATATTGTGTTGTGATAATACAGGAGGAATACACCATGAAGAAGAATGTAAGAAAGGCAATTATTGCCGGAAACTGGAAGATGAACAAGACCCGCCCCGAGGCAAAGGCTCTGCTTGAGGAGCTCAAGCCCATGGTGGCTGACGTTAAGGACGTTGAGGTAGTAGCCTGCGTTCCTTTCACCAACCTTGAAACAGCCCTTGCCGCAACGGCAGGCACCAACATCAAAATCGGCGCGGAGAACTGCCACTTCGAGAAGAGCGGCGCGTTCACCGGCGAAATTTCCGCGGATATGCTGGCAGAAATGGGCGTTGAATATGTTGTACTCGGTCACTCCGAGCGCCGCCAGTATTTCAACGAAACCGACGAAACCGTTAACAAGAGAACAAAGGCAGCCCTTGCGGCAGGTCTTAAGCCTATCGTCTGCGTAGGCGAGCTGCTGTGGGAGCGCGAGTGCAATATCACAGAGGAAGTTATCGCGCGCCAGATAAAGCTTGATTTCTTCGCTGTTTCCGCTGACGACCTCAAGAAGTGCGTAATCGCTTACGAGCCCGTTTGGGCTATCGGCACGGGCAAGACCGCTACCGCAGATCAGGCGGAGGAGGTCTGCGCATTTATCCGCGCTACTCTTGCAAAGCTGTACGGCGCTGACGTTGCGGAAGCTGTCACCATTCAGTACGGCGGCTCCATGAACGCAGGCAACGCGGCAGAGCTGCTTTCCAAGACCAACGTTGACGGCGGTCTTATCGGCGGCGCTTCCCTTAAGGCGGCTGATTTCACAACGATAATCAAGGCGGCTGTTAACGGCTGATATTCGCTGTGGAACAGGATATGACGGGTATGACGGCTTTGTATATACTTTTTATATATTTTTATTTTTCTATAAAAAAGGGTTAGGTAACCCGTCATACCCGTCATGTTAGTTACACTGACTAATTATTCGGAAGGAGATACAGAACTATGGCAAAACCCGTATTATTGGTAGTTATGGACGGCGTTGGCTTTTCCAAGACAGGTCTGGGCGACGCTGTGACAGAGGCTAACACCCCCACGCTTGACTGGCTGCTTGCAAACTGCCCCAACACACGCTTAAAGGCGCACGGCGGCGCAGTAGGACTGCCCACAGATGACGACATGGGCAACTCCGAGGTAGGCCACAACGCGCTCGGCTGCGGTCAGATCTACTCGCAGGGCGCAAAGCTCGTAAACGAGTCCATCGAGAGCGGCAAGATGTACAGCTCCGAGGCATGGAAGGAGCTTGTTTCGAATGTTAAGTCCAAGAACAGCACTATGCACTTCATCGGTCTGCTGTCCGACGGCAACGTTCACGCGAACATCTCCCACCTCATCAATATGATTAAAAAGGCAAAGTCAGAGGGCGTTTCCAAGGTAAGGATACACGCGCTGCTCGACGGCAGAGATGTCCCCCCGACAACAGGCGCGACCTATATTCAGCAGATGGAGGACGTGCTCGCAGAGCTTAACGACGCGACCTTTGACGGAAAGATCGCTTCCGGCGGCGGACGTATGAAGATAACAATGGATCGTTATCAGGCTGACTGGCCAATGGTTGAGCTCGGCTGGAAAACCCACGTCAAGGGCGAGGGCAGACAGTTCGGCTCCGCTATGGAGGCTTATACAACGCTCCGCGAGGAAACCGGTCTTGTGGATCAGGATCTGCCCGCATTCGTTATTGCGGAGAACGGCGAGCCTGTCGGCAAGATAGTTGACGGCGACAGCGTTATCCTCTACAACTTCCGCGGCGACCGCGCTATCGAGCTTTCCATGGCGTTCGATATGGACGAGTTCAACTACTTCGACAGAGGTCCGAAGCCCGACGTTTGCTACGCAGGTATGCTCCAGTACGACGGCGACCTCAAGATACCGCAGAGATTTCTTGTAAATCCCCCCGAGATCACGAACACCATGACAGAGGTATTCGTTGCGGCGGGAAAGAAGGAGTACGCTATCTCCGAAACACAGAAGTACGGTCATGTTACCTATTTCTGGAACGGCAACAAGAGCGAAAAGTTCAGCGAGGAGCTTGAAACCTACGTTGAGATACCCTCCGATAACGTAAGCTTTGACGAGCGCCCGTGGATGAAGTCCGCGGAGATAACCGACAAACTTATCGAAGCTATCAAGTCGAAGAAATATGATTTCCTGCGCTGCAACTACCCGAACGGCGACATGGTAGGTCATACGGGAAGCATGAACGCAACCATCATCGGCGTAGAGAGCGTTGACCTTGCGCTTGCGCGCCTGATGAAGGTGTGCGACGAGTACGGCGTTACACTCTGCGTAACAGCCGACCACGGCAACGCCGACGAAATGCTTGAAAAGAACAAGAAGGGCGAAATTCAGGTAAGAACCGCGCATTCGCTCAACCCCGTTCCTTTCATCATTTACGACAAGGACGTTAAGTACACCATAAAGGACGGCAATTACGGTCTTGCGAACGTTGCGCCGACTATCGTCAAGATGTTCGGTCTGACCGCTCCCGAGTGCTGGGAAGAAAGTATGATCTGATTTCCCGAAATAACATTGACCCGCAGTTTCGGCTGCGGGTCTTTTGTTTGTTGAATTGTTAAGGAAGCACTGAATAAATCACGCCTGGCGGCTTGGCACGCATCTTGCTTGCA